>JBOFGW010000274.1:0-22923 GCA_051649325.1 Burkholderiaceae bacterium | reverse complement strand
AGGGCAAGCTGCACGTCAAACGGCAGGCTGGTGGAAATGCCGTTGGGATAGATCTCGTGCGTGGTCAGCCCTTCCGGCTCCAGAAAAATCTGGTGGCTTTCCTTGTCGGCAAAGCGGTGGATTTTGTCTTCGATACTCGGGCAGTAGCGCGGGCCGACGCCTTCGATCACGCCGGTGAACATCGGGCTGCGGTCCAGCCCGCCGCGGATGATGGCGTGGGTTTGTTCGTTGGTATGCGTAATCCAGCACGGCAACTGCGCCGGATGCATAGAGGCATCGCCCATAAAACTGAACACCGGCATGCACGGGTTTTCTGCGCCGGGCATGCCATCACCGGGCTGCTGCGCGAGCTGCGAAAAGTCGATGGTTTTGCCATCAATGCGCGGCGGCGTACCGGTTTTGAGGCGGCCCATGGCGAAGCCATTCGTGCCATTTTGGAGCTTGAGTTCTTTCAGCCGGGCAGACAAAGACACCGCCGCCGGATCGCCCGCCCGCCCGCCGGTGTAGTTTTGCAGGCCTACATGGATCTTGCCGTCCAAAAACGTGCCGGCCGTCAGCACCACCGCGCGGCTGCGGAAGCGGATGCCCACCTGGGTCACGGCGCCCACCACCCGGTCGCCCTCCACCATCAAGTCATCCACAGCACCTTGGAACAGCGTGAGGTTTGGCTGATTTTCCAGCCGGCCGCGGATCGCTTTTTTGAACAAGACGCGGTCCGCTTGCGCTCTTGTTGCACGCACCGCCGGGCCTTTGGAGCTGTTGAGAATGCGGAACTGGATCCCCGCCTCGTCGGTGGCAATCGCCATCGCGCCGCCTAGCGCATCCACTTCCTTGACCAGATGGCCTTTGCCGATGCCGCCGATGGACGGGTTGCAACTCATCTGCCCCAGCGTCTCAATATTGTGGGTGAGCAGCAGCGTGGCCGCTCCCATGCGTGCGCTGGCCAGCGCGGCCTCGGCGCCGGCATGGCCGCCGCCAACAACAATTACGTCAAATTCGGTGGGGTACAGCATGGAAGGTGTGCAACTTTCGGGCGGCGGATATCAAGAAGAAGCGCCGCATCTGCGCCGCAAAGTCGCCATTATAGAAAGCGCTTGCAAACAAAGACAGTCCGCAAGAATCTGTTCGCCGTGTGTTTCACGTGGAACAGCCACCGCAAATCACATCCGCGGCAAACCGAATTACCGCATCAGCGCTCGCACCAGTGCATAGGCCACCAGTGCAGCGCCCACTGCCATTAGCGCGTACAGCATCCACGATTGGCGGGGCGGTGGTGGCGGCTGTACGGGCACCCGCTGGGTCATGCGGGGCAAGCGCTGTGACGCAGCCAAGTCGGGCGTTTGCACCGGCACAGACCGGGTAGGTTGTTGCGGCAGCGCGGGCGGCGGCATCGGCGGCCGCATGGGCGGCGGGGCCGGCGGAATCACTGGGGCGGCCGGCTGCATTGCGGCTTGCCGCGCGGCGCGTACCACCTCTTCTGGTGCAACATCTGTTACGGGCACAGGGATGGGCATCGCTGCGGGAACAATGGGGCCACGCGTGGGCGGGTCTTCGCGCGCAAACTTGGGCGTTTCGCCCATCAGGGCTTTGAGCCGGCGCTCAAGCTCGGTGTCGTCGCGCGGCGGCCGCGTGGGATCTCGCAGCGACATCGCCGGTGGCAACGTCGTGGGCGAGAAATCGTCCATATCCGGTCGGATGATGGTGGCAGGATCCAGATCCGTCTGCTCCAGGAAGCGCTCCACCACTTCTGGCGCAATCGCGTCATTGGCGTTGCCATGGCCCACCGGGGCAACAATCTGCTGGGTCATCAGGCCAAGGTCTTGCAGCTTTGCCAGCGCACGGAACACACGCGGCATCGACAGGCTGGGCATTTTTTCAATCAGCGTGGCAACGTCGGTTCTGCCGTCCGTCATGATGAGTACCAGCCGCTCGCTTTGCGTCAAGCGGTTGCTCTTCTCATGGATTTCAGCCACACCAGAATCAGTGCGCTCAAAAACAGTATCAAACTGCATGTCTGCCCCGGTGATGTTTTTATTATGTGTCTACGTTCTGGTTCTGTCTTGTTGCTTAACAATCCCTATTTTGCCAATCAGCGTAGGTACGCGTCATAGCCGGTGCGTAGTATCAGCGCAAAAACAACGAGTATGAATACAAATCTCACGAATCCGGCGCCTTTTTGCAACGCCATTGTGCTGCCCAGCTGTGACCCGGCCACGTTGCATACCGCCATCGCCAGCCCTACCGCCCACATCACATGCCCGGTAGGGATAAACAGCGCCAGCGCACCGACATTGCACGCAACATTAATCAATTTGCTCGCGGCTGATGCGCGCAAAAAGTCAAAGCCAAACACGCGCACGAACGCAAACACCAAAAAGCTGCCGGTGCCAGGGCCAAAAAAGCCGTCGTAAAAGCCCAGCAGCGCCCCTAGGCCTGCGCCGGCCCACATTTCTGCGCTATGCGACAAGCGCGGCTTATGCGTGCCGCCCAAGTCTTTTTTGAACAGCGTGTACAGCCAGACCACGAGTAGCACGATAGGCAGCAGCTTGCGCAAAAACTCAGACGGCAGCACCGTCACCGCCCACGCACCCAGCACCGAAAAAATGAGCGCCGCGATCGCGCCCGGAATCACCGCGCGCCACGGCACCTCCACGCTTTTGGCGTAGCGCCACGCGGCTGCGGTCGTACCAAAAATACCAGAGAGCTTGTTGGTACCAAACAGCGTAGCAGGCGCGACGCCGGACGCAGAAGGAAACACCGAAAACAGCGCCGGCGTTTGAATCAGCCCGCCGCCGCCTACGACTGCGTCAACAAACCCTGCCCCCAATGCTGCAGCAAGCAGCAAACCCCATTGCCATGGTTCCACAGGCACTCACGAAAAAGGTACATCGCGCAAATGATTGATTGACGAAACTGTAACAGACCAAGAAGAATGGCACCCTTGTGGATACTTCACTTGATCATATTGTCATCGCCGCCAATCAACTGGATGAGGCGATTTATTGGGCACGGCAAACTTTCGGCGTTGATGCGCAGCGCGGCGGGCAGCACACCACCATGGGCACGCACAACGCGCTTATCAAACTGTCTGACTCAGCGTATCTGGAACTGATCGCGATTGACGCGAGCCTACCCGAGCCACCACACCCACGCTGGTTCACCCTCAGCGAAACCGCGACCAAGCAGCGCCTTAAACGTCGCGGCCCGCAACTGATCGCCTGGGCCGCGCGCACCGACGCCCTGGCCGATGCCGGCAAGGTGTTGGGTGGCGAGATTCACGACTTCAAGCGCGACCGCTACCGCTGGCAAATGTCGCTGCCCGCAGGCGGCAAACTGCATGAGGGCGGCGCGGTGCCGCTGCTGCTGGAATGGCGCTCCGTGCTGCATCCCTGCCAGAACCTGCCCGAAGCGGGCCTGCGCCTGGTGCAGCTCGAACTGACCGTGCGCGACCCGGACGAAACCGAGCTGCTGCTCAAGGCGATTCACTTCAAGATGGACCGCGCGGTGCGCCTGATCGTCTCGCGCGGCACGCCAGCGCTGCGCGCCAGTATCGATTCACCTGTGGGCCGGATCGAAATCTGAACACGCAATGAATACGCGCCTTTCCAGCCAAAAATGGCTGGAAAGGCGCGCAAATACTTGCTTGAGCGCAGGGAGCTCGCGCTTGCAAGCGCTCGCCGTTCACGCGGCGGCAGGCAGCGCCTGCCGAAATCCCGCGCTCACCTTGGATACTGCGTATTGCCCTACTTCGGAATGATCACCGTATCAATCGCATGAATCACGCCGTTGCTGGCCACGATGTCGGTCTTGGTCACCGCGGCGCCGCTCACCTTCACACCGCCGTCGGTGGTGATGTTCAGCTCAGAGCCGTCCTTGGCCTTGACCTTGCCGGCCTTGACGTCTTTGGCCATCACCTTGCCCGGCACCACGTGATGCGTCAGCACTTTGGTGAGCTTGGCTTTGTCTTTGAGCAGCGCATCCAAATCGGCCTTGGGTACTTTGGCAAACGCTTCATCGGTTGGGGCAAACACGGTGAACGGGCCTTTGCCCTTAAGCGTGTCGGTCAGGCCCGCGGTTTTTAGTGCAGTCTCCAGTGTTTTGAAGTTGCCCGCGCCGGCAGCGGTGGTCACAATATCTTGCGCTGCAAATGCAGTGCCCAGCGCACCCAAAGCCAGGGCTGAAGCAACAACGGTTTTCTTGAGCATGTTGAACTCCTGTGAAAAGAAAAAGCGGACATTTCCGCGTGCGTCGCATTTGATGCGATTGCGCAGAAAAAACATCCCCCTTGCTGCACTTTTCGCGGGCATGTCCCAAGAGCAATATCCAGTAATCAGCACACTTAAGGAATTGCATTACGCAATATCCATGGGCTTTTTGAGGCATTTTTGCTCCGAAAGGCGCATGGATATTGCGTAAAGCACTTCTAAATACGCTCCACACAAAACAAAAGCGCCCCGCAGGGCGCTTTTGCATTACGCACAGGTCTGCGCAATTACTTGGGCATGATCACGCTATCGATCACGTGAATCACACCGTTGCTCGCAGCGATGTCGGTCTTGGTCACAGTCGCACCGTCCACCATCACTTTGCCGCCTTCGGCTTTGACCATGAACGATCCGCCTTGCACGGTCTTGACCGCGCCCGGCTTCACATCCTTGGCCATCACCTTGCCTGGCACCACGTGATAGGTCAGCACCTTCGTCAGCGCCGCTTTGTCCTTGAGCAGCGCGTCAAGGTCCGCCTTGGGCACTTTGGCAAAGGCTTCATCGGTCGGCGCAAACACGGTGAACGGGCCTTTGCCCTTCAAGGTTTCAATCAGACCGGCTTCTTTCAATGCGACGGCCAGAGTTTTAAAGCTGCCGGCGGCAACAGCGGTATCCACAATATCTGCGGCAAAGCTCGCGCCTACGGCGCCAAAACTCAGTAAAGATGCAGCAATCATTTTCTTGAACATAAACAACTCCTTGAGAGAAGGGAAAAACAGCGGAGGAAGAGAGGTTTTATCGCTTAACTTGTCGCTTGACCAACTAATTGGTAAATAAATATACCATACAGTTAATCAAATTATCTTTTCGGTAGGGGCAGTGCCTGCCCCTACCGTGTTTATGCACACTGCGCGGGCGCCTGCTTTATGGCTTGGGCAGAATCACCTTATCGATCACGTGGATTACGCCGTTGCTGGTCAACACGTCCGTGGCGGCAATATTGGCGGTGCGCGCGCGTTGATCGGTAATGGCCAGCTGCGCGTTCACCGTAAAGGTTTCGCCTTGCACTGTGGTGATCGGCGCACCCACCGGCACATCGGCCTTGAACACGCGTGCAGGCACCACGTGATAGGTCAAGATTTTTGTCAGCAAGGCCGTGTTGGCAAACAGCGCGTCTTTAGTGATGCCCAGTTCTTGCAACGCGCTGGCAAACGCGGCGTCTGTCGGTGCAAACACGGTGAACGGGCCGGGGCCAGAAAGCGTATCGACCAAGCCGGCAGCCACAACCGCTTCAACCAAGATCGTGAACTGTGGCGGCGTTGCAGCAGCAAGCGCCTGCGCGGTCTGCACAATGTTCTTGTCCGCCGGCAGCAGCACTTTGTCTACCAGATGCACCACACCATTGCTGGCAGGAATATCCGTGGCGGTGATATTGGTCTTGCGGTTGCGGCCATCGGTAATGACCGGCGGCGTACCGGTATCAATCTTGAACACTCCGCCCTGCGCCGTGGTGATCGGCTTGCCAAACGGAATCTGCGCCGCGCGCACCGTGCTCGTGAGTACGTGGTACTGCAGCACCGTGCGTAGCAGCGCTTTGTTGGCCGGCGTGAGCAAATCGGTCGCCTTCGCGCTTGCGTTGCCGGTCAGCTCCACCGCCAGCGCGTCAAACGCCGCGTTCGACGGCGCAAATACCGTGAGCGTGCCGGGATTGGAAAGCAGATTCACAAGATCATTGTTTTCGCTGGCAAAGGTCACGACCGCCACCAGCGTAGACAGGCTGGGTGTAGCTTGCGCGGTGGCCACAATCGACACCGGGGTAGGCGTTGGCGTAGGGGTTGGTACGGGCGCCGGGTCATCGCTGCCGCCGCAGGCTGCCAAAAATGAGGCGGCCAAGGCCGCCAAAGTGAGCTTGATGAATTTCATGATGTTGCCCTTTCATGAGAGGAGAGACAGCCTGATGAATTGTTTGCGCCAAGCGCTGGAAGAACTGCTACCATCGAGTTCAACAACCAGCTCTTAATCCGCGTTTTGCTACCGTTCAGGCATAATTAGTTACTAGTCAGTAGCATCGAGAACGCATTGGAATCTTCTTGAACTCGAAAGTCAAGCCCATGGATATGCGCGTAAACCCTAAGCTTCCGGTCAAAGCGGCGGTCAAAAAGCCCTCGTTCAAAGAGCAGCAGCTCAAGGCGCGCGAAGACGCGATTCTGGATTCCGTCAACGGTCTGCTCGCCACCAAGGGCTATGACCTGATGACGATGGACGAGGTGGCCGCCGACGTGGGCATTGCCAAACCCAGTCTGTACAAACACTTTGATTCCAAAGAAGAGTTGGCCGCCGCCGCGATGATGCGCCTGCTGGAGCGCACGCTGGCCCACCTCAAAGCGCAAGACCCAAAAGCGCCGCCGACCGAGCGCATCAAGGATTTGCTGCGCTGGGCGCTCGCGCAGCATCTGGAAGGCACGCTGCCAATGCTGCCCTCGACCCGCAGCACTATCCGCACCGCGCTGGTGGCACACAAGGGCTACATGGCGCGCCTACTCGAGGTGAGCGATGCGCTGGGTGAGCTGATCACCAAAGCGCAAAAAGACGGCAGCATCGCCAAAGATTTGCCGCCTGAAGCGGTGCTGTACACCATCTTTGCCCGCGCCTGTGACCCGGTGCTGGACTTTCTCAAGCTCGGCGGGCTGTACAAAGATGAAGAGATTATTGAAATTCTGATCCGCACCAGCTTTGCCGGTCTGTCTGGACCTGCACCAAAGGCCGCAAAGAAATAAGCCGCATCCAAGTAACGCGGGCAACACGGTATTTTTTGCGGTAGAACATAGCCTAGCGCAATATCCATGGGCCTTTTTAGGCAAAAACGGCTGAAAACCCTCATGGATATTGCGTAAATGGCCTTGAAAGCGCACTCAAACTAACTGTTGTATTTGTGCTTTGCTGTCAACCCTGACAGTTGGCGTGCTTTGTTTGCATCTGTAGGATGCCCTTATGCACTAGCCCCTTCGGCCCAGGTGCGCATACCGCACGGAGCACGCCATGAAGCCTACCAACCAACCACACGTCGATAGCGGCCCGACGACGATTTCTGACCCGCTTTACAAAACCCAGCCGCTGGTCGATGCACTGCACTTGCTCGCCAAAGGCAGCAAGGGGATCTATCAGCTCGTCAGCCTGAACGCACCAACAATTGTGATCGACCTGGGCAATGGTTGCTGCTTTGCGCGCGCGGGTGACGCGGCGCTCGAACAACACGCCAATGACATGGTGTCCGTGCGCCGCCTGACCGAACTGCCCAAGTGGGCTGCCGGCTCACACATGTTGACGCTGGAAGCGATGATCGTGCTGATGCGCGAACACGCCGCCCCATCGCAATGGCGCAGCGACTGTACTTACCAGCTCACACGCATGCCACCCATCTCCAGCGGCGAGAGCTTCAAATTTGATGCACGCATCGCCGCGCTGTGCATCAGCAGACCCGTCTCGCTGAGCGAGCTTCAATTGCTGGCCGGTTCCAGTGCCGACCAAGTCCGCCGCTTTCTGCGCGACTGTGAAGCGGCTGGTTGCTTGATCATCCACCCGCCACACAACGCGCCCAGTGCACCGCGCGGCCTGTGGGCCAAAATCCACGCCCGCATCAACCCACGCAAGCGCATGGATCTGCTCATCGCGCAATAAAACCGCCGCGCTACAACAACCCCAGCATGGCCGCCCGCACAGTCGCGGCCAGCTTGTTGTTGACCTTGAGCTTCTCAATGCAGCGGTTGATATGAAAATTCACCGTACGCTCGGTGATCACCAAGATCTCCGCCACTTCAGCCGCGGTTTTGCCATCCGCTGTCCAGCGCAGCACTTCACGTTCACGGTAAGACAGCGGCTCGGCCGGCTGTTGCACGGGAAAATGCGCGCGGTCGAGCATCATCATCGCGGCATGCAGCACCTGCGCCGTCCACGCCATGGACTCATTCTTCTCTGTCAACTCGGCGTCGGTCAGCTCGCCTTGCGAGCGCATGAACGAAACCACCGCGCGCGCACCCAGTGCATCAATGCACAGCTGTGACCAGCCAAACACGAGCCCGTGTTCGCGCGCGGCGGCGGCAAATTCCGGCGCTTGCTCAAACAGTAAATCGGTCCAGACCACCGGCAAACTTGTGCGCTGCGCTTGCGCAAACATAGGGTCGCTCTCCCACAGATGCTCGATGCGGTAACGCTCATGCCACGGCCGCGGTGTATTGCTAAAAAACAAATGGCGCGGCTGCGTAACGGGCACCGGAACCCTCGCAACATAAGCACAGTACTCAAACCCCAGTTGCGCTGCGCGGGCGGCCGCATGCTCAAAAAGCGCGTCTTCGCTTTGCGCAGATACCCACTTTTGAACGCTCTTGTCCTGCCAGCCGATCATTGCATTCCCCTAGCTTGCATTGTGCACTGGGCCGCGACCTAGACAAATACTTACTTGACAACCTATCACTTTCGCACGGACGCGCATGCAACAGCGCCTAGCCACCTGTCAGTTCTGACAGTAGCGCAAAACTTCATCTTGCCTTCAACTGTGAATGGAATCGCTGTGGTGTGAAAAGCGTGTGGATCTGTATTTCAACATCCGCATGATCAAGCCCACTGTTCTTGCTGTATTTTGGCCGCGCTGCCCCCTCTCCTCCCCTCTTGCGCGGCACCGAGCCGGCCCTTCAGCCGGCTCTTTCTTTTTGCGCGAGCACCACGCGATGCGGGCGCTTTACTTGCCAATGCAAAAGCGCGAAAAAATCACGCCGAGTAGATCATCCGGGGTGAACTCGCCGGTGATGGACGACAGCTGCTCTTGCGCAAGCCGCAGCTCTTCAGCAAACAGGTCGAGCACACGGTCGTTCTGCGCAGCGTGCTGCGCAGCAGTCTCCAAATGCGCCTTTGCTGCATTCAGTGCTTGCAGATGCCGCTCGCGCGCTAAAAACACGCTCTCGCCGGTGGAATGCCAGCCGGCGATCTTCAGCAGCTCTTGCCGCAGCAGCGCAACGCCTGCGCCGGTCTTAGCGCACAAATAGATGCGCTCGCCGTCGACGGCTGGCGCACGCCCGGCCAACTCAATCTTGTTGAACACGGTGCGCACCGGCAGCTTGGCGGGCAGGCGGCTGGCGATATGCGCATCCATCTGCGCGCCGTGCGCCATGTCTTGCGATGCATCCTGCAAGTGCAAAATCACATCAGCACCTGCAATCTCCGCCCAAGTGCGCTCGATACCGATTTTCTCCACCACGTCCTGCGTCTCGCGCAAGCCGGCGGTGTCGATGATCGCTAGCGGAATGCCTTCAATCTCAATCGTCTCCGTCACCTTGTCGCGCGTAGTGCCGGCAATCGGCGTGACAATCGCTGCCTCGCGTCCGGCCAGCGCGTTAAGCAGAGAGCTTTTGCCCACATTCGGCTGGCCGATCAGCACCACTTTGAGTCCCGCGCGCAGCATCGCGCCCTGCTTGGCTTGATCAAGCACACGGTCCAGCTGCGCGCGCAGTCGTGCAAGCTGGCCGCGGGCATCGCTCTTTTCCAGAAATTCGATTTCTTCTTCAGGAAAATCCAGCGTTGCTTCCACCAGCATGCGCAGCGCAATCACTTGATCTGTGAGCGTATGAATTTCCTGTGAGAACGCACCGGCAAGCGATGCGCTGGCGCTGCGGGCGGCGGCTTCTGTGCTGGCCTCGATCAGATCAGCCACGGCCTCGGCCTGCGCCAAGTCCAGCTTGCCGTTCAGAAAAGCACGCTGGGTAAATTCGCCTGGCCCGGCCAGCCGCAGGCCCGCATCGCGCCCAGCCTGAAGGCAACGCGCCAGCAGCAATTTGAGCACCACCGGCCCGCCGTGGCCTTGCAGCTCCAGCACATCCTCGCCGGTGTAGGAGTGCGGCGCAGGAAACCACAGCGCAATGCCTTGGTCGATCACGCTGCCGTCCACAGCCTTGAACGGCCCGTACCGCGCATGGCGCGGCGCAGGCAAGCTGCCCAGCACCGCTGCCGCCACGGCGGCCAGCCGGCTACCCTCTTTGCCGCCCGACAGGCGGACAACGCCGATGCCGCCGCGCCCGGCGGCAGTAGCAATCGCAGCAATCGGCGCGCTGTCGTTGTTGAACATGCTGCAATCTTAGCGATCAACGCTTGCAACCAAATCGGGCCAGCAGTAGTCTCATATGTGAAACCCAGTATCCACGCGGTTTTTCACGTGATTCCAGGTGCAGTCTGCCGCGTGGTGTACGCAAAAGGGTGCGCAATAAACGTCCGGGAGGTTTGATGGAACTGCTCAATCGTCTGCGCGGCAAGCCGCTGCCAACAGTGCAAGGTGCCTCGCCTTTGTCTGCGCCTGCGCGCCGCCACACTGACACCAGCTCACTTTCGGTGCGCGGCTTTTCCCGCACGGCCGGCACGTTTACGCTGGGCACGGATGTCATCATCAAAGCCGCGGACAAAATTACGTGCAAGGCCGCCACCATCGAAGGCGAGCTGCATGCCACCATGGAAACTGGCGTGCTCACCATTGGCCGCAGCGGCGTGCTGCGCGGCGTGGTGCATGCCAATAGCGCAGAGATCCGTGGCGAGTTTGATGGTGAGCTGATCGTGCGCGGCAAGCTGGTGATCTTCTCCACCGCCCGCGTCACAGGAAAAATCCGTTTTGCCGAAGTGGTGCTCTGGAAAGGCGGCCACGTCTCCGGCAACGTCAAGCGCCTGGCCCGCCCCGATGCCGCCAAGAGCCCATCGCGCAAACACCGGCCCGAGCTCGTCAGCCCCTCCGTGCTGATGGGTGAGACGGAAAACCCGGTTACCACCTCGACTTACTAAGCACGGTCTTCAGCAAGTAACCGCTGCGCTGCTTCGCGCAGCGTCTTTTCGTTCCCACCTTTTAGGTACAGCGCCGCAATACGCAGGGCGCGCCGCGCGCATGTGCGCCATTTGTGGGTCATATGTGGGTGACCCTCTCCTACTGTGTCAGCAGGCAACACAGGGTGTGTTGTCCAGGTGAAAAGCACTTTCAAAAGGCATGTACGCAATATCCATGCGGGTTTTCAAGCCATTTTGGCCGGAAAACCGCATGAAAACTGCGTCTTTGCCTTTGAATGTGTCTCTACGCCCACTATTTCATGTGATTGAACTTGTGGCACCTGTAACAAAGACTGATTCAGCGCTTGCAGCACCGCGCATCCCCAACTGTGGAGGATTAGAACAATGAAAAGCTCTCGCATTCCCCTGTTGCTGTGTTTGAGTGCCCTGACCATGCTAGCCACCGCCGGTGACGCGTGGGCGCAGTTTCCCGATGCACGCAACCCACCACCCGCGGGCTGGAGCGGCCCGGTCTTTAAGCTCAAGCAGGACTATCCGCAAACCCGCCCCGCATTGGGCGTGCGGCCCTGGATGCAGTTTGACTTTCGCACCCAGCCCAACCAGTACATGCAAGCCGTGCTGAGCTATGTGCTGGAAGGCAATAAAGAAGTGGACTTTGTGGTGCAAAACAACAGCGTGCGCGGCTGGTATCACGCGCCGTGGATGCATGCCGGCCCGGCCGGCCGCGAGTTCATCCGCGGCCTGACGCGCGAGCGCAGTTCACGCCCGCGCGAGCTGCATCCCAATCAGGCCGGCACGTGGGAGAACTGGGCTGTCAGCGTGTACAACCCGCGCGGCGGCTACACGCTGGGCCGCGTGTGGGCCAATCCCAACGGGCCCAATCCAGATGTGGCGCGCTTTCCGGTCGGAACTGTCAGCACCAAGCTGATCTTTACCGAGGCGCCGGTGAGCGAGGTGCCCTATCTTGCCAACTCAGTGGAGTGGCAGGCCGACATCAACCGCGCCTCCGGCACCGGTACGCGGCCCACGCTGCGGTTACTGCAGGTAGACGTGGCCGTGCGCGATGCCCGCGCCGTAAGCACTACCGGCTGGGTGTTTGGCACCTTTATCTACGACGCCAACGCGCCCGGCGCCACGCCCTGGGACCGGCTTGTGCCTGTGGGCCTGATGTGGGGCAACGACCCCACGCGCGTGGGCACCACACAGCCGCTGCAGCAAACCAAGATCAACGCAGACCTGCAGATTCCGCAGCATCTGGGGTTTGAAAAGCGCCTGAACGGCCCGGTGGACAATCCGCGCTCCTCCTGCTTGTCGTGCCACTCCACCGCGCAGGTGCGGCCTAATTTGTCTGAAACCACGCGCGGCGCGATTCCGCCGGCCAACGCCAACATCGAAACCCTGCGCCTGTACTTTCGAAACATCCGCGCCGGGCAGCCGTTTGATGCGGGCGCGCTGGCTTTGGACTACTCGCTGCAACTGCAAAACGGCATCGCCAACTGGGCGCAGGCCAATCCCGGCGGGCCGCAACCTGCGGCGGCCACTGCGCGGCGCGCGCGGCTGGATACTTCGCGCGGCGTAAATATCACCCCCATCGGCCGCGACGACTAAGCGCCGCGCCATGGCCACCCGCAAACCGCCGGTCGATCCGGCAAGCAGCCCCAAGCTCGCGCTTGCGGGCCGCATCGTGTGCATGGACGATGCGTTTACCGTCATCAATGACGGCCGCCTGTACATGGAAAACGGCAGCTTGGTTGCCGTGCTGCCGGCCGCAGCGCCACCACCACCGGGGTTTGAAACGCAGCGGGTGATTGAAACCGGCAGCACGCTGTTTCCGGGCATGATCGATCTGCACAACCATCTGCCCTACAACGTATTGCCGCTGTGGCAGATTCCCAAAAAGTTCAGCAACCGCGGGCAATGGGCACGGCATGCGCAGTACCGCAGCTTTGTCAGCGCGCCGATGCAGGTGCTGGCCGCCACCGATACGCTGCTGGCCGCCATCTGCCGCTATGTTGAAGCCAAATGCCTGATCGGCGGCACCACCACCAGCCAGGGCATCACGCTCGCCAACGAAGCTGGCATCCGCCGCTACTTTCAAGGTGTGGTGCGCAACGTTGAAGCCACCAATGAAGACGCGCTGCCGCAAGTCTCCACCCGCGTGCCGGATGTGGCCGCGCGCGATGCCGCCGCCTTCTTCACGCGTTTAAAGCGTGAGCAAACCTGCTTTCTGCTGCATTTATCAGAAGGCGTGGACGCCACCGCGCGCCGCGCGTTTGCATCGCTTGAGTTTGCACCGGGGCAGTGGGCCATCACGCCTTCGCTATGCGGCATTCACGCCGCGGCGCTGACCGCGCAGGACTACGCGGTGCTCGCGCAAAACGGCGGCAGCATGGTGTGGTCGCCGTTTTCCAATCTGCTGCTGTATGGCGACAGCGCCAACATCAAAGCGGCCAAAGCCGCCGGCGTACCCATTGCGCTCGGGCCAGACTGGGCACCCACCGGCAGCCGCAACTTGCTGCATGAACTGAAAGTGGCGCAGCTCTACAGCGCGCAGCACAACGTGTTCACCGCGCGCGAACTGGTCGCCATGGTCACGCGCGATGCAGCCCGTTTGCTGGAGTGGCAGGCCGTGACGGGCTCGCTTGAGGCCGGCAAGCGCGCAGACGTGATTGCGATTGCCGGCACCGCGGGTGATCCATACACGCAACTCATCGCTGCGCATGAGTCTGATCTGTTGCTGTCCGTCATCAACGGCGTGCCGCGCTTTGGCGCCAGCACGCTAATGCGGGCCGCAGGCTTTGCCGGCGAAGCGCTTCAAATCGGTGGCGCGGCGCGCATGCTGTTCCTGCAGCACCCCAACGCAGACCCGCTGGTGCAAGGCATGACGCTCGCCGCCGCGCGCGATGAACTCGCCAGCGCGCTGCGCCGCCTGCCGACGATGGCCAAGCGGGCGGAAAAGCCGGTGCGCGTCTCCGCAGCGGCGCGCGCCGCATCCGCCGGCACACGCTGGCGTCTGGCGCTGGATGAGTTGCTTGACACCGGCGTTGATCTGCGCGTGGAAGTCGCGCCGCGCTCACGCGCCGGCCGGCCGCTGCAGCGCGCACTAATGCGGCCTCTCGCAACCGCGGCCGCGCCAAAACTATCTGCCAGCGTCGCGCCTATGCGCATCGATCCATTGACGGTGGTGGACGACAGCACATTTCTTGACGAGATCGACGCACAACTCAACCTGCCGGCGTTCATCAAGACCGGCCTGCGCAACATGCTCTAGGAGAGGAACCGCCATGCCCAAGTACACCTACGCCGTCACCCCCATGCGCATCCAGGCGCGCAAAAACTCCAAAGCCGAGCAGCGCTACTACAGCACAAGCGGCCTGCCCGGTATGGCGATGGTCAAGCCCGCCGCCATCGCACCGGGTATCTCACCCTCGGTGCAAGACGATTTGATCTACCACGGCGGCAAGGTGGTGCCGCAGATGGAGTTTCAAAACATCTACCTCGGTGGCGATACGGTCTGGAAAGAACAAGACATCGTTTCCATCGACACCGCGATCGATCTGGCCATGCGCGAGCCGCGCTTGAACAACGTGATGGCGCAGTATTTTCCCGGCGCGAAGATGGTGTGTGAGATGCGTGAATCCTTCATCCTGCAAGAAGCCGCACCCAAGTCGATTGATGAAGACGGCGTGCAAGCAAAGATCACTGAGCTGTTCGATCAGGCGCTGATCAAAGACCGCGACTTGCCCACCACGCTGTTCAATCTCATCCTGCCGCCCGGCATGGTGCTGCGCCTGGGATCGTCAACCTCGAAGGAAGGGCTGGGCGGCTACCACGGCAGCGTGCATGTGCGCCGCGGCGGCAAGAAGGTCACGCTGTATTACTCGGCCAACGTGTATTCGCAAACCGTAGCTGGCGTTGAAAACGGCATTGACGTGCTCAACCGCCCGTGGAAAAACGTGGTCGGCACGCTGTACCACGAGATCAACGAATTCCGCACCGATGCAGATGTGAACGATGCGATTGAAAAGAACGATACGTCCTTTCTGGGCTGGAACTCGCGCCGCGGCCATGAGTGCGGCGATCAACCGATCTTTGAGGCCAACCCGCTCACGCAGGTATTCAAAGAGGTGCGCTCAACGCTCTCCAAGCGGCGCATTCCCGTGCAGTTCATGTTTTCCAACGCGGTGCATGGCGCGGAAGGGCCGATCATCGTGCCGCACAATCAACTCGCTGCACTCAAGAAGCGCTGAGAGATATTCTAAAGTGCTCTACGCAGTATTGATGCGGCTTTCCAGGCAAAAATGGCTGCAAAGCCGCATGGATATTGCGTAGCGGTGTTTAGAACCTTCTCAAAACGCCTTCAAAAAGCTTAGTCCTTAAGAATCACAGGCGTTGCGCGAGCCCGCGCGCCCACCTGCACCGCGCGCGCTAACGCCGCCAATGCTTGCTCCGCCGCGGCCGGCGTCGCGGCATGCACATGCAGCAGCGGATCGCCCCGCTGCACCCGCGTGCCTACTGGCAGCACTTGCGAAATGCCGACGCGCGGGTCCACCTTGTCGCCCGGTTTGCTGCGCCCGCCGCCCAGCGCCACGATGGCGGCGCCGATAGCGCGCGTATCCATCGCCGCCACCACACCGGTGCGCGGCGCGGCCAGCACGCGCTGCACCGGCGCTTGCGGCAACCGCAGCGATTTGGCAAACACATCGCGCGGCCCGTTGAGACCTGCCACCATACGGGCAAACTTCTCGGCCGCCGCGCCGGAGTCAAGCGCCTTGGTGAGTCGGCTGCGCGCCTGCGCGTGCGTGCGTGCGAGGCCGCCCAGCTTGAGCATGCGCGCACCGAGTTCCAGCGTGACTTCGGTCAAGCGCGCATTGCGTGCGACGCCGGTCAGAAAATCAAGCGATTCGCGCACCTCCACCGCGTTGCCTGCAGTCGTGCCCAGCACTTGATTCATATCGGTAATCGCCGCCTCCGTGCGCAGCCCGGCAGAGCGCGCAACCTGCGTCAAGCTGCTGGCCAAGGTGCGCGCGCTTTTCAGGTCGGGGCAAAATGCACCATTGCCCATCTTGACGTCGATCACCAACCCCTGCAGGCCCGCAGCCAGCTTTTTGGACAAAATGCTGGCGGTGATCAGCGGCACCGATTCCACCGTGGCCGTGACATCGCGGATGGCGTAGAGCCGCTTGTCCGCCGGCGCGACGCGCGCGCTGGCGCCCACGATGGCGCAACCCGCGCTGCGCAGCACCTTCAATAGCTGCGCGCGACTGGGCTGCACCGTATACCCCGCAAGGCTTTCGAGTTTGTCGAGCGTGCCGCCAGTGTGGCCCAGACCGCGGCCGGAAATCATCGGCACCACGCCACCGCACGCAGCCACCATCGGCGCCAGAATCAGGCTGACTTTGTCGCCCACACCGCCGGTGGAATGTTTATCCAGAATCGGGCCGTCAAACCCCGCAGCGTCCCAATTGAGCACCTCGCCGGACTGCGTCATGCTGCGCGTCAGCGCCACGCATTCCGCGCGCGACATGCCGCGCAGCACAATCGCCATCGCCAGCGCGGCAATCTGGCCTTCGCTCCACGAGCCGTCATTCAGCCCGGCAACAAAGGCATCCATCTGCGCGGCAGACAACGCGCCTGCGTCGCGCTTGATGCGAATGATTTCGGCCGCCTGCATGGCTCAATAAGCGGTTGATGCCGGCGTGTCGTTTACGGTGCCGCTGAGCACCGCTTCAATGTCGGCCAGCAAACCGCTTGCGCCGAAGCGCAACCGCTTGGGCGTGACCGAGGCTTCGCCTAAAAAAGTACGCGTGATTTCGATATACCCAACCGCGTCCGCCACCTTGCGAATACCGCCTGCGGCTTTAAAGCCCACGTTCGCGCCACGTGGATGTACCGCAATCTCGCGCAGCATCTCGCCCGCCGCCTCCAGCGTTGCTGACACCTGCGACTTACCCGTGCTGGTCTTCAAAAAATCCGCGCCCTCGTCCAGGCCCAACTGGCTTGCCGCGCGGATCAGCTGCGGGTCACGCAGCTCTCCGGTTTCAAGAATCAACTTGAGCGTTTTGCCTTCGCACGCGCGGCGCACGGCCGCGACCAGCGCAGCACAGGCGGCATGATCGCCCGCGGCGTTTGTGGCAAAGGCGCGGTAGGGCAACACCAAGTCCACCTCATCACCGCCCGCCGCGAGAATCTGCGTGGTCTCGCGCACCGCGCGATCAGTATCGAGTGATCCGTCGGGGAAATTGGCGACCGCGGCAACGCGCACCGCCGCCGGCAGCGCCGCGCGCGCCTCTCCAACAAAGCGCGGCCACACGCACACCGCCGCCGCCATACCATGCGGCGATTGGGCTTTGCGGCACAGCAGTTCAATGTCTGCCGCAGTATCCGCGTCGTTCAAACTGGTCAGATCAAGGCAGGCCAGCGCAATGCGCGCAGCATCTTGCATATTCATGGCGTGAGCCCCGCAACAATCGTTTTGAGGAGTGGCACGGCGCGCGCGCTGGCCTCGCTGGCGCGCGCAAGCGTGTGCGCGTGGCTGAGTTTTTCATCGTCCAGGCCGCTGCCCATATTGGTCATGAGTGATAGCGCCAGCACCCTCATGCCGGCATGCCGCGCCAGAATGGTTTCCGGCACTGAACTCATGCCCACCGCTTGTGCGCCCGCGCGCTGCAGCATGCGAATTTCTGCCGGCGTCTCAAATTGCGGGCCAAGTACCCAGGCATACACACCTTGATGCAGATGGGCGCCAGCCTCTTTGGCGATCTGCAAAGCTTGCGCGCGCAGCGCGGCACCGTATGCATCCGCCATATCGACAAAGCGCTGGCTGCCTTCTTCACCCACCAAGGGCGAAAGCTGCGTCATGTTCAAGTGATCAGTGATCAGCATCACGCTGCCCGGCCGCATCGCCGTATCCAGACTGCCTGCGGCATTGGTTTGCACCAGTACCTGGCAACCCCACTGCGCCAAACTGCGAATTGCGCCCTTCATCGCATCGGCGCGGCCAGTCTCGTACGCATGTTTACGGCCGCACAGCACCGCGACACTATTTCCACCCAGTTTGCCGACCAGCAGCTTACCCGCGTGACCCTCAACACCAATCTCAGGAAACGCCGGCAACTGCGCGTATGGGATGCTGACCGGGCTTTCCACCTGCTGCGCAAAGTCCTGCCAGCCTGATCCCAAAATCACTGCGATGCGCGGCGCTTGCGCGCCAGCCGCGGCGCTGAGCTGCGCAACGGTCGTATCAATCGACGCATGCAGGCTCATCGCAAATGCTCCGGGCCAAAACTCGCGGGCAGCAGTTCACCCAGCGTCATCCGCAAGCGCTCGCCATGCAAGTCTGCAACAATCACCGGCGTGTCCAGCGGGGCAAACTCGCGCAGTTTTTGCCGGCAACCGCCACAGGGCGTGACCGGCTGCGCCGCATCGCCCACCACAGCAACCGCACGCACGGTCTTGCCGCCGGCCATGATCATGTGCGCCAGCGCCGATGTTTCTGCGCACCACCCTTGCGGATACGCGGCGTTCTCCACATTGCAGCCCGCATGTATGCGGCCCTGCTCATCCATCACCGCCGCGCCCACCGCAAAGCGCGAGTAGGGCGCATAGGCGTGCGTGCGTGCCGCGCGCGCCGCGCTGATCAATGCCTGCAAAGAAGTTTCTTCAACCTGCAACGCTTGCAACTGATTCACCGCTCTTTCACGTAAGGCACGCCCAGCGCTTTGGGCGCGTAGGCGCGGCCGATGAAGCCGGCCAGCAGAATCACTGTCAGCACATAGGGCAGCGCCTGAATCGCCTGCACCGGCACCGGGCCGATGCCGGGCAGCGCCACGCCTTGCAGGCGGATTGCCACCGCATCCAAAAAACCAAACAGCAAACATGCGAGCAACGCGCCCACCGGATGCCACTTGCCAAAGATCAGCGCCGCCAGCGCCATGTAGCCACGCCCGGCAGTCATGTTAGGAATAAAAGAAGGATTTTGCGCCAGCACCAGAAAAGCCCCTGCCAGCGCGCAGAGCATGCCGTTGAGCGCCAGCGCCGCGTACCGCAAACCCACCACTGATACGCCGGCGGCATCCACCATCGCCGGGTTCTCACCGGTGGCGCGCAGCCGCAGCCCAAAACGCGTGCGGTACAGCAGCCACCACACCGCCGGCACCAAGAGCAGCGCCGCGTACACAAAGGCAGTGTGACCAAACAAAGCCAATGACAACGCATTGCCAACGACTGGAATCTCTTTGACCCATTGCCCCACGCCAATGAAGAGCGGGGCAAGCCGCACGGCATCTGGCAGTGGCGGCGTTTGACCACCTTGCTTGAACCACGCGATGCCCAGCACCACGGTGAGTCCGGCCGCGGTCATGGTGATCGCCATGCCCATCACCACCTGATCGCCGCGATGGCTCACGCATGCATAGCCGTGCAGCATCGACAGCGCCACGCCCACGGCCAATGCAGCGAGCAGCGCCAGGCCGAGCGACCCCGTCACCGCGCCCACGCTGCCGGCAGCAAACGCGGTGAGCAGCATCTTGCCTTCCAGCCCCAGATCAATCACGCCGGCGCGCTCGCACAAGCAGCCCGCCAGCGCACACAAAATCAGCGGCGTGGCCACCCGCAGCGTCGAGGCCAGGATCGAGCCGATCAGCACGTCATCCACGGCCGACCTCCAGTGCAGGCGCGCTTCGGCGCAGCAAACCGTACAACCGCGCGAGCCCGGGCACGGCCACCTGCGACATCGCCCCGGCAAACAGCACAATCAGGCCTTGCAGCATAAACACCATGTCGCGCGAGAATCCGTCCACCTCAAACGCTACCTCTGCGCCGCCCTGATACAAAGCGCCAAACAGCAGTGCCGCCAGCACAATACCCACCGGGTGATTGCGGCCAATCAACGACACCGCAATGCCGGCAAAGCCCGCGCCCACCACAAAATCCAAGAGCAGCCGTTGATGCACGCCGGCTACTTCGTTGATGCCCACCATGCCCGCCAACGCGCCAGAGATCATCATCGAGAGCATGATCTGCCGGCGCGGCTCAATACCCGCGTAATGCGCCGCCTCGGGCGCGTAGCCCACCGTGCGCACCGCATAGCCCAAGCCCGACTTCCACAGCAGCAGATACACCAGCACTGCAGCCGCAACCGCCAGCAGCACCGTCAGGTTCAGCGGCGTGCTGGGCCATTCCAAGCCCAGCCACGCCAACGCATCATGTACGCCGGGCATGCGCGCCGAATCTGCAAACGTACGGCTCTCCACCGTCATGCCGCCCGGCGCTTTGAGAACGTTCACCAGCAGGTACGCCATCAATGCCGACGCAATAAAGTTAAACATGATGGTCGTGATCACGATATGGCTGCCACGATAAGCTTGCAGCGCCGCAGGCACCGCCGCCCACGCGAGGCCGAACAACACCGCTGCCAGCACCATGAGCGGCAACATCAGCCAAGCCGGCAACATTGTCGAGAACGCCAGCGCCACCAACCCCGCGCCCAGGCCGCCCATCATCGCTTGCCCCTCGGCACCGATGTTGAACAGGCCGCCGTGATAGGCCACTGCCACTGCAAGGCCGGTAAACACAAAGGTAGTGGCGTAATACAGCGTGTAGCTAATGCCGAGCTTGCTGCCGAACGCGCCCTTGATCAGCAGCGTCAGCACCTGCACCGGGTCTTGCCCGATCAGTGCGACCACGCCGCCGGCGACCAGCAACGCCGTGAAGATATTGACCGCCGGCAATACCAGCAGGTCCATCCAGCGCGGCAGTTCGATGGGCTGGCTCATCGCACTACGCTGCCTGCGCCATTGCCGTGCCTGCGCCACCCGCACCACCCATTAGGCGGCCCAGGGACCGTTCGTCGCACTGCTCAATCGGCAGTTCACCCACGATGCCGCCCGCATTCATCACCAACACGCGGTCGGCCAAGGCGAGGATTTCATCCAGCTCGCTGGAGACCACCAACACCGCGCCGCCGGCATCGCGCATTGCGCGCAAGCGGCTGTGAATGAATTCAATCGCACCAATGTCCACCCCGCGTGTAGGCTGGCCCACCAGCAACACTTTTGGCTGCGGCATTGCCTCACGCGCGAGCACGAGCTTTTGCTGATTGCCGCCGGAAAATTTAGAACAGCGCAAATCAGGATCGCGCGGGCGCACGTCGTAACCCTCCATCATCTGCGCCGTGTCTTGCCGCATGAAGAGTTGCCGCATCCAGCCGCGCAAGTTGTAGCGCGGCCGCGTTTGGTACCCCAGCACGGCCGATTCCCACGCCGCAAACGGCAACACCAGGCCGCGGTTGTGACGATCTTCCGGCACGTGCGCAATCCCCAGCGCACGGGCGCGGGTGGGGTTGAGCCAATCGCTCTTCTGAAATTGGTCGGTGCCAATCGATAGCAGGCCCGCCTGCGGCGCGCGCAGGCCCGAGAGCACTTCCAGCAGTTCGCTTTGGCCGTTGCCCGATACGCCGGCCACACCCACAATCTCACCGGCGTGCAAGCTCAAGGAAACATCGGCCAGCCGCGCAATGCCCATCGAGTCGCGCAGCTGCAGCCCTTGCGCACGCAGAAGCACCGGCCGGTCCTGCGCTGGTGCGGCCACCACCGCTTCCTGCGCGCGGCCCATGTGCACGCGCCGGCCCACCATTGCTTGCGCGAGGCCGTCCACACTGGTTTGATCAATCGCGCAGTCCAGCACTACCGCGCCGCCGCGCATCACCGTCACATGGTCGCACAGCGCCATAATTTCTTTGAGCTTATGTGTGATCAACAAGATCGTGGTGCCGCGCTCGCGCAGTTGCCGCAACGTGACAAAGAGTTGATCGGTCTCCTGCGGCGTGAGCACGGCGGTGGGCTCGTCCAAAATCAGAATCCGCGCGCCGCGATACAGCGCTTTCAAGATCTCCAGCCGCTGCCGCGCACCCACCGGCAATTCCGCCACGACGCTATCGAGCTGCACGGTCAGGCCAGTGTCGCGCATCAGCGCATCAAGCTTGGCACGCACCTGCGCGCGCGCGGCGCCCAGGCGCCAGTTGGGCTCGGCACCGAGCATGATGTTATCCAGCGCGCTAAAGGTTTCCACCAGCATAAAGTGCTGGTGCACCATGCCAATGCCCAGCGCAATCGCGTCGTGCGAGTTGCGGATCCGCGCTGGCTTACCTTCGACTTCGATCTCACCGCTGTCGGCCTGATAAAACCCGTACAGAATCGACATCAGCGTGCTTTTGCCCGCGCCGTTTTCTCCCACGATGCCGTGCACGGTGCCCGCGGCCACGCGCAGATTCACATCATTGTTGGCATGCACAGCGCCGAAGCGCTTTTCGATGTGGCGCATGTAAACGGCCGGTGCATTGCTGCTCACATTCGTCACCATGTGGGTGGCCCTATTAAGCAGACGCCGCGGAACCGGCTTCGCCGGACCGCTGGCGTCGCCCCTTGCGGGGAGGCGACCCCAGGCCGCTTCGGGGTGGGCTCATTTACGCGTGTGATCAGAACTTACACGCGTTCTCGGCCATGTAATCCACCACCTTGATCTTGCCGCTGATGATGTCTGCCTTGGCAGCATCTACCTTAGTCTTCATCGCAGGGGTGACGAGCTTTTCATTGTGTTTATCCAGCGCATAGCCCACTGCGCCTTCTTTCAAACCCAACGCTGTCACGCCCGGCTTGGTGGCCTTGAACACGTTGTACACCGCCACGTCCACACCCTTGACCATCGAGGTCAACATCGTGCCCGGCTGCAAATGGTTCTGGTTGCTGTCCACACCAATCGCGAGTTTGGCGTTGTCCTTGGCCGCTTGATACACGCCGATACCGGTGCCACCCGCCGCGGCAAACACTACATCCACGCCCTTGGCAAACTGTGCCTTGGCCAGCTCGCCGCCGCGCGCCGGGTCATTCCACGCCGTGGGCGT
>JBOFGW010000273.1:0-4053 GCA_051649325.1 Burkholderiaceae bacterium | reverse complement strand
ATCAAGGACAGGTCAGAGCGCATCTGTAGAGCTGCGGTAAGGAGTGAGAATTCAAAGGCAGCTCAATCTGTGAGGCACTAAAAGATGAGTAGGCGCTACAGAATCCCTAGAAGGAACAGCCTTAGTGACGACATCTTGGACATGGCTCCTATAGATGAAGCAATCGGTTCTCTCAAGAAAGTTCAGGAAGAACAAGAAAAAAAAATTGTCGAGATCGTATTAGGCGAAAACCAGCCAACCGATACAAAGCTCAGGGCTGACTTGGCATCCTCGGCAAAAGGATCATCTCTTGTATCCCACCTAGCCACAGGGTTAGGAGCAGTTGGACGACCAGCCCGAGACAAGCTCAACGAGCGCGAAAGCGTAAAAGACTACGCGGCAACAGGTCTTGGAACTATTGACGACACACATGCGATTACAGCAGCGGTGGCTAATGTTTTATCTTCAGGCGGGGTTTTAAGTATTCCGTCTGGGGCCTATAACGTCGGCAGAACCGGTTTGCCCGGATTGGTAATTGATTCTCCTATAACCGCAGAGCCTGATGCTGATCGAAGATCCGTAACACTGCAAGGAGATGGAGCAGGCAATACGGTGATCAAATCAATGACATTTGGTCAGTACGCGGTAAAGTTGGTTGGTGGAGTTGGGGTTGATTCGCATGGTTATGAAGATCATGGAAATTTCTCAATTGTGGCAGGCGTTTCAGGAGCGAATGGTCTACATGTTTTTAACAAGGCATACACACGGCTTTCAAATATCACTCTACAAGGGTTGTACGTCGGGCTTTTGATTGAATCCGTTTTATCATCCGCTTTTTCTAATATTCAGTGTCGAAACAACGCTATCTACGGGGCTTTTTTGAAAAAAGGCATTGGGTTCAGCGGAGTCAACGCAAACCACTTCGATTCATGTAAGTTCAGCAGCAATGCGGTTCTTGGAATGCACACCGAACCCCATTGCACAGGGCTGGTCTTTACTAACTGCAATTTTGAAAATAACGGCAGACATGGTTTTTCTTCAGACGGTGGGTGTAGTCTTTTTTTTAATGGAACCGAAGGGAGTGTTGGTGCAATTTTCAACGGAGGTTATTTTGAGTCCAATGGTGGTGGCGCGGATCTGTTCATAACAAACACAGGTTCGCACTATGTGACTGTTGTTTTAAATGCCGTAGTTTTTAACAGAAACATAGCAGCAAGATTTGTTACGAATTGCATAAAAGCAACAGGAAAAATCAGGCTTGTGCTATCTGGATGCGCCTTCTCAAGTTATAACGGATATGCTCCAAGCTCACTTAGAAAATACATACTTGGTGATGCAGACCTCATCCTCACGCACGAGCAGTGCGTATTTATGGACGCGTTGGAAGCCCCACCAGATACTTCGCTAGGGTCAGGGTCTGGTGGTATCTGGGATGGCGGATCGCGAATGACCGGCAGTGAAATACTCGACATGGGAACCCGTCTCTAATGGCAATTTTCAAGCTCCCAGGAATCACAACAGCCGAAAGGATTGGTCTCGTGCTGGGAAAGCGCGAGCTTGTCTATGACATCGATCTAGAGGTCGTATACAAGGGAGACGGAGTCACTGTAGGCGGTATCTCAATCGGCGGTGCCGGCGGCGTGACTGATGGGAACAAGGGCGGGATCGTAGTTTCTGGCGGTGGCACCGTTTGGACAGTCGATGTGGACGAGGTCGACAACTCCAAGCTGGCGAACATGCCGGCTAACACGCTCAAGGCGAACAACACTATTGCGTCAGCTGATCCGATCGATGCGACTGTCGCCCAAGTCAAAACGATGCTTGCCTACACGGCTGCAGATGTGGGCGCAGAAGCCATCGGAACAGCAGCATCTGCCGTAGCTGGCCATGTGTCCGCTGGAGACCCGCACCCTCAGTATTTGACGCCCGCAGAAGGCAATGCAGCGTATGCGCCAATTGCGCACGTCGGCGCAGGCGGCTCTGCGCATGCGGTTGCTACAACAAGCACTGCGGGCTTTCTGTCTGCGGCGGACAAACTCAAGCTCGATGGCCTTGCGAACTACACCGCATTCCGCGGCGTTTATGCGAGCCTTGCTGCGCTGCAAACGGCTATTCCTGCCGGCACAAGCGGGGACTGGGCGCATATCACAAATGGCGCTGGACAGGCCCATATCGCAGTGTGGGACACGGACGCGCCTGCGGCGTGGGTCGAGGTTGGCGAAACCGTTACGCCGCCAGGGACAAACATCTCGATATCGCGGGATGCCACCAGTGTCACTGTTCTGTCTGACACCGGAAGCGATGGCGTAATTCCTGCAGTAGATACGTCCAATGCGGGCGCGATGACTGCTGCAGACAAGGTCAAATTGAATGGCATTGCATCGGGCGCGACAGCAAACTCTTCAGACGCCGTCCTTCTGGCAAGAAGCAATCACACAGGCCAACAGCCGGCAAGCACGATCAGCGACTTTTCTGCTGCAGCGGATGCAAGGGTTGTTGCCGGAGTAGGCGTGACTGTCCAGGGCTTCAGCCCTTCGCTCACGTCATTTTCTGGCGTGTCTACCCTTGATCGGTTCTATTATCTCAGTGCCTCGAACACATGGTCGCCAGTAACGATTGGCGCCAACCTGACTTTTTCGGGCGGGACGCTTGCGGCAGCGGGCGGTGGTGGCGGGAGCTTCGCAAACACCGTCATTTCCGCCACGCCAACCGCAGACCAACAAAATTGGACAATTGCGGGGCGCACGTCTTACACAACGGTCTTGGCGAGCCCTGCGGATAACTCGTGGATCGGCGGCGTTACGGGCGGGGCGAGCGGCGACATCCTGCACATCCAGAACGCCAGCGCTAGCGGCCTGATTTGGCTTGTGCATGAAGATGCCGCCAGCACAGCGGCCAACCGCTTTGCGCTGCAGCGCTCCGGCGTGTTCTTGCTTCCCGGCGAGACGGCGAACTTTATCTACAACGCCACATCGTCGCGCTGGGTCGAAATATCCGTATCGTTCGATGTGATGCAGGTTGACGACAAGGTTACTCTGACCCTGCCATTGACTGCAGCAACGGTCCAAAACATGGGCGTCGGCGGAACGTCGATCACAGCAACCGCATCCACGATAGCCCCAACAGCGACACCAACAAACGATTTTACCGAGGGGCCGCGAACTCAGATTACCAATGCGACTGCGAACGGCTCCTCGGATGTTCGGTGCGGGCTTACGAACTTCATGCGTGGCGCGACCGCAGGACGACAAGGGATATTCCACAATTCCCGAGTGGCATTCACTGCGCTAGGTGCGACGGGTGGCGTGGCAGTGGGCCTGACCAGCAGCGCCGCTGCGCTGACGACGCAGCCGCAGGCGACCAATAACACGATCTACCTGTGCGCCAATGGTGGGCAGACCACGCTGCGGATCAGCGTTCGCGACGCAGCCGCTGGCACGCCCATCGATCTTGGGGCGAACTTCCCGGTGCCGTCCGCGACCGCAGCCTATGAAGTCGCTTTTCTGTGTATGCCGAATGTCGCGAACGTCCGGTATATGGTTCGTCGTCTAGACACGGGGAATGACTTTCGCGCCCAAGGCACGGTGACGGCCAACCTTCCGGCGAACACTCAGGCGCTGGGCCACCGCATCCAGATTATGGTCGGCGCGACTGCAACAGCCAGCACGGCCCAGTTTTCCAGAATGCTTACTCGGTCTGTGAGCTAAGAAAAAAGCCCCGGACGCAATGCCGGGGCTTCTGAGTTCCGCGGTGCCGTAATCAGTTCAGCGTCTTCTGCTCGCTCGCAGCCTTTGGCCGCTTCAGCGTCAGCACCAATGTTTTCTTTTGCCAGCCGAACAGCACGCCGGCCTGGTGCTCGTCAGGGTAGACCGCGGCGGAGAACGTCACTTCCACCGCGCCGCCGTCGATCGCCTTGAACTTGAAGGCTTTCAACTTGGCATCCTTGAACGTGAGGCTCTGCCCGGTGTCGAGCCCGGCCGACAGCATGACGGTGTAACCCGGGAACTCGTCGTCCATCGTCACCGGCTTGATCTTCGGGTAGCGGACCTTTGTGCGCTTATCGCCGCCGAGGTC
>JBOFGW010000272.1:0-6413 GCA_051649325.1 Burkholderiaceae bacterium | reverse complement strand
AAGCAGCAGCATTGATCACCGCAAGCGCACTGCTGGTCGCGGGCTGCAAAACCGCTGAAGCACCTGCACCCGCCCCGGCCTCAGGCGCGCGAGCGCCTGCTACGGCTCCCGCCCCGGCCCCCGCTGCCCGTAGCTATGGCAGTGTGATGGACTACCGGCAAGCCGCAGGCAACGCGATCTACGCGGCCAATGCAGCGCTGCGCAGCTCGGGCACACTGCCTGCGTTGCTGCGCTCTATTGTTGTACTGGAAGTAGAAGTCGACGGCAACGGCAAGGTCGCGCTCGCGCGCATCAAACGCGGCGGCGCGGACGCTTCATTGAATCCCGTCGCGATTGACACGCTGCGCAAAGCGTCCTTGCCTGTACCCAGCCGCAACCTGCTCAACCGGCGCGGCACGGTCGAATATATGGAAACGTGGTTCTTTGATAACGACGGCAAATTTCAACTGATGGCATTTAATCCGCCGCAAGCGCGGCAGTGACGCTAGATCGATAGAAGTGCTACGCAATATCCATGCTGGTCTTGAAGCAAAACCGCATGAATACTGCTTAGAGCACTTTAACTCTTCCCAAAAACCTCATTAATCTGCTGCGTCACTCGCACAAACGTCGTGCGTTTGGATAGCTCTTTGAGCTTGCGCGCGCCCACGTACGTGCAGGCGCTGCGCACACCGCCCAGAATTTCCTGCAGCGTGTTTTCTACCGGGCCGCGGTAAGGCACCAGCACTTCTTTGCCTTCGCTGGCGCGGTACTTGGCTACGCCGCCGGAATATTTTTCCATCGCCGCGGCACTGCTCATGCCGTAGAAGCGTTTGAATTTTTCACCATCGCGGTCAATCAGTTCACCCGCGCATTCATCGTGGCCTGCCAGCATGCCGCCCAGCATGAGGAAATCCGCGCCGCCGCCAAAGGCCTTGGCCAGATCGCCGGGCACGGTGCAGCCGCCGTCGGTGCAGATGTGGCCGGCCAGGCCGTGCGCTGCATCTGCACATTCAATCGTGGCGGAGAGCTGCGGGTAGCCCACGCCTGTCATCTTGCGCGTGGTGCACACGCTGCCGGGGCCGATGCCAACTTTGACGATGTCCACCCCCGCCAGGATCAGCGCCTCAGTCATATCACCCGAGACCACATTGCCGGCCATGATCACCAGATGCGGATGGTCTTCACGCATCTTTTTGCAGAAGGTCACAAAATTCTCGGTATAGCCGTTCGCCACATCAATGCACACGTAGGCAATGTGCTCTTTGGCGCGCTGCATGATGCGCTCAAACTTGTCTTTGTCCGCCTTGGTGATGCCCATGCTGTAAAACGCGTTGGCGGGCTCCTTGAGCGATTTGAAGAACTCGGCCAGCGTGTCATCGTGATAATGCTTGTGCAGCGCGACCGATAGCTTGTGCGGCGCAAACGCGTGCGCCATTTCCATCGTGCCGGTGGTATCCATGTTGGCGGCGATGATGGGGATGCCGTGATACTTGCGGGCCGAGTGCTTAAAAACGTAATCACGCGTGATATCGACTTCAGAGCGCGATGTCAGCGTGCTGCGCTTGGGGCGGATCAGCACGTCTTTGAAGTCAAGCCGGATTTCGTTATCTATATGCATGGTGTTTGGTCAGTACAGCAAAAAGCCCGGCGCATTGCTGCAACCGGGCTTGAGAAATTCTTGAAAGGGTTGCGGCTTAGTTTAGCGCGGCAGACAGCGCCCGTCTCCACTTGCCCACCATCTCGGGCTGGCTGCTGGCCATGTTGAACACATCCACCATTTTCTTGCGGCCGATGCCATCGCCAAACAGCTTGTCGGTCTTGACGATTTCAAGCAGTTGCTCAAGCGCCTCTTCGTAGGCCTGCACGCTGATAAAGGCCTCGGCCAAATCCAGCCGCGCTTGTAAATCTTTGGGGTTCTTTTCAATCGCTGCCTGCAGCTTGTCCACGCCGGGCAACTGCAGCGCTTTTTTGGCGGCGTGCAGGCGCGCGTCTATGGCTTGCCAGCGCGGATCGATATGGTTTTTGGGTGCGATCTTGGCTGCTTCGATCTTGGCGGTTTCATTATCCGCAGCGTCAAGATACAGCTCAATCAAATCAAAGCGTGCCTCGTCAAAACCGGGATCTAGCGCCAGCGCAGCCTTGAGTTTGCGCAGCGCCGTGTCTTTATCGCCTTCCAGCTTGGCTTTGCGCGCTGCGACCAGTTCAAGCTCCTGCGGCTTGGGCAGATGCTTGTCCAAAAACTGTTTGAGCTGGCCTTCAGGCAATGCGCCTTGAAAACCATCCACCGGCTTACCGTCCTTGAACAGCACACAGGTGGGAATGCTGCGAATCTGAAAGGCCGCGGCTAGTTCTTGCTGCGCTTCAGTATCGACCTTGGCGAGCGTGAACGCGCCGCCGTAGGTTTTTTCCAGCTTTTCCAGAACCGGGCCGAGCGCCTTACACGGCCCGCACCACTCGGCCCAAAAGTCGATCAGCACCGGCGTTTGCGCGGACGCGGCAACGACTTCTTGTTCAAAATTGTCTACGGTAATGTCAATCATGGAGGGTTATGTGTGTTTGCGCTTATTGAATTCAAGTTGACTGCGCGGCTGCCGGTTGCTTGGGTTCAGGCGTATCGCCGTGGGCTTGCGCCTGCTCACCGGTGAGCAGCGCGGCCAGATCGGCCCGGCCGCGGTTGGCGATGTCGATGAGTAGCTTTTGGTCGTGGCGCGCTGCAGCGCCTTTGAGCAGCATTTGCTCATCATGCTCAATGAAGGCATGCGCCGAGCGCGCGGCTTGATGCTGCGGCTCACCCAGTGAAACCAAGGCTTTTTCGCCCAGCCGCACCGCGCTGCGAAAGGTCTCGCGCTCAAAATCGACGCCGAGCTCCACCATGTCAAACGCATCGGTGCGGTTGCGCACGCGCGCCAGCAGCTTGACGTGGGCGTAGCGCTCTTTGACGAGCTTGGCGGTTTCGCGCGTCGCATCCATATCGTCGGTGGCCAGAATCAGCAATTTGGCTTCACTGATGCCCGCGGCCTCAAGAACATCAAGCCGCGACACGTCGCCGTAGTACGCCTTAAAGCCAAAGCGGCGCACCAAGTCAATTTGATTCGGATCATGGTCAATCAAGGTCACAGTGTGCCCACGCGCCTGCAGCAGCCGCGCCAGCACTTGGCCCACGCGACCAAAGCCGGCGACGATCACAGCATTGCGCTCTTCAATCACGTCTGCGTCGCGGTTTGCAGCGCGGTTCACGCGCGGCACAATGAACTTGTTGTAAGCCATGAACAAGAATGGCGTAGTAAGAATCGAGGCGGCAACAATCGCGTTCAAAATATCTGCCGTGGGTTTAGGCAGCAGTCCATTGCTTTGCGATGCGGTGATGATCACAAACGCAAACTCACCCACCTGCGAGAGCAAAATGGCAAACATCAAGCTGTCTTGCCCGCACAATTTGAACGTGATAGCCGTGAGCCAAAGCACTAGCATTTTGAGTACCACCAATGCGAGTGCGCCACCCAGCACGAGAAGCGGTTTATCCACGAACAGATTGAGCTGCACGCTCATGCCCACGGCGATAAAAAACAGGCCGAGCAGCAGGCCTTTGAACGGCTCGATGTCCAGGTTCAGTTCGTGGCGGTATTCACTTTCTGCCAGCAGTACGCCGGCCAAAAAAGTGCCCAGCGCCATGGAAAAGCCTACGCTCTCCGCTGCCACCGCAGAACCGAGCACCAGTAGCAGCGCAAATGCAATAAAGACTTCTTTCAGCCCCGTGCCGGCGATGTAGCGCAGCAGCGGCCGCATGGCAAAGCGCGCGATCACGACAAAGCCGGCGATCAGTGCAATGCCCAGCCAAATGTTGAACGGCGCGTGGCCCGCTTCTGTCTTCGCTGGCGCAATTGCAGCCAGCAGCAGCAAGATGGGAATCACCATGATGTCTTGAAACAGACTGACAGATAGCGCACTGCGCCCACCCGGCGTGGGCAGCAGATTGCGCTCGCTCATGAGTGCCAGCGCCACGCTGGTAGAGCTTTGCAGCGCTGCGATGCCAATCACCAGCGCAGTTTTCCAATCCAGCCCCCAGAGCAGTAGCGCGCCGGCGACAGCAGATGCGGTGAGAAACACCTGCATCGCGCCCATGCCAAAGATCGAGATGCGCATCTCCCACAACTTCTTGGGGTTCAGCTCCAGGCCCACCAGAAACAGCAGCAGCACCACGCCAAGCTCTGCAATGCGCAGCACAGAGTCAGGGTCGGCGATCAGTTTGAGCACTGACGGGCCGATCAAAATGCCGGCGACGAGATAACCCAGCACCGCACCGAGGCCTAGCCGTTTAAACAGCGGCACCGCAATCACTGCGGCGCACAGATAGATCAGAATATCGCGCAGCATGTGGCGGCGTTCAGCGACCCAATGGCGCCACGCCAATCAACCACGCGTGCGCCCACATGGCAAACACGGCCCACAGCACGATGCCAACGATCACCGTGATCACGGTCGGCCCAGCGCGGCCGGGCGGATAAACAATGTTCTGCGCCCGGTCGCGCCCGCGCGCGGCGCGAAAGCTCAACACCGCCCAGAGTAAGAACGCGCCAAACAACACAATGTCCGCCAGGCGGCCGTTGGAAATCAAATGCGCAAACGCCCAGATTTTGACGCTCAGCACCATTGGGTGTTTGAGTTTGGCCTTGATTGCATTGCCGGGCACGTAGGCGGCAGCAAGAAAGATAAAGGCGATCAGCGTGAGCAGTGCGGCGGCATGATTCATGCCGCGTGGCGGCAGCCATATGTCCACCGGAGTGGCACGCGCTGCGCCGTAGCCCCACACCAGCAGTACAAGCCCCATGAGCGACACGACTGTGTACAAGCCTTTGTAAGTCATTTCGCCACGGCGTGCGATAAAGCCGCTGCGCCAGCCCTCTGCAAAAATACGCACCGAGTGCGCACCTAGAAAAATAACGAGTCCAACAATGAGTAGTGTCATGCAAGTGCCTTCAGCAAAATCTTGCTGTGATGATACGCGTTAACATTTGCGCGAGCCAAATTTTCTAATAGCCTCTACGCAATATCCATGCGCTTTTTCAGGCAAAAATGCTTGAAAATGCGCATGGATACTGCGTCAATCACTTCTAACTTACTGCCTAAAACTAAATTAAACGCCAACTTTATGCCAACCTTGTTTGACCCAGTGCGCGTCGGCGCCATTCACTGCGCCAACCGCATCTTCATGGCGCCCCTCACGCGCTGCCGCGCCATGCCCGGCACAGATGCACCGCATCAACTCAACGCCACCTACTACGCGCAGCGCGCCAGCGCCGGGCTGATTGTGAGTGAGGCCACGCAAATCATGCCGCAGGGCAAAGGTTATGTGGGCACGCCTGGGATCTATAGCGCGGAGCAAGAAGCAGGCTGGCGTTTGGTCACTGATGCCGTGCACGCAGCAGGCGGAAAGATTGTTGCGCAGCTCTGGCACGTGGGCGCGATCAGCCATCCAGATCTGCAACCGGATGCCGCGTTGCCGGTGTCGTCCTCCATCTACAACCCCGGCGGCTTCACCACGCTGCCCGGCGGCAAGAAAGAACGCGTAGCCGCGCGAGCGCTTGCGCTGCACGAGATCAAGGCTGTGGTCGCCGCGTACAAACACAGCGCGCAAGTGGCTAAGCGCGCGGGCTTTGATGGCGTAGAGATTCACAGCGCCAATGGCTATTTGCTAGAACAATTCATCCGCGATTGCATCAACAAGCGCACCGATGAATACGGCGGCAGCATTGCCAATCGCATCCGCTTGACGCTGGAAGCGGTGGATGCCGCGCTGGAAGTATTTGGCAAAGACCGGGTTGGCATTCGCCTCTCACCTGTGTCTGCCGCTAACAACGCCATGCAAGACAGCAACCCGCAAGCCACCTACGGCGCATTGATCGACGCGTTAAACGCACGCGGCATTGCCTTCATCCATTTGATTGAAGGCATCACCGGCGGAGAGCGCAAATTGGACGGCTTTGATTTTGCGGCCGCGCGCAAGCAGTTTGGCGGCGCCTACACTGCCAACAACAAATACGACCGCGCAATGGCGATGCATGCAGTGGAAGGTGGCAGCGCCGACGCGATTGCCTTTGGCGTGCCCTTCATCAGCAACCCGGATTTGCCGGAGAGGCTGAAGCAGAATGCACTGCTGAATCCGGCCAATCCCAAGACCTATTACAGCCCTGGGGCGGAGGGATACACAGACTACCCTGCGCTTGCAGAGGCGTTTGCCAAGTGATGCGCTGTCATCCCGGCGGAAGCCGGGATCCAGAAGATGCCACGCACTCTAGATAGTGTCGTCACGAGATAGCGGCCCAGATAGCAATGCATCGAATCTGCACTGCAGCCAGGAACGAAGCAAGGTTCTTGGCGTAGCGCGTTGCGATGCCCCGCCAGCGCTTCAGATGCAGGAATGCGTTCTCGAC
>JBOFGW010000271.1:0-5292 GCA_051649325.1 Burkholderiaceae bacterium | reverse complement strand
TGCCCACGCGGACGGTTTGGTGGGCACACTGCGCTTTGCCCACCCTACAGAATTCCTTTACTTCAGATAGCTCTACGCAATATCCATGTGCTTTTCCAAGCAAAACAGCCCCAAAACCCGCATGGATATTGCGTAATCGCCTTTGAAAACTAAGCCGCAGCCATCTGCGCACTCGTCCGCGCCGCCGCCATATCCGGCCGGCCGTCGCTGCCCAGAAACGCAAAGTCCACCTCAGGTGTGCGGCCTGAGAGAATGTCTGCCAGCGCTTTGCCGGAGCCGCAGCCCATGGTCCAGCCGAGGGTGCCGTGGCCGGTGTTCAAGTACAAATTGGCAATGCGGGTGCGGCCGATCAGGGGCACGTTGCTGGGGGTTGAGGGCCGCAGCGCGGTCCAGTATTTGGCCTGCGAGTAATCGCACGCATCGCCAAACAGTTCTTTGGTGCGTCGGGTGAGCGCTTCGCAGCGCACGGGGTTTAAGTCGCGCGTGTAGCCAGACAGTTCTGCGGTGCCGGCCACGCGGATGCGGTTGCCGATGCGTGAGAACACAATTTTGAAGCCGCTGTCAGACAAGCTGACCACGGGCGCTTTCTCCGGCCTCGCCACGGGGTAGGTGGCGGAGTAGCCCTTGGTGGGGTAGATCAGGCAGGGGATACGCAGGGGCTGCACGAGTTGTGGAGAGAAGCTGCCCATGGCGACCACAAATGCGTCTGCGCGGATGGTGTCAAACCCACCGTCTGGGCGGATGACTTCGACTGCTGTGATCTTGCCGCCTTCTTGAATCAAGCGCGTGACCTGCGTGTTCCACTCAAACTTCACGCCCTTCTCCGCCGCTTTGGCCGCGAGTTTGGTGGTGAACTTGTAGATGTCGCCGGATTCATCTTCTGCCGTGTAGTCGCCACCCACGATTTGGTTGCGCGAGCTGGCCAGTGCGGGTTCAATCTGCACTACTTCATCCGCCGTGACGATGCGGCGGTTCACGCCAAACTGTCGCATCACATCTGCTGCAGCTTGCGAACCTTCAAACTCTTTGGGGTCGGAATAAAAGTTGAGAATGCCGCGGTCGACCAAGTCATATTCGATGCCGGTGGCTTTGCGCGTGGCCTGCAGCACGCTGCGGCTGTAGGTGGACAGTGCCACCATCGCGCGGATGTTCTGAGGCAGACGGCCGGGAATGCATTCGCGCAAAAACGCGAGGCCCCACATCCATTGCCTAAAGTCCAGCCGCGGGCGGAACAGCAGCGGCGCATCGTCGCGCGCCAGCCATTTGAGCAGCTTGAGCGGCGCGCCGGGGTTGGCCCACGGCTCTGAATAGCTCACACTGATCTGGCAGCCGTTGGCAAAACTGGTTTCTTGCGCGGGGCCGCTTTGGCGGTCGATCACCACCACTTCATGGCCGTCTTGTGCGGCAAACCAGGCAGTGGATGTGCCGATAATTCCAGAACCCAAGACAACAATGCGCATGATGGCCTGCTCGATTCAGTTAAAGACGCTGTAGAAGGCATCTATCGTAAGAAAAGTACTGCGATTCAGGCACTCAACCTGCGCAAATTTGTTTATATTTGGAAAGCATATGCCTATCAAATTTTGTTTTTTGAACAGTTTTTGTCTAAAACTATTCATTTCTAGCGCATTGTATTGAGGGAAACTTTCCCAATGCTTGATTTTACCGAGGCAAATCGCGTGCCAGTCCGGCGTGCGGCTGCGTCAAAGCGCAACGCTTCTCCGCTGCGCCGCAGCGTAAACCCGGTTGCAACAACGCCTACAATCCGCCCACTCAAGCAGGCTGAAAGTGTCAAGAACCACTTTGCGTAAATGCGCCATGGCACGCAAGCTGCTGCACAGCAAGCAATCTGACTTACTCTTGTTCCAATAAAGCAACCAAGGGGAATGCATGGAAGTCTTCTTACAGCAGATCATCAATGGTCTGGTGCTGGGTGCGGTGTACGCACTGATCGCGCTGGGCTACACGATGGTCTACGGTATTTTGCAGCTCATCAATTTTGCGCACGGCGACGTGCTCATGGTTGGTGCACTCACCGCGCTCACCGTCATCAAACTGGTGATGGCCTGGGCGCCTGGCACGCCCGGCTGGCTGCTCATGCTCATTGGCATGGCGGCGGCCATTCCGGTCTGCGTCATCGTGAATGTGACGATTGAGCGCGTGGCCTACCGGCCGCTGCGCAACGCGCCGCGCCTGGCGCCATTGATCACCGCGATTGGCGTATCCATCATTTTGCAAACGCTGGCCATGATCATCTTTGGCCGCAACTTTCATGTGGTTCCGCAGTTGCTGCCGCCAGAGGCGGTTAAATTCCTGGGTGCATCCATTACGCCCACGCAGATTGCCATTGTTGTTGTGTCGGCCGTGATGATGATTGGCCTGGTGCTGCTGGTGGAAAAGACCAAGCTCGGCCGCGCCATGCGCGCCACTGCAGAAAACCCGCGCGTGGCCGGGCTGATGGGCGTGGATGCCAACCGCGTGATTGTGGCCACGTTTGCCATCGGTGCAGCGCTGGCCGCCGTGGCCGGTGTGCTGTTTGCCGCCAATTACACCGTGGCGCACTTTTACATGGGCTTTATGCCCGGCCTGAAGGCCTTTACCGCTGCGGTGTTGGGCGGCATTGGCAACCTGTATGGCGCAATGGTGGGCGGGCTGATTCTCGGCATTGTGGAAAGCCTGGGCGCCGGCTACATCGGCACACTGACTGGCGGATTTTTTGGCAGCCAGTACCAGGACATCTTTGCGTTTGTGGTGCTGATCATCGTGCTCACGTTGCGACCGTCCGGCATCATGGGCGAGCGCGTGGCAGACCGGGCTTAAGGGGAGAACAAGAACATGTTGAAACTGTTTTTTGGCAAAGACGTCTCCCCCGGTAAAGCCTATGCGGGAGTGGTGGTGCTAGCGATTGCGCTGCTGGCCGCGCCACATATTGCCGGCCTTGGCGGCAACGCCTACGTGCAAATTCTGGCGTTTGTGCTGCTGTATGTCATGCTGGCACTGGGCCTGAATATTGTGGTGGGCTTTGCCGGCCTGCTGGATTTGGGCTATATCGCGTTTTACGCCGTTGGCGCGTATATGTATGCGCTGCTTGCAAGCCCGCATCTAATGGAAAACTTTGCGTGGATCGCCAAGCACTTTCCAGACGGACTGCACTTTTCCATCTGGATTGTGATTCCGCTGGGTGCAGGATTAGCCGCGCTGTTTGGCGTGCTGCTGGGTGCGCCCACGCTCAAGCTGCGCGGCGATTATCTGGCGATTGTCACGCTGGGTTTTGGCGAGATTGTGCGGATCTTCATGAACAATCTGAACCAGCCCATCAACATCACCAACGGGCCGCAAGGCATCAGCGGGATTGATCCGGTGAGCATGCCGGGCGTGGAGTGGGCGCGCGGCGCGGGCTCTGGCGGGCGGGTGGAGATTTTTGGCTTTATCACCACGCACAAGGTGTATTTCTATTACTACCTGTTTTTGGCGCTGGCGATTCTTACCGTCATCATCTGCATCCGCCTGCAAAACTCACGCATCGGCCGCGCGTGGATGGCAATCCGTGAAGATGAAATTGCCGCTAAGGCCATGGGCATTAATACCCGCAACGTCAAGCTGCTGGCCTTTGCCATGGGCGCGAGCTTTGGCGGCGTGGCCGGCGCAATGTTCAGCGCGTTCCAGCAGTTTGTATCGCCGGAGTCGTTCACGCTGAATGAATCGATTGTGGTGCTAGCGATGGTGGTGCTGGGCGGCATCGGGCATATTCCCGGAGTGATCATTGGCGCGGTGTTTCTTGCCGCGCTGCCTGAAGTGCTGCGCCACTGGCTGCCGGGCGTGCGCGATGCGGTGCTTGGCGCGCTGCAGCCGTTAATCGGTACGAGCGAGAATTTTGTTGCTACCTTCCTGCGCAATTTGCTTGAGCCGGAAGTGTTTCGCTACCTGCTGTTTGGACTCGCGATGGTGATCATCATGCTCTACAAGCCCAGAGGGCTGTGGCCCGCGCCGGAACACGGCGTGAACCCGATTGGCAAAGCCGCCAATCTGAACACTCCCAATCTGGTTTGAGGACGGCGCATATGAGCAACCAAACTCCCCTGCTCGCCATCAAAGGCGTGAACAAGCGCTTTGGCGGCCTGCAGGCTTTGTCTGAAGTGAATCTGCAAATTCAAAAAGGCCAGATCTACGGTCTGATCGGCCCCAACGGCGCGGGCAAGACCACGTTCTTCAATGTGATCACCGGGCTGTACACACCGGACTCCGGCGAGTTTGCCCTGAACGGCCAGACCTATCGCCCAACGGCTGTGCATGAGGTCGCCAAGGCCGGCATTGCGCGCACGTTTCAAAACATCCGCCTGTTTCCAGACATGACCGCGGTAGAAAACGTGATGGTCGGCCGGCATGTGCGCACGGCCAGTGGCGTGATCGGCGCGGTGTTCAGAACACCCAAGTTCAAGCGCGAGGAAGCAGAGATTGCCAAGCGCGCGATGGAGCTGCTGGAATACGTAGGCATTGCCAAGTACGCAGACTTTCAAGCCAAGACACTGTCTTATGGTGATCAGCGCCGGCTAGAGATTGCACGTGCCATGGCCACCGACCCGCAACTGCTTGCACTGGACGAGCCCGCGGCCGGCATGAACGCCACAGAAAAAGTGACGCTGCGCCAATTGCTGGAAAAAATCAGCGCCGACGGTAAAACGATTTTGCTGATCGAACACGACGTCAAACTTGTGATGGGCCTGTGCGACCGCGTGTCTGTACTCGATTACGGCAAACTGATTTGCGAGGGCGAGCCGGATAAAGTGCAGCGCGATCCAAAAGTGATCGAGGCGTATCTGGGCGCGGCCCACTAAGGATTGATGATGACTGAAACCGTACTCAAAATCTCCGGCCTGCAAGTGGCGTATGGCGGCATTCAAGCCGTGAAAGGGATCGACCTTGAAATCAAGCAGGGCGAACTCGTCACGTTGATTGGTGCCAACGGCGCAGGCAAGACCACCACGCTTAAAGCGATCACCGGCACGCTCAAGCCCAAAGAAGGCGACATTGCCTACTTTGGCAAATCCATCAAAGGCCAGCAATCGTTTCACTTGGTTGAGCAAGGCCTCGCGATGGTGCCCGAAGGCCGCGGCGTGTTCACGCGCATGACCATCGTTGAAAATCTGCAGATGGGTGCGTTCATCCGCAATGACGCGGCGGAAATCAAGGCCGACATCGAAAAATGGTTTGGCGTATTCCCGCGCTTGAAAGAGCGCGCCAGCCAACTGGCCGGCACCATGTCCGGTGGCGAGCAGCAAATGCTGGCCATGG
>JBOFGW010000270.1:0-8912 GCA_051649325.1 Burkholderiaceae bacterium | reverse complement strand
GCTTTGGCCTACGACCGTCAGACCTTCCAGCACTGAACGCAGCACCATCACGCCAACACCATTGTCTGCCAGCAGCGAATCTTTGAGCTTGGCTGCGCGGTCTTCCATCCACGCACCGCTCACATTGTGGTAGCCGGTGTAGCGCGTAAATAAGTGTTGATGCTTGCCCGATGTGCCGGTGGAGACCATCAGGCCGTGGCCGCGCGTGGCCTCGGGGTAGTTGATCTGGTTGCCGGTGTTAAACGTCTTGTGGGTGGAGTGCGCGATATTGCCGTCAAACACCAGGCCGCTGCCTTCGTCTCCACCCATGGGTGCAGGGGTAAAGGTGTCAAAGAAAAAGCCGAATCCATCCAGCACGCCGGCGGAGATGTTGTCGCGAATGACGTGTTTGTTAGAGCTGCGGCCCCAGTACGCGGCGCTGCGGTGCTCGCCTTGTGACGAGTTGCCGTGAAACGCATTGTTGATGCGGAAGGCAAAGTGCTGCTCCTCGGGCTGCCGCACCAGCGCGACCACATTGCGCGACAAGGTATTGCCGTATTCATCGCCATCTTCGGCCCACACCAGCGCATGATTGGGCACGTTGTAGACCACGTTGCCATCCAGCACCACGTTGTGGGTGGAATGCACCACCGCCGCGCGCTGGAACGAGCTGTGGATGCTGCTGCTCATCAGGTAGTTACCCGCGCGGTCGCCAGCGATGTGCCAGTGAAACGGATAGCGCCCGGCGCTGCCGCGCTGGCCCATTTTGGTCAGCTCAATGCCGCTGACCTGCGCGTGGCCGCCTGCCATCACCATCACATGCCCGCCAAAGGCAGCGGCATCGGAATCATCCGCCCCGCGGATGACAATGTTGCGTGAGAGAAGGCCAACTGCCGCGCGCTGATCCAGCGTTTTGCCGTCATAGGTTTGCGTCAGACCGACGTGGCGGTACTTGAGCGCCGGGGTAAACGACACGCTGGAACCGGTCACGCCGGTGACGGTGACTACTTCAGCCTCGCGCGGATCAAATCCGCTGGCGACGATCAGCAGCTTGTCGCCTACACGCCAGGTGGAGGCATCGTCCTTCAGCGTCATGCTGTTGGCGCCGGGCTGCACGGTGGCGGACAGTTTGCTCCAGGCCATGCGTTGCTCGCCGTGCAGCTTGAGCAGGCCGCCGGCGCCAACGGAAATGGTCTTGGTGCCCATGCCTAGCACGTCTTGCGCGGTGTCGGTGCCAAACAGGGTGATGCTGGCATTGCGCAGATAGGGCTGCGCAGCAGTGCCGGCCTGCAGGCGGCCATGCAGCATGATGTATTGCGTGGTGATAGCCACATCGGCATCGGCAAAGGTCAGGGTGCCGTTGACCCACAAGCCGTTCAGGCGCGCGGTTGCACCTGCCAGTTGCACGCTGCGGCCGCGGGGGATTTCAACAATATCGCCATCAGCGGGCAATCGGCCGCCCCATGTCGCGGCGCTGCTCCATGCGCCATCAGCCACGGCTTTGAGCGTGGTGGCAAAGGCGGCGGGAATCGCCGGCGGCGCGACATTGGGTACTTGCACGGCAGTATCCGGCGGCGTGGTCAGGCCGGGTAGGCCGTTTGCGACTGGCGGCAGTGTGGGCGCGGGGGTGGAGGTGGGCGGCGCGCTGGGCGTGGGCGCCGGGCTTACGCCGGGGGTAGGGGCTGCGGTGGGTGTAGCGGTAGGCGTTGCACCGGAGCTGGGCGCTGGGGTGGGGGTTGCGCCGCCGACCGGGGGCGGTGCATTGCCGGGCTCATCAGACCCGCCGGAGCCGCCGCAGGCAGCAAGCGCTGCGGCCACGATCAGTGCGGCGAGCGTCAGTGAAGTGGCGCGAAAATGTTGAACGGATTGGCGTGTTTCCCCAGGCATGGCTATTACTCTTGTTGTTGCACTGAAGTTTCAGATGCAGCCGTTATTGATTAGTTCCGAACACAAAGCCGGCTGCCGACGAGTGGCGCAGCGCTACCGCGATGACACATGAGTAAAACGCGGTGCAGCGCAAATTTATTCAAGTTTGGGCGGGGTATTGCATGTCTGAATAGGCAGTACGCAGTATTCATAAGCCTTTCCAAGCAAAAATGCCTGAAAAACCGCGTGGATATTGCGTAGAGCCTGTGTAAATCGAAGCTTTGGAGTGATTCGGGGCCTCTGTCATCCCGGCGCAGGCCGGGATCCAGTTTTGTGCGCAGACTGCGCTAGTGCATACAGAGATTGGGTCCCGGCCCGGCCAAAGGCCGGCCTGTCCTGAACTTGTCGAAGGGCCGGGACGACGGTTTTCTCTTGATCCGTGGCGTGCAGTATTTTCGTAAGCTGGCGGGCAAAAGCCGCTAAACCCTCATGGACTAGGCGTCTTCCGCTACTGCGGCGCAAGCACTTCCAGCAGCTTTTGCTCCAACTCTAGCTGCGTTTTGGGGTCGGACAGAATCGGGCCGTCGACGAGAAAGCTGTCTTCCACGCGCTCGCCAAGCGTCATGATCTTGGCCATGTGAACGTTGACTTTGTACTCGCTGAACACTTTGGCCACCGCGTAGAGCAGGCCGGGGCGGTCGGTGGCGGTGAGGGAAAGCAGGGCGTATTGGCCGCGCTCGTCGGGCCGCCAGTCCACCGCGGGCGGGATGGGGAACAGGCGCGACTGGCGCGACATGCGGCCCTTGCGCGGCGGCGGCAACTGCGCGGGCGAGGCCAGCTCGGCAGAAAGCTGCGCGGCCAGGTTGTGTTCGATCAACGAGATGATGTCGCGGTAGTGCGCGGCGCGCCCGGCATCTGTGACGATGAAGGTGTCCAGCGCGCGGTTCAGCTTGGTGGTGTGGATCTTGGCGTCCAGAATATTGAAGCCAGCGCCGTCAAAATACGCGCAGATGCGGGCGAACAGCGACGTGCGGTCGGTTGAATACACCATCACCTGCAAGCCTTCACCCGAGGGCGCAAGACGCGCGCGCACCAGTGGTGAGTCATGGTTGAGGCGGCCGAGCAAGTTGCGGGTTTGCCAGGCGATGTCTTGCGGATCGTGGCGCAGAAAAAACGCGACGTCGAGCGTTTTCCACAGCGCCTCGTGTGCACCATCAGGCATGGCGTACAGGCGCAGAATGCGCAGTGCCTCTAGCTTGCGCGCCTCCAGCTCGGCGTTGGGATCAATCTGCTCGCCGCCCAGCACGCGGCGGGTGTAGCGGTACAAGTCTTCCAGCAACTTGCCCTTCCACGCGTTCCACACTTTGGGGCTGGTGCCGCGGATATCGGCCACGGTCAACAGATACAGCGCGGTGAGCTGTCGCTCGGTCTTGACCAGTTGCGCGAAGGACTTGACCACATCAGGATCGGTAATGTCCTGCTTCTGCGCGATCTTGCTCATGCTTAAGTGATGCTGCACCAAAAACACCACCAGCGCAGTGTCTTCGCGCGCGATGCCGTGCTCGCGGCAGAACTTGCGTGCGTCTTCCATACCCAGCTGCGAATGATCGCCGCCGCGGCCTTTGGCAATATCGTGAAACAGCGCGGCGATTGTCAGCAGCCACGGCTTGTCAAAGTTGGCAATGAGCTGGCTGCAAAACGGGTATTCATGCGCGTGATCGGCAATTTGAAAGCGCCGCACGTTGCGCACCACCATCAGCGTGTGTTGATCCACCGTGTACACGTGAAACAGATCGTGCTGCATCTGGCCCACGATGCGGCGAAATACCGGTAGGTAGCGGCCCAAAATGCTGTGCGCGTTCATGCGCCGCAGCGTGTGCGTGATGCCTTCAGGCATCTTGATCAAGTCCATGAATCGCGCGCGGTTGGCGGGGTCTTTGCGAAAAGCGTTGTCGATCCGGTCGCGCGCGTGCGCCATCGCTCGGGTGAGCGGGGCGGAAAAATCCTTCAGCTCTTTGTGCTGCGCCATGTGCCAGAACGCATCCAGCATTGCTGCTGGACGCTTTTCAAACACGTCGGCGTGGGTCAGGTCGAGCAAGCCTTCGCGGATGCAGAATTCGTCTGTGAGCGGCTGCGCGGGCTGGTCCTGCGTTTGCAGGATCGCGCGCTCCATGTTTTGCAGCACCAGGCTCGTGAGCTGCAACACAGATTTGGCGCTCCAGTAATACGGCTGCATGAGGTACTCGCTGGCGCGGCGTTTTTTGTCGGCTTTGAAGCCAAAGTATTCGGCCAGTTGCGTTTGCAGATCAAACACCAGCCGGTCTTCACGCCGACCGGCCGCTTCGTGCAGGGCGATGCGCACGCGCTTCAAAAAGTGCTCGTTGCGGGTAAAGCGGCGCGCTTCTGCGGCGGTGATCAGGCCGCAAGTGGCCAGATCGGCAAAGCTCGTGCCAAAGCCGGCTGCACGGGCGATCCACAAAATCACGTGCAGATCACGCAAGCCGCCAGGGCTTTCTTTGACGTTGGGCTCCAGCGAGTAGGGCGTGTCTTGGAATTTGGTGTGACGCTGCCGCATCTCCAGCACCTTGGCGCGGAGAAACTGCGGCACGTCCAGTGCATCACGTACCGATTGCTGCAGCGCGTGCGCCAGCGCGCGGTTGCCGGCAATCGTGCGCGATTCCAGCAGCGCAGTTTGCACGGTGATGTCTTTGGCGCCTTCGGCCAGGCACTCGTCCACGGTGCGCACTGAGTGGCCGATTTCCATGCCGATGTCCCACAACTGGCCAACGAACTGTTCGATCGCCTGTTGCTGCGCGGCATCCGGCGATTGTTCAAACAGCAGTAGCACATCCACATCTGAGTGCGGAAACAGCTCGCCGCGGCCGTAGCCGCCCACCGCGATCAAGGCGCATTTGCCGGGTAGACGCGCGTTAGCCCATAGTTCTTTGAGCAAGCTATCGGCCGCGCCGGCCAGGTTTTTGAGCAGCGGCGTGGGATTGCCGCGCGGGCTGCGTTTTGCCAGGAGCGTGGCCTTGGTGGTGGCCCAGCGGCTGCGCATTGAAGCAGCGGGCTGCGGCATCTGTACGGCGGATGACGCAATAATCATGCGGTTTTTGAAGAATTAAAAGGCGCTAACGCAATTTTCATGCGGGTTTTGAGCCATTTTGCCTTGAAAAGGCTCATGGAATATGCGTAGAGCCTTTGTGAGTTGTGGTCTATGACCTATGCGGTGGCCAACGCCGCGGCGGGTGCGGCGATGATGGCGGCCGGTGCCGGCGCGCCGGCGGAGACGGTGAGCACTTCGTAGCCCGTGTCTGTCACGAGCACGGTGTGTTCCCACTGGGCAGAGAGCGAATGGTCTTTGGTCACAATCGTCCAGCCGTCGCTGAGTTCTTTGACTTCGCGCCGCCCGGCGTTGATCATCGGCTCAATCGTAAAGATCATGCCGGCGCGCAGCGCTTCACCGGTGCCGGCCTTGCCGTAATGCAGGATTTGCGGCTCTTCATGAAATTTTGCACCCACACCATGGCCGCAGAACTCGCGCACTACGGAAAATCCGGCGGCCTCAGCGTGTTTTTGAATCACCGCGCCAATGTCGCCCAGCCGCGCGCCGGGCTTGACCTGCGCAATCCCCAGCCACATGCATTCGTAGGTGATATCGCATAGCCGCTTTGCGAGCAGCGGCACGTTGCCCACCAGAAACATGCGGCTGTTGTCGCCGTGGTAACCATCTTTGATCACGGTGATATCAATGTTGATGATGTCGCCATTTTTCAGCGCCTTGGGGCCGGGCACGCCATGGCACACCACGTGGTTGATCGATGTGCAAATCGAGCCGGTGTAAGGCGGATAGCCCGGCGGCGCGTAGCCCAGCGTGGCGGGCGTGGTGCCTTGCACATTGACCATGTAGTCGTGCGCCAACTGGTTCAGCTCTCCGGTGGTCACCCCCGCTTTGACGTGCGGCGTAATGAAATCCAGCACCTCCGACGCCAGACGGCCTGCGACACGCATTTTTTCGATTTGCTCAGGAGTTTTGATGACGGCGGCCATGACAGTCCAGTAGTTGAGGGCTTTCCAACAGATTTACAGTCGCCTATGCAGCTTCGGTTGGCGCTAACTCATTGAATATGTTAAGATTATAGGCTGTCGTGCAAGTTTTAGGGGAGGCAGCGTGGTAACTGCGTGCCAACCCGCTTAGCAAGGCAAATCCCGTGTTCCGGCACGATGGGTCTCAGATTTATGGCAAACGCCTGATTTGAGCTTAGCCGGAGCATCAGACCCAACCCACTCGAAGGACGAGCAAATGTCAGTATCCATGCGTCAAATGCTGGAAGCCGGTGTGCATTTTGGCCACCAAACCCGCTTCTGGAACCCCAAGATGGCTCCGTATATCTTCGGCCATCGCAACAAAATTCACATCATCAACCTTGAGAAAACGCTGCCTCTGTACCAAGACGCGGTGAAGTTTGTGCGCCAATTGGCGGCCAATCGCGGCACCGTGCTGTTTGTGGGCACCAAGCGTTCCGGCAAAGAAATCGTGGCAGAAGAGGCGCAGCGCGCCGGCATGCCTTACGTTGACAGCCGCTGGCTGGGCGGCATGCTGACCAACTTCAAAACGGTCAAAGGCTCGATCAAGCGCCTGAAAGATATGGAAGCATCCATGGCCGACGGCGGGCTGGAGCGCATGAGCAAGAAAGAAGCGCTCACCGCCTCGCGCGAAGTTGAAAAGCTGCAAAAAGCCATTGGCGGCATCAAAGAACTCAACGCGCTGCCGGACGCGATTTTTGTGGTGGACGTGGGCTACCACAAGATTGCGATTCAAGAAGCCAAAACGCTGGGCATCCCGGTCGTAGCCGTGGTGGATACCAACCACTCGCCAGAGGGCGTGAGCTACATCATCCCCGGCAACGATGACTCCAGCAAAGCCGTGCGCCTGTACGCACGCGGCATTGCAGACGCCGTGCTTGAAGGCAAGAACCAGGCGCTGGCGAATATCGTCGCGCCGGAGCAAGGCAGCGAAGAGTTCGTCGAAGTCGACGAGGCTTGATTTTTTCCCGCCCCACGTGCGTACGTGGGCGGAATCGAAAAGGGGCCGGTTGCACACACGAGCCCCTTTTTCTTGGCAAGAACAGATCAATAAAGGAGTTTAAGCATGGCGGCGATTACCGCAGGCATGGTGGCAGAACTGCGCGCGAAGACTGACGCGCCGATGATGGAGTGCAAAAAGGCCTTGACCGAGGCCGATGGTGATTTGGTGCGCGCTGAAGAGATCTTGCGCGTCAAACTGGGCAACAAAGCGAGCAAGGCTGCATCGCGCGTGGCGGCAGAAGGCTTGATTGGCCTGTACGTTTCGCCCGATGGCAAGCTCGCAGGCTTGGTTGAAGTGAACTGCGAGACCGATTTTGTTACCAAGAACGATGACTTCATCAAACTGGTGAATGGCTGCGCCGAACTGGTTGCGAGCAAGAACCCGGCCGATGTCGCGGCGTTGTCGGCTTTGCCGATGGGCGCGGGCACGGTGGAGTCTGTGCGTTCCGGCCTCGTGGGCAAGATCGGCGAGAACATGAGCATCCGCCGCTTCATGCGGGTTGCGGCGCAAGGCAAAGTGGCCAGCTATGTGCACAACGGCCGCATTGGCGTGGTAGTGGACTACACCGGCGACGATGCAGCAGGCAAAGACGTGGCCATGCACATTGCCGCCACCAAGCCGCTGTCGCTGGACGCATCGGGCGTGCCGGCAGACAAGATCGCCACCGAACGCTCGATTGCCACGCAGAAAGCCGCTGAGTCCGGCAAGCCTGCCGACATCGTGGCCAAGATGGTGGAAGGCACGGTACAAAAGTATCTGAAAGAAGTCGCATTGCTGTCCCAGCCGTTCGTGAAGAACGATAAAGAAACCGTGGAGCAAATGCTCAAGAGCAAAGGCAGCAGCGTCAAAGCCTTTACGCTCTACGTGGTGGGCGAAGGCATTGAGAAGAAAGTGACTGACTTTGCTGCGGAAGTTGAAGAGCAGCGCAAAGCCGCAGCAGCAGCGGCCAAGCACTAAAGAGCAGAAAAAAGGCGGCCTAGCCGCCTTTTTTTTGAGTAGATTTTTGCAAAGTTACGCAATATCCATGCGGCTTCTGAGCCATTTTTGCCTGAAAAAGCGCATGGATATTGCGTATCCCTAATCTGCGGCAGGCCGGCGGTTTCGTGTTTGCGCGCGGGATCGCTATCATGGCCGCACTTGCAACCCATAAGGACGCATACATGCCAGCTTACAAACGCGTGCTGCTCAAACTCTCCGGCGAAGCGCTGATGGGGGACGATGCGTTTGGCATCAACCGCGGCACCATTGAGAAGATGGTGGCAGACATCAAGCAGGTGGTCGATGCGGGTGTAGAAGTCGCGGTGGTCATCGGCGGTGGCAACATCTTCCGCGGCATGGCAGGCGGCGCGGTGGGGATGGACCGCGCGACCGCAGACTACATGGGCATGCTCGCCACGCTGATGAATGCGCTTGCCTTGCAAGACGCCATGAAGCATGCGGGCTTGAACGCACGCGTGCAATCTGCCCTGCGTGTGGATGCGGTGGCGGAGATGTACATCCGTCCCAAAGCGCTGCGTTATTTAGAAGAAGGCAAAGTGGTGATCTTTGCCGCCGGCACCGGCAACCCATTTTTTACGACAGATACTGCAGCTGCGCTGCGCGGCGCAGAGATCGGCGCGCAGATTGTGCTCAAGGCCACCAAGGTAGACGGCATCTACACCGCAGATCCAAAGAAAGACCCCAAAGCCACCCGCTATAGCCGCATCACCTTTGATGAGGCGATCCAGAAAAATTTGCAGGTCATGGACGCGACCGCGTTCGCGCTGTGCCGTGACCAAAATCTTCCGATCAAGGTGTTTTCAATCTTCAAACCTGGCGCACTGATGCGTGTTGTGATGGGTGAAGACGAAGGCACGTTGGTACATCTGTAGAGTTTGCGCCGTTTGAATTTGAGGAGCATGCAGAAATGACTGTCGCAGACGTCAAAAAAAGCGCCGAGCAGAAGATGCAAAAGTCGCTTGAGTCACTGAAGGGGAAT
>JBOFGW010000269.1:0-3917 GCA_051649325.1 Burkholderiaceae bacterium | reverse complement strand
CGATTCCACTGGCGGTGATTGCCCGCATGACGCGCTCTTCCATGCTTGAGGTGCTGCGCGAAGATTATGTGCGCACCGCCCGCGCCAAAGGCCTTGCGCCGCTACGCGTGCTGGTGGTGCATGCGCTGCGTAACGCGCTGGTACCGGTAGTGACGGTGATTGGCATGCAAACCGGCGCGCTGCTGGGCGGCGCGGTGCTCACGGAAACAATTTTCTCCTGGCCCGGCATCGGCAAATGGATCGTGGATGCAATCGCGCGGCGCGACTATCCGGTGGTACAAGCCGGGATTTTGATTTCTGCACTGATTTTCATTGCGGTCAATCTGATTGTGGATTTGCTTTACGGCGTGCTCAACCCACGCGTGCGTGCGAGCAACTAAACATGGCAAAAACTTCCACACTCAACGCCCCAGAGACATACCCGTCCGCATTCGTGGAGTTCTGGAGCAGCTTTAGCGCCAACAGGGGTGCGCTCGCTGGGCTGATTGTGTTCTGCCTCATGCTGCTTGCCGCCATGCTCGCGCCGGTGCTGGCGCCGCACGATCCAGTGCAGCAGTTTCGCGATGCGCTGCTCACACCGCCGGCCTGGTCTGCCGGCGGCGGCAGCCGCTTTTTGCTGGGCACGGACGAGCTTGGCCGCTGCATCGCGTCACGCTTGATGTACGGTGCGCAAATTTCGCTGCTCATCGCATTCATGTCTGTCGTGCTATCAATGATTCCGGGCGTAGTACTCGGGCTCTTGGCCGCGCTCTATCAAAACGTGATCAGCCCCGCCATCATGCGCAGCATGGACGTGTTAATGGCGCTGCCCGGCGTGCTGCTGGCCATCTGCATCATCACCATTCTCGGCCCCGGCCTTGTCAACACCATGATTGCGATTGCCATGGGCACGCTGCCCGGCTATACGCGGCTTGCACGCGCGGCTGCGCTGGGCGAGCTGCAAAAAGAATATGTCACTGCCAGCCGCGTGGCCGGCGCCCGCACGCCGCGCCTGATGTTCAACACCGTCTTGCCCAACTGCATGCCGCCGCTGATTGTGAACGCCACGCTCGGGTTTTCCTCCGCGATTCTGGAAGTGGCGGCGCTGGGCTTTTTGGGCTTGGGCGTGCAGGCACCCACGCCGGAGTGGGGCACCATGTTGTCTTCTGCGCGCGATTACATCCACCTTGCACCATGGGTGGTCACAATTCCTGGGTTGGCGATTTTGCTGTCTGTGCTCGCCATCAATCTGATGGGCGACGGGCTGCGTGATGCGCTGGACCCACGCCTGAAGCGGGCGGGCTAAGCGCATGTCACTGCTTACCATCAAAAAGCTGCGTGTCGAATTTGGCCCAGCCGACAAGCCGTTTGCCGCGGTAGACGGGCTGGATCTGCATGTGCAGGCCGGCGAGTTACTGGGCATTGTGGGCGAATCCGGCTCCGGCAAATCGGTGGCGATGATGGCGGCGATGGGCCTGATCGAAGCGCCGGGCCGTGTATCTGCCGACATGCTGCAGTTTGGCGGCCACGACCTGGGCGCGCTTGCGCCAGAAGCGCGCCGCGCCATCATCGGCAAAGATATGGCGATGATCTTTCAAGATGCGCTGTCTGCGCTTAACCCGGCCTACACCGTGGGTGCGCAGATCGCAGAATCGCTCAAAGCGCACACACCGCTGCGTGGCGCTGTGCTTGATGCGCGCGTGATTGAACTGCTGCAAATGGTGGAGATCCCCGACGCGAAAAACCGCGCGCGTGCTTACCCGCATCAACTCAGCGGCGGCATGAATCAGCGCGTCATGATAGCGATGGCGCTGGCCTGCAACCCCAAGCTCTTGATTGCGGACGAGCCCACCACCGCACTGGACGTGACCATTCAAGCGCAGATCATGGATTTGCTGCTGCGCATTCAGCGTGAGCATCACACCGCGCTCATCTTGATCACGCACGACCTTGCCTTGGTGGCAGAGATGGCGCAGCGCATTTGCGTGATGTATGCCGGCCAGGTGGTGGAGCACGCACCTGCGCGGGCACTGTTTGATTCGCCGCAGCACCCGTACACCGAAGCTCTGCTGGCCGCGATCCCGGAGCACAGCAAAGGCGCGGCGCGCTTGTCTGCGCTGCCCGGCGTGGTGCCCGGCCAGTACGATCGGCCGCAGGGCTGCCTGCTCGCGCCGCGCTGCAAATATGTGCAGCCGCGCTGTAGAGAAGAGCGGCCACCGCTGGCAGACGCCGCGCATGGCGCACGCTGCTTCTATCCCATTGCAATGCAAGAGACCGCCGCATGAGTGAGGGCACCACGCTGCTGCGCGCCACCGACCTCACGCGACACTACGCCGTGCGGCGCGGCTGGTTCAAGCCGGCAGCTACCGTGCGCGCGCTCAATGGCGTGTCGTTTGATTTGCAGGCCGGCCGCACGCTGGCGGTGGTGGGTGAATCCGGCTGCGGCAAGTCCACACTGGCCCGGGCGCTGACGATGATTGAAAAACCAAGTGGCGGCGCGCTTTTCATTGACGATGTTGATGTAGCCACCGCAGACACTGCCAAGCTCAAAGCACTGCGCGGCGCAGCGCAGATGGTGTTTCAAAACCCGTATGCATCACTGAACCCGCGCAAAACCATTGCTGCCGCGCTGGCTGAACCGCTCATCATCAACACGCCGTTCACCCGTGCGCAGCAGCAAGAAATGATTGGCGCGATGATGGCCAAAGTCGGCCTGCGGCCCGAGCATGTGCGCCGCTATCCGCATATGTTCTCCGGTGGGCAGCGCCAGCGCATTGCGATCGCGCGCGCCATGATACTCAAGCCGCGCGTGCTGGTGGCAGATGAGCCGGTGTCCGCGCTGGACGTATCCATCCAAGCGCAGATTCTCAACCTGTTCATGGACTTGCAGGACGAATACCAGATGGGCTGCGTCTTTATTTCGCACAACCTGTCGGTGGTGGAACATATCGCACATGATGTGATGGTGATGTACTTGGGTGCCGCGGTAGAGCATGGCGATAAGCGCACGGTGTTCGCGCAGCCACTGCACCCTTACACGCGCGCACTGATGAGCGCGACACCGGCAATCAAGCCCGAGCGGCGGCGCATCAAGATCAAACTTGCCGGCGATCTGCCAAGCCCACTCAATCCGCCCGCGGGCTGCAGCTTTCATACACGCTGCCCGTTTGCGGTTGAACGTTGCAAGCAAGAAGTGCCGCTGCTCAAACCGCTTCAAGGACGGCTGGTGGCTTGTCATCGAGTGGAAGAGATCGACTCCGAAGAGGACATCTTGAAACTTCCGATCCGTTCGGGCTGAGCCTGTCGAAGCCCTTTGGCAAGTAGTTGGATTGACCGATGACCTTAAATGCGTTTCGACAAGCTCAACGCGAACGGGTTTTGCGGAGAATCAGAAACGCTTTGCGCAATATCCATGCGGCTTTTGAGCCATTTTTTCTTCAAAAGACGCATGGATATTGCGTAGTCTATTTTTAAAAAATCTCTATTCCACTCTGACATAAGTGCTGCGCACCTGCACGCGGTCACCACAGTCAAAGTGCCACCACTCGCTATTGATGCCGTGAAAACCACCGGCGTGCATCGCATCGCGCAGCAACTGCCGGTTGGCGATCTGCTGCGCGCTGATGCGGCCTTGCTCCAGATGCTCGGGCTCGCGCGCGGGGTGCGATAGCTCGGTGAGATCATCAAAGCCGGTGCCCATATCCAGCTCGCTGCCCTGCGCATCCAGCAGCGTGACATCCACAGCCATACCAAAGGAATGAATCGAGCCGCGCGCCGGGTCGGCTAGGTACATACGCAGATTGGGATCGGTCAGCACATTCCACAGTTGTACTTGAACGCGGTGCGGGCGCAGAGCGTCCAGCACGAGCAATTGGTGCTGCGGTGCGTGCTGCGCCAGCCAAGCTGCAGATTCTGAAAGGGCTTGGACCGCATCACGA
>JBOFGW010000268.1:0-1517 GCA_051649325.1 Burkholderiaceae bacterium | reverse complement strand
GGTCGCGCCGCAGTGGACGTTTGACGGCGCGGTGGTGCAAGGCGGCAGTGTTGGCGTGCTGGCCGAGTATGCGGGCGTGAGCGCTGCCGCAGCGCAGTTGCCGGCGGGCTGGATTGCATCTACCACCAGCTTTGAGATTCACAACATCGCGCCGGCCAAGGGCGAGAAGTTGGTGGCGATTGGCCGCGCTGTCATGGTAGGCAAATCGCTATGCGTCTCGCGCGCGGATGTGTTTGCGCTCACCGGCAGCGCAGCGGTGCTGGTGGCCATTGGCAACACCACCTGCAAACCGCTGGATTTAAACCCGCGCAGTTAGAAAAACTCAGCCCTTCTCCGCCGGCGGTTGCGGCGTTGCCGGCGACCGGTGCATCTGCCAGCCAAACGATTTGGACTCGCGCACTTTAAAGTCGCTGGGCACTTTGAACAGCGCTGCATCCGGCTCGCCGCGTTTTAAGTTGGTGAGCTTGTAAATCGTCTCACCACTGCGCGGATCAAAATCGCGTGCATAGACGGTGAGCATCAAGTCGGGCGAGGTCCACTTTTCACTCGTGATGATGATCGGCTTTTCATTGCCGAATTTGCCGACCTCGATCGTCCAGGTGGTCTTTTCGCCGTTGGCGCGCACGCCGTCAAACTCTTTGCTGCCCAGGCTGGTCTGTACGCCTTGGCCGCGCGGTGTGAACATGCGCACGTTCATCGGCGGCAGCGGCACCAGCGGTGCGGGGGGCGGTAGCGGCATTGCGCCCGTGGGAGGCACAGGTGGCACAGGAGGAACCGGTGGCGTGGGCATGGCAGGCATGTTCTCGCTGTTCATGCGGATCACATACACGTCTTTGCGCGGCGTGCTTTTGCCATCGCCCGTGGTTGTTTCGGTGACGGATTCTGTAATCACCACCGGGTCGGCGGTGGCCTTGGCGCTGCCGGTTTTGTCGGCCGTGCCGGACTTGATGCGCTCGCTCAAGCCGCGCGCCCACTCGCGCATGCGCTCGCCGTACTCACGCCAGGCGCTGCTATCGATGCTGTCCATCCCCAGCCGGCTGCTGCCGATCTGCACCGCGCTTTTGTTCTGCAGATCGAGCGACCAGTTTTTGCCCGCCACCGGGTCGCGCAGATACACCACTTTGCGCTCGCCGCGTTCGGTTTCTTGCCGCGTGCGGCCTTCACTGTCGCGGCACCAGCGCGTGGTGGATTTTTTAACGATGCGGTTGCCATCGGCCAGCGTCTGCACGGTTTCATTCACCGCATCGGCGCAGTACGGCGCGCCCTTCACCACGCGGCTGCCGGTCATTTCGCGCCCGGCAAACAGCGTATCCGTGTCGCCCACCAGCAGTTGCACCTCGCGCGAAAGCTCGCCAAGCGCGCCGCCGGCCTGCGCCATCACGGTCTGCAGCTCGGGCGTGATGCGCTCCATCAGCAGCTCTAGCTCACCGCGCTGCTGCGCGTGCGCGGGCAAGGCCGCAAGCAGCAACAAGGACAGCAAAGAAGACGGCAAAGTTTTTTTCATCGCAAACACCTCA
>JBOFGW010000267.1:0-9013 GCA_051649325.1 Burkholderiaceae bacterium | reverse complement strand
GTTTTTGATCGCTGCAAGCCGCTTTTCCAGCTCTTCCGGCGGCAAGAAGCCGGGCGCGCGGCTGCCGTCTGCGAAGAAGACGGCGGGTGTGCCGCGCACGCGCAGCTTCTGGCCAATCTCCAGCACTTCGTCGCTGGGGTCGGTGCATTTTTCTTTGGCGGCGGCGGGCGCTTTGCCGCGCAGCATCCAATCGTCGTAGGCTTTTTGGCGGTCGGCGGAGCACCAGACGTCGCGCGATTTCTTGCCGGAGTCTTCTGACAGAATTGGCATGAGCAGCGTGTACACGGTCACGTCTTTGACCTTCTCAAAGCTCTCGCGCATCTTTTTGCAATAACCGCAGTGCGGGTCTTCAAACACCACAATCTGGCGCTTGCCGTTGCCGTTGACCATCTTGAACGCGTGTTTGAGCGTGTCTTTGCTCCACACCAAATCGGCGTTGAGTTTGTCCAGCCGCTCTTGCGTAAGGTTTTTGCCCGCGCCCAGATCGGTAATGCTGCCGGTGATCATGAACTTGCCTTCGCCGTCCATATAGACCACGTCGTTGTTCACGCGCACTTCAAACAAGCCGTTGATCGGCGTGCGGGTCACGGATTCAATTTTTGCGCCGGGCGCGAGCTTGGGCTGCAGCGCAGTGCGGATATTGGCCTCTGGCGTTTGTGCGGTGGCGGCAAAGCAGAATGCGGTAAGGCCGGCGGCAAGGGTGATGCGGTGTAAATGCTTGAACATGAAATATCCCGGTTGTGTCAGGTCGCGCGCGGCCAGCAGTGTTAATGCGCCAGCGCCATTTTGATGAGTGTAGTCTTCAGAACGCGAACCTGCCCGAGCAGGTGCATGCCCTCGCCGGCCACAGCCGACAAAGGGTTAGACGGAGCAAACAAGCGGCTCATGACATCAGTAAACACCCGCATGCGGGTTGTGCTTTCTGCACGCGCGCGCGCATAGCGCGCCAGCACCCGCGCATCGCCGGGGCTGCGAAAGCGTTCGCGGTCGGTCACTGCATGCGCGAGCGCCTGCACGTCGGCCAGCCCCAGATTCAAGCCCTGCCCGGCGAGCGGATGCACCACGTGCGCCGCATCGCCCACGAGCGCCACACGGCCGGCCACCGGCGGAGAAACCTTCAGCCATTTCAGCGGAAAAGTGCGCGGCAGATTGGTGCGTGACAACGTCCAGCCGGTTTCTTGCACGCGTTCGTTGAGCGCAGTATCAAGCGCCGCTGGGTTGGCAATAAAAGCTTGCGCGCGATCATCCGGCAAAGACCACACCACCGACACCTGCGCGGGATTGGTCGCAGCCAGTGGCAGCAGCGCAATCACATCGTCCGCACCAAACCATTGCCACGCGGCGCCAGCATGCGGCGCATCAATCGCGTAATGCGCCACCACGGCGTGCTGCCGGTAGTCATGCGTTTGCGCTCGCAGGCCGGCCGTGCTGCGCAGCGCGGACTGCGCGCCGTCTGCAGCCACACTCAGGCTTGCCGAGACTTTGCTGCCGCCTTCAAGCAGCAGCACTGCTTGCGCGTCGTCTTGCTCAAGGCCGGTGACCACCGCAGGCAGGCGCGTAATGCCGCGGGTAAAACTCACCGCTGCCGCGAGCGTGTGCGCCAAAGCGCGCTCTTCCATGATCGTGGCCAGTGCCGGCTCGCCAGCTTCTTGCGCGCTTAAGCGCAGCGCGGGCAAGGCTTCATGCGGGCCGCGGCTCGATGCCGGGAGCGTGCCACGAATCTGCATTTGCGCCACAGGCTGCAGGCGCTCTAGCGGCAACTGCGCGGCCACGCCCAGACTATCCAGCCAGCGCAGGATGTTGGGCGCAATCGCATAAACGCGTGGATCCCACGGCTCATCATTGCCACGCCCCGGCGGCGCCAGCAGCGCCGTGCGCAACCCCGCTTGTCCAAAGGCCAGCGCCGCGGCCAGGCCGACCACGCCGGCCCCGACCACGGCCACATCAAACACTTCTGGCGGTTTTACAAGTTGCATGCAGGCAATGTACCGCAGCGGGACGTGTTAGAATGGAAGGCTAAGTTGATCGCACATTTTTGCCGCACGGCAGAAGTTGCAAGGCAACATGGCTCGGTAGCTCAGTTGGTAGAGCAGAGGACTGAAAATCCTTGTGTCGGTGGTTCAATTCCGCCCCGAGCCACCAAAATTCAAGGATTGGATTTCTTGGCTGCTTGCTTAGCAGTTGGATATTCCAAGGCGCTTGGGCTAATAGGCCTGAGCCACAAAATTCAAAAACGGCCCCGGGGAATCGGGGCCGTTTTTGCTTTTAGGTTGCACACCATGAGGAGTCCATAATGAAAGCCATCTGGAACAACACCGTCATTGCAGAGAGCGATGACACCGTCGTGGTGGAAGGCAACCACTACTTTCCTGAGTCGTCGCTCAAGAAGGAATACACGACCTTCAGCAACCACAAGACGATGTGTTCATGGAAAGGTGAGGCCAGCTATCTAAGCTTGCTCATCAATGGCAGCATGAACACGGATGCGGTGTGGTTCTACGCCAACCCCAAACCGGAAGCGGAGAAGATCCGCGGCCGCGTGGCGTTTTGGAAGGGCGTGCAGGTGGTGGAGTAGCCGTTTAAAGGTGATTTAAAACGGCTCTACGCAATATCCATGCGGGTTTTTAGCCATTTTTGGCTCAAAACCCGCATGGATATTGCGTAGTCATGCTTTAGGTGCAGGCAATTGCAGCAGTTGCTTGGACACCGCCATGCACTGCTCGATATGCAGATTGCACACATAGCGCAGCGCGGTGAAGGACAGCGCGGCAGAAAGCGCTTGCCCCGCAATCGGCACGTACTTGGTGGCCTGCTTGACGGTGATACGCACGCCCACCAGTTTGAGCGCGTGGATGATCAGCTCTTGCGTGACGATGCGGCCGATCATGGCACCGCCCACAGCGGTAATGGCCTTGTACACCGCGGTCTTGCGCTGCGGGCTGAGCAGCTCAATTTGCGCGGGCGTGAGGCCGAATGCGGCGTTGATTTGCGGAATCAGGCGCGACAGCAGCGCCATGTCTGCCGCAATATCCAGGCCGGGGACCGGCACCGCCGCTGCACCGGCTGCCACCAGCGCGCGCTGGGTGACCAGCTTGCGGCAATAGCTGCGCACGGCTGGCAGGTCGCGCTCATGCTGCGGCACCAGCTCCCACTCTACGGGCTGCGCGCCGGTGCTTCTGCGTTTGGATGCGTTACGCACAGCCATCTTTCAACGATGCAAACGGCTTTGCCTCAGGCGCTGCCCTGCTTGCCCTTGAGCATGCCATAGCCCACCAGCAGGATGATCGCGCCAATCACGCTGGCAATCCAGCCCGCCGTATCGCCCGCTTTGTACAGGCCCAGCGCGCCCCCTGCAAAGTTGGCGAGCAGCGAGCCGGCAATGCCCAGCACCGCAGTCATGATCAGCCCAAGTTTCTGTTCGCCAGGCAACAGCGCACGCGCGATCAGCCCAACCACAAACCCCACCACGATCATTCCAAGAATCGACATCAGCGACATAAAAAGCCTCCTGCGTTTGAGCTAGATATACCTTACATAGATAAGCCGCCAGACTGGCTAACGTTTTGGCCATCATTTCAACCACTGTCAGCACCGCTAGGGCGTGCCCTAGGGTACCTCGAACTGGCCGCCATACTGTGGCAAGATTCGTGCGAAACAATGGTTTGCAATCCGTGTGTCGCGCGAAACATTTGTGTAGCGGACACCGCAATTTGTTGTTATTGATTGTGAAAACTGTGAACGATGTCTTTTCATCAACGAAGTCGTTCGTTACGCTGCGGTCATGGATTTTTTTCCCGGTCAATCTGCATTCCTTCAGACAGAAGCCGTAACGTTTTCAAAGCACAAAAATATGCGAATTGCGATTGTTGATGATGATGTTTCCCAGCACGAGCTGATCACTCAGTCTCTGGATGGCTTGGAACACACCGTGCATTGCTTCACCACCGGCGCTACGTTCGTACGCGATCTGGCACGTGAAAGCTTTGATCTGCTGGTATTGGACTGGCAACTGCCCGATACGGACGGCCCAACACTGCTCAAGAAAATGCGTGAGCATCAGCGCATGCCGGTCTTGTTTGTTACATCCCGCGCCTCAGAAGAAGACATTGTGAACGCTTTGTCGGCCGGCGCAGATGATTACATGGTCAAGCCGCTGCGTAAGCACGAGCTGGTCGCGCGCGTGCAAGCGCTATTGCGCCGCGCCTACCCGTCGGCAGGCCAAAGCAAAGTGTTTACTTTTGATGGTTACACGTTTGACACAGTCGCCACAACCGTCAAAACCGGCAGCGAAGACGTCGTGCTGACGCAAAAAGAGTTTGATCTTGCTTTGATCTTTTTCCGGAATCTGGGCAAGCCTTTGTCGCGGGCGCACATCATGGAATCGGTCTGGGGCCGCGACGATGACGTACCCACGCGCACGATGGACACGCATGTTTCGCGCGTGCGCTCGCGCCTAAACCTGCGGCCAGAACAGGGCTACCGGCTCTCTCCGGTCTATAGTTACGGGTATCGGCTCGACAAAGTGAGTCCTACCGACTTGTAAGTTGCTTTCAAGCCGCAGAGGGAGGCGGTTGCTAACGCCATCATGAATGCGCGCAGATCCAGCCACCCGGCAACCTATGTTGCTGGACTCCTTGTGTTTCTATTCGGTGCCGGCGGCGCATATGCAGCAGCGCCAAAAGCCGCACCTACTGCGGGCGTGGGCGAAGTACTCGTGCGCGCCCAAGCGGGCGAAACGCTCAAGCAGTTAGCCATCCGCACCCTGGTGGATACCGGTGATCTGACTGCAGTGGTACGCCGCAATCGATTGCGCACTGCCACCACACCGCTTGCGGCAGGCACCGGCATCATCCTTCCCATCGAACGCATGATCGCGCAGCCGCTGACGGCACGCGCCGCCACTGCCGGGCCGGGCACACAAGTGCGCAGCAGCAGCGGCAGCTTGCGCCTGCTCAAACCCGATGACGCGGTGGCAGAGACAGAATCCATCCTCGCACCGGCCGGCGCTTCTTCACTGCTGGTGCTGCCGGACGGCTCACGTGTGCAGGTTGCACCAAATTCTGAAGTGCAGTTGCAGCGCCTGCGCAAAGTGGTCACGACCGAGATTTACCAAATCGAAATGAATGTTGTCGCGGGCACGGCAGAGGCCAATGTTGAAAAACAGCAAAGCGCCGGCAGCATCTTTAATCTCCGCACGCGCCGTGCGGTCACAGGCATTCGCGGCACGGAGCTGCGCGTTTCTGACTTGGGCGCAGCAGATTCAACCGAGGTGTTGAGCGGCAGCGTGGCAGTGGCTGGGGCTTCCGGGCAGGCGGTTACAGTGCCCGCCGGCAAAGGCACGGTGGTAGACACCACCGGCAAACCCGCCACACCGGTTGCGCTTTTGCCTGCGCCGGATCTGAACGCAAGTAAGTCTTTGTATGACCGCATCACGATGGACGTCGCGTTTGCCGGTCTGCCAGGCGCCAGCCGCTACCGCGCACGCGTCCTGGCCGATACGCCCGGTGGCGCGCAAGTCGTGGCGGAGCAAGTTGGTCGAGAGCCTAATTTGAGCTTTAACGCCCCGCCGGACGGCAATTACCGCCTGACGGTGCGCGGCATTGATGGCAGCGGCCTGGAAGGCTTTGAAGCCGCGCGCGCCATAACCATCAAAGCGCGCCCCGTGCCGCCGGTTGCCATGGCGCCGCGGCCGGCAGAAATGTTGTTCGCGCCCGATGTGAGTTTCCGGTGGAGCGAACCAGAAGGCGTGAGCGCTTATCAAGTGGAATTGCAAGACGCGAGCGGCAAAAAAATCGTTTCCGCTGAAGACCAGCGCTCCCCACAGTTTGCGGCCGCAAGCTTGCCGCCGGGCGAATACCGCTGGCGTTTGGCAAGCATTGCTGCGCTCGCTAGCGGCGCAAAAGACCTGGGGCCCAAGTCGGACTGGTTTACGTTTTCCATTGAGCCCGCGCCGGCCTTGGGGGCTAAGCCCACCGCGAACAACGGCATCAGCCTGAACTGGACCGGCAAAGCAGACGCAAACTACGTGCTTGAGCTGGCGAGCGACGCGCAGTTCAGCCGCGTACTGCGCACGCAGCAAGTGGCCGGCCTTTCGACTGAACTGACCGGGATCGATCCTGGCATCTACTTCATGCGCGTACGGCGGGCCGACCCAGGCGCCGCGTTTGGGCCCAGCCAGCGCTTGAGCTTGCTCAAAGTGTGGCAGACCGGCAGCGGCGCCGAATTGCAAAGCAGCGACGGCACACCCGTCGATCAACGCTAAAGCCACGCACACATGGGCGGCCGCGTCTGGTCTTTGTTGTCGCGGCGAACCTGGCTTGAATGGGCGGTTGTCAGTGCGGTTGCACTGCTGATTGCCGGATGGATTACCAGCACCGACGGCCATTCCCGCGCGGACCGGCTGATCTACGACCGCTTCATGCGTCTGCAGGCGCAAGACGCGCCGGACGACGTAGTCATCATCGCGATCGATGAAAAAAGCCTCGAGCAACTAGGTCGCTGGCCCTGGCCGCGCCGCTTTCATGCGCAGCTGCTGCAGCAACTTACCCCGGCAAAACCAGCCGCGCTGGCGCTGGATGTTCTGCTGCCTGAATCCTCGACCGATACAACCGTCGATGACGACGCGCTGCTTGCGCAATCCATCCGCCAGGCTGGCTTTCCTGTGCTGCTGCCGGTGGCCATGCAGGACATCGGCGCGCGGCGCAAACTTGCGCTGCCGGTGCAGCCGCTCTTGGACGCAGGCGTAAAGCTTGGCCACATTCATGTCGAGACCAGCGAAGATGGTTTGGTGCGTTCGATCTACCTGACCGAAGGTTTTGCCGACGAACCCGCCAAGCGCTACCCGCATCTTGGGCTGGCCAGCTTGCAGGCCGCGGGCCGCGCTGCGCATGTGCGCGTTGCAAGCGATGCCGGAGCAGATCAAACCGGCATCTGGGAGCGCACAGATCTGCATGGCATCCGTTTTCTAGCGCCGCAGCCAGGCTTCACACACATCTCCTACGTCGATGTGCTCACGGGCCGCGCCGATCTATCGCGCGTCAGTGGCAAGATCGTGCTAGTGGGCACGACAGCGGTGGGACTGCTGGACGCGTACCCCACACCGGTCGGCGAGAATGATGGAACGATGCCGGGTGTGGAGATCATCGGCACCATCATCGCCAATCTGCAAAATCCCGAGCGCGCAGACCAAGCCATTGCGCTCGCGCCTGCAAGCGCGCGCTGGGCCATCACCCTCTTCGCGATTGCGGCTGCAATGCTCGCGCTGCTGCTGTTGCCGCCGCGGCTTGGCTTAGCGGTTGTGATCGCGCTGCTCGCTGCGCTGGCCACCGCCAGCTACTTTTTCATGGCGCTGCTGGGCTGGTGGTTTCCGCCGCTCGCGCTGTTTGTAGCGCTGCTGGCCGCGCTGCCGCTGTGGAGCTGGCGGCGCCTGGAAGCAGCGCTGACTCAAATCGCCAGCGAAACGCGGCTGCTCTCCGCCGAGCCCAGCCCACTCGCGCCGCTGTCCACAAGCGTTGAGCGCAGTGTCGATCTGGTGGATGCGCGCCTTGCGCTGCTGCGCCAGGCCGGCCAGCGTGTGCGCGATCTGCGACGCGCACTCACCAATGCGCTGGAAGAGCTGCCTGATGCGGCCTGGATCGTTGCGCCCGACGGCGCCGTGCTGCTCGCAAACCGGGACGCGCAGCTCCTCACGCAGCAGCGCTTTGTCAGTGCCGACAATGTGTATGCGGTGCTGGAGTGCTACACCGTCATGCTGGAGGCCACGCAGGCCGAGCACTTGGGTGAGACCGCATTTGCCTGGCCGCTGCTGCTGCAGTTTCCGCTGCCCTCCGCGTTTGTGGAGGGGGTTGAAGCACGCGATGCGCAAGGCCGCACCGTGCTGGTCAAAACCGCGTTTCTGCCGGATGCCGGCACCGGCCAGCGCTGGCGCAACGCAGTGATTGTTTCTGTGGTGGACTTGACCGTGATCCGCCAGCTTGAAGAGCAACGCGAAGAAGCGCTGCGTTTTCTCTCGCATGACATCCGCTCGCCACAAGCCTCCATCCTCGCCTTGCTGGATACGGACGATGGCAAAAACAGCGCCCTGCTGCATGAGCGCATTCGCAGCGCCGCGCAGTCCACACTGCGGCTGGCAGACAATTTTGTGCAGTTTGCGCGCGCAGAAAACGCGCAGAGTTATCACTTTGAGGTGCAAGATCTTGACGGGATGGCACAAGAAGCGGCCGATGAGGTGTGGGCGCTGGCGCATAAGGCCGGCGTGACCATCAGACAAGCCCTATCCGATGAACCGGTCTGGGTGTACGCAGACCGCTCGCTCTTGTGGCGCGCCATCGTCAACCTGCTCAACAACGCCGTCAAATTCAGCGAGAGGGGCGGGCGGGTGCAGATCAAGATTGACCAGAACCCGCGCGTCGTGCGTATCTCCATCATCGATAACGGGCCGGGCATGACCGATGCAGAAGCCGCGCGCCTGTTCGCCAGTTTTTCGCGCCTGCCCAGTGCGCAGCGCAAGGAGGGTGTGGGCCTGGGCCTGGCCTTTGTCAAAGCCGTGGCCGAGCGCCACCACGGCCGGGTAGAGGTGCAATCCACGCTGGGCGCCGGTTCCACCTTTACTTTGGAGCTGCCTTCTTTTGACGCATCGCAGCAAAAACAGTTGAGTTGACACATATCAAGACAAGCGTGGTTGACGCTTTGTGCACGCAAGGCGCTTGGCAGAGGTAAACTGCGGGTATGGAGCTTTTGGCCTTGGGTCTTAACCATTCGTCCGCGCCGGTGTCGCTGCGCGAGCGTTTGGCGTTTCCGGCCACCGCGCTGGAAGGCACGCTGACCCACTTGCAGTCCAATTTTGCGGACTCGCCCGCGCTGCTGTCTGAAGTCGCGCTGATTTCCACCTGCAACCGCACAGAACTGTATTGCGCCACCACCAAAGACGGTGCCACGCAAGAACGGCTGACGCATTGGCTCAGCCAAGTCAGCAGCGTGCGTGAGCGCGAACTTGCGCAACACCTGTACAAAT
>JBOFGW010000266.1:0-2947 GCA_051649325.1 Burkholderiaceae bacterium | reverse complement strand
GGAGCGGCCATCAAGCACTTTCCCAGCATCGATCTGGCTGTGATCGCCTTCCCGCACAACGCGCCGCCGGTGTGGGCCAACGTGCTGTTCTCGCGCGATTTTCCGCAGGGCATCGTGGCGCAGATTCCCGCCAATGCGGCGGCGGTGCAAGGCGTAGAGTGGCTGGCAGACCAGACCGACGCGCGGCACCGCTCCATCGCCTGGTGGCCTGACGCAGACTGGAATGCGATGAAGTGGCGCGCTTTGCACGGCGGCGGGCCGCAGCGGTTTGTCGTGCCGTATCCCGCATCGCTGCTCAAGGTGATGGTGGCGGTTGGCGTGGCGCGCCTGTGCGACGGTGGCCATGCCATGTGGAGCGAGTCGTTCCGTTATCAAGGGCAGACCAAGACCTTAACCGCATGGGCGGAGCTAATGATCACCGTCAGCGACAACGATGCCACCAGCGCACTGGTCGCGCTGCTGCATGCGCGGCACGCGATTGTGCGCACGCGCAGCGAGCAAGCCAATCAATTGCACGCACTGTTTGACCGCCTTGGATTGCCGACCTTGCGCATGACCAACACGCGGGCCGATGGCCGCTGGACCAATGGCGCTGCGGGCGTGGGTAACATTCACATGACCGCGTGGGACACCGCACGATTGCTGTGGCTGCTGCGCAGCGATCTGCCAGCCGCGCCGTGGCTGGCGGGCGGTGAGCCGCCGGTGCTCTCTGAGCAAAGCCGCCAATTGTTCTGGCGCTGGATGGGTGATCAAGCGCTGCACGAGGTGCTGTCGTCCACCATCCTCACCGGTGTGCAGGGCTGGCAGCGCGGCATCCCCGCACGTGTGCCGCAGCGCTGGATTGCCGCCGACGGCAGCGTGCAAGTGGACGCAGAGCGCTACCCCGCAGACGTTCGCCCCGCGAGTCAAAGCGCCAGCGCGCAGTTTTTGCACAAGACCGGCACTACAGAAAACTATGCGTCCGACGCAGGCCTGGTACTGGGTGATGGTGCACACGGCCGCCGCTATCTGATCGCGCTCATCACCAACCTGGGAACGCGCTACGCGCCAAACGATGATTGCGCAACTACATGGCGCGTGCCAAAACTTGGTAGCGCGATCGACGATTGGCTCAAGGCGCGATTGGAGGCAACGGCATGATGCGCGTTGTAAGCATGGTGTTGGCGTTGTACGCGCTGACGGTAAGCGCTGTGGCATTTGCACAGCAGAGTGCTATTGCCAAACCACTCGTGTACTGCGCCGACTCCAGCCCCGAAGGCTTTGACCCGGGGCTGTGGGACACCGCGGGCACCGGCAATGTGACCGCGCAAATGTTCCAAGGACTGGTGGGATTTGAACGCGGCTCAACCAAGCTGGTGCCCATGCTTGCGACAGCGTGGACCGTATCGCCCGACGCGCGGGTGTTCACGTTCACGCTGCGCAAGGGTGTGAAGTTTCACACCACACCGTACTTCAAGCCCACGCGTGAATTCAGCGCAGACGATGTGCTGTTTACCTTTGGCCGCTTTATCAATCCCAAGCATCCGTACAACGCCGCGTTTCCGGCGCTGTTTGTGTATCCGCAGGGCCTGGGCCTTGCAGAGATGATCCAGAAGCTAGAGAAGCTGGATTCACAAACGGTGCGATTCACGCTCGCCAGCCCCAACGTCACTTTTGTGAGCTACTTTGCATTTGCATTTGCCGGCATCCATTCAGCAGAATATGCAGAGCAGTTGCTCGCGCAGGGCAAGGCCAGCAGCATCAACAACTACCCGGTGGGCACCGGGCCGTACCGCTTTCGCAGCTACAAAAAAGATGAAGCAGTGCGCATGGAAGCCAACCCGGACTACTGGGGCACGCCACAGCAATCCCAGCGCCTGATCTTTGCCATCGCGCGCGAGCCGAGTGTGCGGGTGCAAAAGCTGCTGGCCGGCGAATGCCACATCACCGCGCCGGTGCGCGATATCGATATCGGCCCCATCAAAAAGCGCGAGAACATTGTGCTTGCGCAAACGCAGGCGCTGAACATTTCGTACCTCGCCTTCAACATGAAGCGCGAGATTACGAGCAAGCGCGAGGTGCGCGAAGCGCTGGACATCGCGGTGGATCGCAATGCGATTTTCAAGGCGCTGTTTCCGCGTGGTGATGCAATTCAGGCTGTGAGCGCCTTTCCGCCGGTGATTCCCGGCTACAACAAGAATCTCAAGAACGAGTACGACCCGCAGCGCGCCAAGCAACTGCTCGTGCAGGCCGGCTACGCGAATGGCTTTGAGCTGGACTTGTGGGCGCTGCCTGTGGCGCGGCCCACCAACCCCAACGGCCAGTTGATGGCGCAGCTCATCCAGCAAGACTGGGCGCGCATTGGCGTGAAGGCGAATATCAAAACCTATGAGTGGGGCGAGTATCTCAAGCGCACCAAGCAGGGCGAGCACGATGTGTACATGAGTGGTTGGTCAGGCGACACGGGCGATGCTGACGATTTTTTGTCCCCCAACCTGATGTGCAATGTCGACCCTGGAGGCTACAAATTCTGCAATGCCGAGTTCGACAAGCTGGTCGATGAAGCACGCGGCACGGCAGACGCTGCGCGGCGCGCGGTGCTATATGAAAAAGCGCAGGAAATCTTCAAGCGTGAACGGCCGTGGATCACGATTGCGCACTCCACCATCTACGTGCCGATGCTGCGCGACGTGCAAGGTTTCAAGCTTTCGCCTAGCGGTGGTATGGACTTTGAAAACGTGTTCCGCCGGTAACCCATGCGCGCCGAAGACATTGCCACGCACCCCGACTTTGCGCCGCTCTCAAGCGTCGCGGGTATCGCAGTTGATTTGCGCTACGCAAGCGCCAACAACTTTGCGCAGCGCGATTTGTATGGGCAACTGAACTGCGCCTACTTGCATCGTGATGCGGTCCAAGCCCTTTCAGAATCTGCAGCTTGGCTGGCGCAGCACGCACCGCAGCACCAATT
>JBOFGW010000265.1:0-5226 GCA_051649325.1 Burkholderiaceae bacterium | reverse complement strand
GAGGCTTGCGTCAATCCATCGGCGAAGATCGCACGTTCAAGCAGTGGTGGCTGCTCAGACAAGATGTTGATCAACAAGGCTGAAAGATGATCAGCTACGTTCATGCTGCTGGCACGCAGCACTTCATCACGGCGACGGTTGGGTGCTTTAAACGGATACTTAAGCACCACCTCGCCCGCATGCTCGTGCACCGCGCCAATGCGCAGCAGTTCATCCAGCAACGCCTTGGGATGCACGTCTTTAGAGGTTGCCGCAGCCAAGTCGGCAAAACTGGCACGGCCCTCTGCAGCGCTGCGCGCAAGCGCGCGCGGCTGGCCCTTTTTATCCAAAAAGCGCGGATCAGTCGCCCAGCGCAGCCGCGCCTGGATGGCTGGCGCAATCTTGGGCGCAGCACCCGTCCACGGTTGATCCACCAACCGCTTGACCTCGCGCCGCCGGATACCGGTGGCAACACTCACAGTGGTCACCGAAGGCAGCTTTTCCTGCGCGGCAAACGCCCGCGCGCTGGCACGCACAAAAGCCATTTTCAACAACTCTTCGGCTTGGCCGTAGCGGATTTCATTGGACAGCAAAAGCCCTGCAAGCGGCTCCAGAATCGCCTCAAGTGCTTGCAGTACTTCGCTTTGCTGTGAATTGGGTTGGCTCACGCGGGAAAAGTTCAACACAAAAAGTGCAATTCGCCCATTTTGCCTGATTTTAGGTATGCGCGGCGTAGCAGCGCAAAACATTTTTGGTTACATCTTTTGCTACCACCACCCATCAAAGGGATTGCACTAACTGCGAACCCGGTAATACATTGAATGTGCGTTACGCACATTGTCAAACATTGACTTTCGAGGGCTTATGATGAGTACGGAACAACACGCGTCCAAGGCGGCGCTGCCACAGACCGCAGAACCGGCCGCACGCGATACAGGCACGCGCCCAAGCGCTGCGCCAACTGCGAAGCGCACCTTTATATTGGGTGGCTTGGCTTCAGCTGCGCTGGCTGCTTGCGGCGGCGGCGATGGTGATGCATCTGCGCCACCTGCGGGCATCAACCCAACGCCAACGCCCAGCGCAACCCCTACCGCATCACCTACGCCTGGAGCAACGCCCACACCAACCCCCACTGCGACACCAAGCGCAACGCCTACTGCGACGCCCTCGCCTACACCAACGGCAACGCCTTCACCTTCGCCCACTGGCGCTAAGCCCACGGCAGCCGAGGCAGCGCGGTTCTTGGGCCACGCCACCTTTGGCGCCAAGATGAGCGAGATCACCGCGCTCACCAACTCGACCTTAGATGCCTGGTTTGACGCGCAGATCGCGGTCCCGCAAACCTTGCATGCCCCGGTGATCGACCAAGCGCTAGCCAACATCGGGCCTGACGACAACCTTGGCCCACTACCCATGACCTACAGCCTGTGGCGCAGCTTTGCTACAGGGCCTGATCAATTGCGCCAGCGCATGGCCTACGCCCTCTCGCAAATTTTCGTGGTCTCTTTTGAAAGCAATATTCGTAACTTTCCCTCCGGACCGCCATCCTATGTGGACATGCTGGGCGCTAACGCCTTTGGCAACTACCGCAAGCTGCTGGAAGACGTATCGCTTCATCCCGCAATGGGCATTTATTTGTCCCATCGCGGCAATATGAAGGAAGACCCGGCCACTGGCCGCCTGCCCGATGAGAACTATGCGCGCGAGATCATGCAGCTATTCTCCATTGGCTTGTACCAACTCAATATGGATGGCACGCTCAAGCAGGATGGCAACGGCAAGCCCATCGAAACCTACACCAACGCAGATATTGCAGGTTTGGCCAAAGTGTTTACCGGATTTTCGTGGGCCGGGCCGGACAAATCGGCGCAGCGCTTTCGCTCATACCCTGGACAAAAGCGTGACCTCCCGGCACAGCGCACGCCGATGGAGGTGTATCCACAGTTTCACTCCACCAGCGAGAAGAAGTTTTTAGGCGTCACGATACCGGCCAGCAGCACACCGGATGGCATGGGAGACTTGAAGATCGCGCTGGATACGTTGTTCAACCACCCCAACGTCGGGCCGTTCATCGGCAAACAACTGATCCAGCGGTTTGTCAGCAGCAACCCTTCGCCCGCGTACGTAGCGCGCGTGGCCACGGCTTTCAATGACAATGGCAAAGGTGTGCGCGGCGATCTGAAAGCCGTGCTCAAGGCCGTGCTGCTGGATACTGAAGCGCGTAGCGACGCAGCGCGTACAGCCCGCGCAGGCAAGCTGCGCGAGCCCGCGGTGCGCCTGGTGAACTGGATGCGCTCTTTTAACGCCACTTCAGCGAGCGGTTTTCGGTTAGGGCCAACAGAGAATCCGGCCAATGAACTGGCCCAATCACCCATGTGGTCACCCTCAGTTTTCAATTTCTACCGCCCCGGATATGTACCGCCTAACACCAAATCAGGTGCGCAGGCGCTGGTAGTGCCGGAGGCACAGATCACCACGGAAACCTCTGTGGCTGGCTACCTGAACTTTATGCGCAGCGTCTTGACGTTAGGCGCAGGCACCGCAGAACCTGCCGGAGGCGCTCGCAATATCCAGGCCGATTACAGCGGTGAGCTTGCAGTAGCAACCAATCCCGATGCCTTGGTGGACCGCATTAACTTAATGCTCACGGGCAACAGCCTTTCTAGCAGCGCGCGCACATTGATCCGTGATTCAGTGGCCTCGGTTGCCGCTGCCGATGACGCCGGCAAACTCAACCGCGTGCGGCTAGCGATTTTCATGACCATGGCCGCGCCCGAATATCTGGTGCAAAACTAAGGAGCACACAAAATGACACAGTTAAATGCTTCGCGCCGCAAATTTTTGCAGACCGCCAGCCAGCTTTCGGTCGCTGGTGCAGCTGCGCCGTTTGCGCTGAACATGGCCGGCATTGGCGCGGCAGCCGCACAAACCGCGACCGACTACAAAGCGCTGGTATGCGTGTTCTTAAATGGCGCCAATGATCACAACAACACCATCATCCCGTTTGATACGGCCAACTACGACGCGTACAGAAATGCCCGGCCCACGATTGCTCGTGCACTGGCTGACATGGTGGGGCCAAGCGGTGAGTCGCTGGAGTTGGTGCCTTCGATCGCGCTCACCGGAGCCAACGCGGGCCGCAAGTTTGCGCTGCCCAAAGAACTGGCGCCGCTCAAAAGCATCTGGGACGCAAACCAACTTGCCGTGCTGGCTAATGTCGGCCCGCTGGTGGTGCCCACCAGCCCGACGCAGTACAAGAATGGTGCGGTTCCGCTGCCGCCCAAGCTGTTCTCACATAACGATCAAGTGTCTGTTTGGCAGGCCAGCCAGCCAGAAGGGGCATCGTATGGTTGGGGCGGCCGCTTGGGCGATTTATTTGCCAGCCGCAACACCAACGGAATTTTCACTGCCAACTCCATTAGCGGCAGTGCGGTGTGGCTGGCCGGGCAAACCGTGGCAGCGTATCAGCTGAGTTCTGCTGGCTCAGTACGCATTTCATCCATTAGCGGCAATTTGTTTGGCTCCAGCACAGCGTCAGCGGCCATGAAAAGCTTGATCACGAGCAGCGGCGCGCATTTGTTCGCGCAAGATTTGGCCGATGTCACTACGCGTTCCATCAATGCCGATGCGGATCTTGCAGCAGCGCTTGCCAACGTGCCGGATTTGCCCGTGCCCGATGCCGAGAACTCGCTGGCCGCGCAGCTACGCGTCGTGGCCCGCATGATCGCCGCGCGCGACACTCTGGGTGCAAAACGGCAAGTATTTTTTGTGCAGCTAGGCGGCTTTGACACGCACGACAATCAGCTACAGCAGCAACCGCTGCTGCACGCGAGCGTGGCAGGCGCATTGAAGTATTTCTACGAAGCGATGAATACGCTGAAAGTGGCGAGTCAGGTCACCACCTTCACCGCCTCGGACTTTGGCCGCACGCTCACCAGCAATGGCGACGGCTCAGACCATGGCTGGGGCGGCCACCATTTCATTATGGGCGGCGCGGTACAAGGCAAGCGCTTTTACGGCAGCTTTCCGCAAATGGGGCTTGGCAATGCAGATGACATCGGCAGCGGCCGCACCGTGCCCACCACTTCGGTAGATCAGTACGCCGCCACACTGGCGCGCTGGTTTGGTGTGACGTCTGATTCCGACTTGAAGCTGGTGCTGCCCAACATCGGCGAGTTCGGCAGTTCGAATTTGGGCTTTATGGGCTGAAGCAGGCCTTTGGCGTGTGGCCTTTCCTTGAACAGAAGGCCTCCTCTCGCAAGGCGTACTGGGATTTCGCCTTGCCTTAACCCCGCGGTGGCGGCTTTGACCGCCGCTACCGCGTTCTTTTTGTTCAAAAGCGCAACTAGACCACGCAGTATCCATGCGGATTTTGAAGCATTTTTGCTCCAAAACCCGCATGGATATTGCGAAGCGGCAACAACGCTGTACCCCAAAAGGAGAAACCGATGAAGCACTTCGCTCAGCTTGTATCAATCAGTTTTGGCCTTAGCGTTCTGGCCGCCTGCGGTGGCGGCGGTGGCGATCCGCCTGCGCCACCATCACCCCCTCCTCCAGTAACCAAAACCATCAACACCTCTAACTATCTTGATCCAGCTTGGGCAGCGCTGCTTGGCACCACACGAATCAACCTCGTGTTGCTTGCAGTCACACTCCCACCGGGCATTACGGTGCTTTCCGGCAATGACACGGCCGGCACTTACAACTGCCCGGTAAGCGGATCTCTGCTTTACGCAAAAACAGGCAACGCCCGCACGTACTCATTCAATAACTGCGCCTTTTCACTGAACGGCACCCCGCTGACTTTTTCGTCTGGCGATGTGTCCGTTCCAGACTTGGCGACGGCGCCTGCAGGCACGGGCGTTGCGTTAAACGGCGGCACATTCACGGTAACCGCATTAAGTCTGAACTTCGCCAATACCGGTGTGGAAACATGGTCTGGCACGCTCACCTTTACGCGGCAAGACGCGAGCAACATCGCTTATACCGGTAGTTGGTCAGCCCTGCGTAATGGCCGAACGGACCAGTATTCGAACATGAATGTGCGCATTACCTCAGCGGGCAGCCAGGCCAGCGCGTCGTTCAACTTTGCACTCGCCAGCCCGCGTTTGCCGTTTGGGATCACCGTGGAAAACACCACCGCGAACGGGCAGACGATAGCTAAAGCCGCGGATAATTCTGCTGTACAGGCAGCTCCAGCAAACAGCGGGCAAAGTTATACGTATGGGGTTTATGCAAACTACGCCG
>JBOFGW010000264.1:0-9276 GCA_051649325.1 Burkholderiaceae bacterium | reverse complement strand
ATCCCCTGCCGCAATACCAGCAGCAACGCCTGCTGCATCGCCCACGGCTTCCGCAACACCTGCAGCAAGCCCGCCCGCAGCAGCAGCGTCCAAACCCGTCAACACCAACCCGCGCGAGCGCCGCGCGGTCGTGCTGTTGCCCACCAAGGCACCCGCATTTGAAAAAGCGGCCAACAGCGTGCGTGCCGGCATTACCGCCGCAGCCGCGCGTGCCAGCGGCGATGTGGTGTGGAAGCTGGAGTTTGTTGGTACTACTGAATCCTCTGCAGAAATTGCCGAGGCCTTTACGCAAGCGCAAGTGAGCAATGCAGACCTGGTGATCGGCCCGCTCACACGCGCTGGCGTGAACGCGGCGCTGGAAACATCCATCGCCCGGCCCACCGTGCTGCTGAACGCGCCGGACAATGAGCAAGCGGTGCTGCGCGGCCCGGTACTGGCCTTTGCACTGTCGCTGGATGCAGAAGCGCGCCGCCTGGGCACGCTTGCGTTTGACACTGCACAGCGCGACAGCACCAGCGCCAAAAAGCCCCGCGCCATCATCGTGCAGACCAGCGCGCCGCTGTACAAACGCATCGCCGCCGGGTTTGCGGATGCGTTCACCCGCGCCGGCGGCACCGTGGAAACGGTAGAAGTGAACATGGCCACCGTCAGCATGCTCAGCGGCCGCACCCGCAGCGGATTTGACGCGGCGTTTCTGGCCACCGATGCCGGCACCGCGCGCATGTCCCGCCCCTTTTTGCCGCGTGAGATGGCGATTTGGGGTACCTCGCAACTGAACACCGGGCGCGACGTGGATTTGGTTGAGCTGCATGGCGTGCGCTTCTCCGACATGCCCTGGAAGCTCTCTGCTGATCATCCGGCGGTGATGGCGTATCCACGCGAAAGTGCAGAAGTGGATGATGCGCGCCTCTACGCCTTTGGCATCGACGCGTTTCGCTTAGGTGTTGAGCTGATGAACGGCAAGACCGATATTTCGCTCGATGGCGTCACCGGCCGGCTCTCCGCGCGCGTGGGCCAGCAGGCGCGCGTGGAGCGCGAAGCCATGCCGGCGATGGTGCGTAGTGGGCAGATTGTGAATCTTCAGTAGCACATGCTCGAAAAGCTCGCCGGCAAGCTGGCGCAACTCAAAGACGGTTTGACCACCAAAGCGCGCGGAGACGCGGCGGAAGATGCTGCGCTGCGCTTTCTGCAAAAGCACGGCCTCAAGCTCGAAGCGCGCAACTTCATCGCCAAGGGCGGCGAGATTGATCTGATCATGCGCGACGGCGCTACCTTGGTGTTTGTCGAAGTCCGCGCGCGCAATCACCGCGGCTATGGTGACGCTGCTGCGTCCGTCACGCAGCTCAAGCAGCAGCGCATTGCCAAAGCTGCAGCGCAGTATCTGCAGCAGCGCCGCGGCGCGCTCCCTGCCTGCCGCTTTGATGTGGTGGGCATGGCAGAACACACCGCGCCGCAGTGGATCAAGTCTGCGTTTGATGCGGCGTAGGGTTTCGGGGCTTTGAATCTATCTCGTGTTTGAAACGTCTAAAAAAGTGAGCCGTCATCCCGGCGAAGGCCGGGATCCAAGGAACTCTCCCAGAATGCGTGGCATCTCCTGGATTCCGGCTCGGCCAAAGGCCGGCCTGTCCTGAGCTTGTCGAAGGGCCGGAATGACAGCTCTATTTGCATGTTGTTCTTGAGTTTGAGCTAGGCTCTGGTTTTTGCTAAGTCCGCGTTACATCTAGTAACCGCGTTCGCACAAGCATCTTTAGCACCCGGGCACCAAGCGGTTAGACTGCCGGTCATAGAACAATACTTCCTCGCAAGGAGCACATCCATGGTCACACCCACTTCATCCATCACACGCGTTGCCAAGCTTGCACTGCTGTGCCTGCTATCGGCCGGCGCGCTCACGCAGCTCACCGCGTGCTTTCCACTGATTGCTGCCGGCGCGGTGGGCGGCACGCTGGCCGCGACTGACCGGCGCACACTGGGCACGCAGCTGGAAGACCGGCAGATTCAGCTCAAAGCAGAGAGCAATATTTCCCGCGCCATGTCGGGGGAAAACGTCAACGTCACCACCTACAACCGCAAAGTGCTGCTCACCGGAGAAGTGCCCACGCCCGAGGCCAAGCAACGCGCCGAGCAAATGGCCGGCAGCGTAGAAAACGTGAGCGCGGTGGTCAATGAGCTGGAGATCGCCGGCGCATCCTCCATGCAGTCGCGCCTGTCAGACACCACCATCACCGGCAAGGTCAAGGCCGCGTTTGTCGACGACGCACAAATCATGGCCAACGCCTTCAAAGTCACTACCGAACGCGGCGCCGTGTTTCTGATGGGCCGCGTCACGCAAGCCGAAGGCGAGCGCGCCGCGCAAACCGCCAGCAAGGTAGGCGGCGTAACACGCGTAGTCAAAGTGCTGGACTACATCACCGATGAAGAACTCGCGCGCCTACGCAACCAGCCCGCGCCTTCAACACCGGCGGCTACGCCGGCTAGGTAGCATTTCGAAGCACAGTACGCAGGTTTCATGCGGGTTTTGGGGCACTTTTGCTCCAAAACCCGCATGGATATTGCGTAGATGACTTAAAAATAGGGCAAATTTCTTCAACCGAATGCCGTCGATTCAACAACACCGCAAATTCTTCGCAGAGTTCATCGTGCGAGGTGCGGGTTCATCGGATGAACGGCTGATCGCGGCGTTTAGCAACGTGCCGCGCGAAGACTACGTAGGTCCCGGCCCTTGGCCGTTCTTTGTTGGTTCTGGCTACGTCACGACTATTGATGACGACCCAAGAGTGCTCTACCAAGACGCGTTGATCGGCCTTGCAACAGACCGCAAGATCAACAATGGCCAACCCTCGCTCCACGCGCGCTGCCTCGCCGCAGCCGCGCCTGCGCAAGGGGAGGCTGTTGTTCACATCGGAGCTGGTACGGGCTACTACACCGCGATCTTGGCATCTTTGGTAGGCTCGCAGGGACGAGTCAATGCCTTTGAGGTCGAGCAGGATATTGCTGCTCGCGCCGCGCGCAACCTGGCCCACTTTCCCAATGTCTCAGTTCATGCAGAATCGGCCAACATCGCTGCCATGCCCGCCTGCGATGTCATCTACGTCAACGCTGGCGCCACGCATCCTCCAGCAGCATGGCTTGACGCGCTGAACGTCGGCGGTCGCATGGTGTTTCCGCTCACGCCAAACGAAGGGTTCGGCGTCATGCTCAAAGTCACGAGAACCGGTGCAAACAGCTACAGCGCCAACGCCTTCACGCGCGCCGCCTTCATTCCCTGCATCGGGGCGAGAGACGACAAGACTTCTGCATCACTCACGGCAGCGCTGGAACGTCAATCGCTGAAGGAAGTGCGTTCACTTCGCAGGAGCAGCGCACCGGACAGCACGGCATGGTGCATCGGCGCTAATTGGTGGCTTTCAACCGCGGAATCTGAGACCGATCAAGCCACTGCTTAGATGGACTCGCCCCACAAGCAAGAAGGGGAAAAATGCGCTTGAAAACAATTCAGCAGAAGTAATGTACGCAATATTCAAGCGCTTCTTCAGCCATTTTTGCCTCAAAACCCGCATGGATATTGCGTGATTGATTTCAAATAGCCGCGCCAGACCTCATCATTGCAGCCCACAAAATGTGGTGGCCGCATTGACGCATTCATGTGGGTTTTCCAGATGCGTGACTAGAGAACACCGTAATCTTCTGACCAGTTGGGTCTGTCAAGTAAAACACCTCGTGATCAATGTGCGGCCTTGCCTCAATCTCTGAGGGCGCCAGTCCGAGTGACGCGTAGCGACTGTGCGCTGCGCGCAGATCATCCACCATCAAATCGAAAGATGCGTCACCAGGCGTAACTCGCTCCTGGCGCATGAGTATGAGATGCGTTCCGCCTCGCAGTTCGTATACAGAAACCTCGGGGCCTTCGAAGATAGGCCTCATTCCCAAAGCGACTACGAACTTTTGGGACTCAGGCATGCGATCTGTATGAAGGACAACATGCCCTACAGAGACGAATGGACGCTCCTCATTGTTGTCCATAGACGCACTCCACAATCACGCAATATCCATGAGCTTTTCCAGCCATTTCTGCCCCAAAACCCGCATGGATATTGCGTAGTTTGCTTCAAAAAAATCTACTTAGTCCTGCTATCGCAGTCAGCCGCAACACAAGCGAATGTGCATTATTCCAATAACGCTGCGTAGTCACTCGCTCAGCTTGGGCAGCGGGCCAAAGAAGCCCAGAACCCGGCAGACCTTGCCGTCTTCTACGGTTTCTGCCACGTCATAGCCAACCAGAAAGACCTTTCCTTCCACGGTGATCTCCCAGCTGTAGCGATGCAGGTTGTGGTGCGAATCAATGGCGGACGCGCGCCGAATGCTGGCCTGGGGATACTTGGTGCGAAAGTCGCGGACGTTCTTTTCAAACTCGTCCAGCCCGTGCGTTTCGATCGTTGGGTCAATGAAGGTGACGTCCGGCGTCAGCGCCGCCTCAAGATGGCCCCGAATGCGGCTTAAATCCCGCTCGTTCCACATGGCGAGCATGTTGTCCAGCTTGTTTGGGGTCGTGCTCATCTTGGTCTCCGTGTTTGATGTCCCGCGCTCGATGGCAGCCGGTGGTGGAAGTTTGTGTAATGCCTAACGCGATGCAGGGCAGCATACTGCAGGCGGTCTCTGGCCGTTGCGGTGGAGAACTAGATTCAGTCACTAGGATTTGAATTGATCTACGCAGTATTCATGAGCTTTTTCAGCCATTTCTTCCTCAAAACCCGCATGGATATTGCGTGATTGGTTCCAGATATTCGTGTCTTACTCGTTAACGCATGCTAGGCGTGCTGCGGTAGGTAGGGCGAGATGTTTTGCATAGCGTTGGAGACATAGGCCTCCTTCTCACCCACCGGTGCAACGTAGTGAAGAGCGGACCAGGCCGCGTCCACGCCTTCCGTACGCGCAATAATCCATGCGGCAAGGTAGGGCGACGCAAAGCAGCCTCCAGCAGTGGCAACGTTGCCTTTTGCGAAGAACGGTTGGTTCAGCACCTCAACGCCTGCCTCTTGGACCCAGGGTTTCGTGGTCAAGTCAGTGCATGCGGGAACTCCGGCGACCAGGCCGAGCTTTGCCAGTATCAAAGTGCCGGAGCACTGGGCCGCGATGAGTTGCCTTTGAGGATCAAGCTTAATTCGCGACAGAAGCTCCGGCTCCTCGACCACTTCGCGCGTTTTGATTCCACTTCCGACAATGACAGCGTCGGCAGACTCAGCTTCTTCAAGCGATGACTGCGCCTTGACGGTGACCCCGTTCATGGAGGTCACCTCGGGTTCCGGGCAGCAGAGCGTGACGCGCCAATCTGGCTTCTTGATTCGATTCAATACCCCTAAAGCGATCAGAGAATCGAGTTCGTTGAAGCCCTGGAAGGTAAGGATGGCAATGTGCATGATCGAATTGCGTTCTGCGAGAGGACAGGGCCTGCCGCGATTAATTCAAAGTAAACAGCGCAATATCCATGGATTTTTCCAGCCACCTCGGCCCCAAAACCCGCATGGATATTGCGTAGATGCGTTTTATTTGCTCGCAAAAAGCCTACAACTTGCTCGCCACTCCACACTGCTTCAGCTTCTCCGCCTGATACGCCAAAAACAGCTTTTGCCACACCGGCCCGGGCTTGCCGGCGGCGGCGCCGTGGCCCACGGGCTTTTCGTCCAGCAGCGTGACAGGTAGCACTTCTTTGGTGGCGGAGGAGAGCAGCGCTTCATCGGCATCCAGCACCTCTGCCTTGCTGATGGCACGCACCTGCATCGGTACGCCGGCCATTTGCGCGAGGCGGCCCATCAGGCCGTAGCGGATGCCTTCGAGAATTTTGTGGTCCTTGGGCGGCGCGAGCAGCACGCCATCCTTCACGATATAGATGTTGGAGGCGGAGCCTTCTGTGAGCATGCCGTCACGGAACATCACTACTTCTACCGCGCCGGCTTCCACCGCTTCTTGCCGCTTAAGTACGTTGCCCAAGAGCGCAATGCTTTTGATCTCGCAGCGCAGCCAGCGGTTGTCGATCGTGGTGATGGCGGCCACGCCTTTACTGAGCAGCTCGCCCGCGGGCGGCGCAAACGGCGTGGTCATGGCAAACACGGTGGGCTTGATGTCTTTGGGAAACGCGTGGTCGCGCTTGGCCACGCCGCGCGTGACTTGAAAGTACACAAACTGGTCCGGCGCATCGGAGCTGGCAATCAGCTTGGCCACAATCGCTTGCCACTGCGCTTCGGTGTAGGGGTTGGTGATGCCGATGGCGGCCAATGAGCGGGCCAGCCGCGCTAAATGCTCGGCCATACAAAACGGTTTGCGCGCATAGGCGGGCACCACTTCATAAATGCCGTCGCCAAAGATAAAACCGCGGTCGAGCACGGAGACTTTGGCGTCTTGCAGCTTGAGGTAGTCGCCGTTGAGAAAACAGGTGGAGTCCCACATACAGATTTGTCCTTTCATGCGCAGAGCGCATTATCGTGCGCGGGATTTGTGGTGTTCATGCTGTGTTTGCATGTGATGCTGCGAGCTGCGGTTGCAGCATGCATTTAGTGCATATTTTTAGAAGTGAGTACGCAATATCCATGCAGGTTTTGAGGCATTTTTGGCTCAAAAGGCGCATGGATATTGCGTGGTGAAAGACGGGGTTTGCGAAACTCTCCAACCCGTCCGGGCTGAGCCTGTCGAAGCCCTCTCACTTTTCTGGAAAATCGAAGAACCTATCGCAAATGCGTTTCGACAGGCTCAACGCGAACGGAATTTTGAGCAGTTCGAACAAGATCCCTCGCTGCGCTCGGGATGATATGGTTGCCCGCACGCGGGCAACCATATCACTTAAACCACAGCCGGATGCTGTCCCACGCGCGGCCAAATATGCCAGCCACGGGTACGTCTGCCAGCACTTGCACCGGCAGTTCCGCCAGCGCGGCGCCGTCTGCAGAGACTTTGAGCGTGCCGATCTTCATGCCTTTGGCCAGCGGCGCCACCAGGGGCTGCGGGCGCACGAGGTCGGTTTTGAGTTTGTCGGCTACGCCGCGCGGCACGGCAACCCACGCGTCTTTCACAAAGCCCAGCTGCGCGGTGGGTGCGGTGCCCTTCCACACCTCCGGCGTGGCAAACGGTTTGCCGGCCTCGGCCACGCGCACCGCTTCAAAGTTTTGGAAGGCCCAGTTCAGCAGCTTGCCGGCCTCTTGCACGCGGGCATCCATGCTGGCGGTGCCCATGACCACGGCCACCACGCGCCGCTGCGCGCCATGTGCGGCCGCGCGCTTGCCTGATGCCACCAGGCAATAGCCGGCGGTTTCGGTGTGGCCGGTCTTGACGCCGTCGACCGTGGGGTCAAGCCACAGCAGGCGGTTGCGGTTTTCTTGCGTGATGCTGTTGTAGGTGAAATTTTTCTGCGCGTAATACGTGCCGTACTCGGCAGGAAAGTCTTCAATCAAGCGCTGCGCCAGCACGGCCATGTCGGCCGCGGTGGTGATGAGCTGCGGATCGGGCAGGCCGGTGCTGTTGGTAAAGCGCGTGTTTTTCAGGCCCATCTCGGCCGCGGTCTTGTTCATCAACTCGACAAAGGCCGTCTCGGTGCCGGCCACGGTTTCGGCCAGGGCGATGGAGGCGTCGTTACCCGATTGCACGATCATGCCCGAGAGCATTTCACCCACGCTCACCGGCACCTTGGGGTCGATAAACATGCGCGAGCCAATCGCTTTGTACGCGGCCTGCGAAATATTCACCTTCTGGTCAAGCGCGATGCGCTTGTCTTTCAGCGCGCGAAAGGTCAGATACGCCGTCATCATTTTGGTGAGCGAGGCGGGCTCGACTTTTTGATCGGCATTGCTGGCGGCGAGCAACTGGCCAGACAGCGCGTCCAGCACCACATAAGACTTGGCCGCAATCAGCGGCGGCTGCGGAATGGCGCTTTGTGCAAACGCGGGGCAAGACAATGCGCAGGCGGCCAAGGTGGCCGCGACGCGTAAACGGACAGTTTCAAACATGGAAGGGAGAATCCGGCAAACAGAACGAAGCGTGAATTATAGAAACCCGCCGGCCCTGCGCTGAATTGGCGCGTTGTGCGTGCTGTTTAAGGCTTTTTCAGGCCAACCACTTCAAGCAGCTTGATCCCGGCATCGCGCCCTTTGATGCTGGCAAGCAAATCCACTGCCGGCCGTAGCGCGGCATTGAATGCATCCAAGGTTTTGGCTGATTCAATCCGCATTGCGCTGACTTCTGCTTCCGGGCCGAGTTGATCGGTGAGGTGGCGCACTGCACGCTTAATCATCTCCGGCAGCGGCACGGCCGGCGGCATGGCCTGCGTGGTGGCGCGCGCAGCAACGATTTGCGGCGTTGCATCGCCAGACGGAATGATGGTGGTGGTCTGCCACGGATCTTTGTTGCCGCCCTCAATCAACTTGAGAGCGGTGAGCACTTTGATCATGGCAGGCAGATCATCCGACTCACGAAAATACGGTGCGCAGTCTTTCAACGCTTTTTTTCCGTCGAGCATGATGAGCAGGCGGCGCTGTGTTGGACTGAGTCCATGCGTTTTTTCATTCAGCTCCGCAACGCCGGCGACTGTCTTGTGGAACACTTGGTCTAGCATCGAGATACAACCCCTTTATGCGTACGTTAGGGCCGCACGCCGCCGACGAAAACTTTGTTACCAGGCCTTCAATTGTTTCTCTCCGCGGCAAACGCGTCAACGGCAAGTCGTTTGATTAACGACAATTTACGATCAAAGAAGTGACTCGCTCCCGGGATTACAACGATCGGCAATTCTTGCGGGCGTGCCCAGTCCATCACACTTGCCAAAGGCACAACATCATCCAGCTCGCCATGCACCACAATTGTTGACGGATCGACAACAGGGACGGCAAAACGGCTGGTTGCGACACCGGCCAAAAACAAGTGGTGATGCGCGCTTGCCTGCAGCTGCTGCGCCGCTTGCGCGGCAACAAACGCGCCAAATGAAAAACCTGCAAGCTTGCGCGCGCCACCCGGCATCTGCTCACTGGCCCACGCATACACCGCAAGAAAATCTGCGGTCTCACCAACGCCTTCATCAAACACGCCCGCGCTTGCGCCTACACCGCGGAAGTTAAAGCGCACGGCGGCCAGGCCTACGCTGTTTGCAGCGCGCGCGAGTGTGGTCACTACTTTGTTGTCCATCGTGCCGCCAAACAGCGGATGCGGATGCGCGATCAAAGCAAAGCCGCGCGCTGGCCCATGCTCGGGCGCATCCAGCGCGACTTCAATCGCGCCGGCCGGGCCGGCAATGGA
>JBOFGW010000263.1:0-5899 GCA_051649325.1 Burkholderiaceae bacterium | reverse complement strand
AGCACTGCGCCGATAGCCAAAAAGAAGACGCCTTTGGCCAGCTTGTTGTCTGCGCCCCCCTGCTTGTTGACCGAGACAATCTCCGGCTGCGCTTCGGGCTGTATAGCATTCAGATTGTCGGGCGCAGCATCGTTCGCTGCAGCGATGTTTGGATCATTGGTCACTGCAGACCCCCTTTTATTTCACGCACTACAGCTGGCGAGACAGTCGCCGTGGGAGTATCGATGCCGGTTGGGTCGAACGATTCGTTGAATACACCGACCACCGCATCGCCCAGCCGCAAGGTGAACTTGCGCGCGGTGCGCTGCACCACCACGAAAGAATCTCGCATATGCCAATTGACGCGGGTCGCTTCGCCGTCCGATCCATGCGCGAAAACCGCAGGAATCTCGCGGGCACCGGGAAACTCGAAATAAGTAAACCGCCCATCATCAAACACCATCACCGGGTCTGCGTCTGCACCTTTGTCCAGCACCTGTTTGGTGTAGTTGGCATTGCGTACCTGGACGCCTTCGGCCCGCAAGCGCTGCACCGGCGACATGCCGTAATCGGGATCGACCGCCTGCGGAATCGGCCGCGCAGCGGCGCGATCAACCCGGCGCAGCAGATCATCAACCGCTGCCGCGCGCGCAACGTCGGGCGCGACGGTGACGGCGGGCTTGGGCGGAGCGTAGTTGAACACCACCCGGAAAAAAGCTTGCTCATGCGCGGGCTTGTTCTTGAGTGCAGCGCTGGTATCGCTGGCCACCGCGAACACGAACGAGTAGTCGCGCCGGTTGGTACGCAGCTCCATATTGTTGCTGCGCGCGTTATCGCGTGGCCGTACAAAAACCTGGTTACTTCCGACGTCTGCACGGACACACCATTCATCACGTTCAGAATCGCAGTTAGAACTAAAGCCGACTGAAGGCACCTCGATTTTTTCGTCGCGCTCCAGGACGATGCGTGTCACGACACCACGCTGAACTCGGACAAGAGTAACTTCATTGGCCTTGTACTCGACCACGCGGATGCGCGCATCATTTGGGCCGGGACTGGGAATGTCTGCGGCACGCGCAGCGAAACCCGCCAAGCTGGCCAGCACGAATGCGGCAATGAATTTGCGCGACATCATCAACCCCCGCCTGCCGGCGTTGCACCCGGCGCGGGTGTGCTGGCCGGCACTTCAACATCACGCCGGTACGAATACACCTGAAAACCCATCGGATTGCGCATCAATTCCGATTCGGCGGCGTATGCGCTTGGCGCGTACCGAAACGCGAGATTCGCCTGAAACACCGTCGGCGCTTCGACAACCGTTCCTTTTGAGATCGTGGTGCGCTCAAACCGCACCACCATGATGTTCTCAGTGGTAGGGGAAGGGGCAATCGACAAAATCTTGACGCGCCGCTCGGTAAAGTCGCCAAAAACCTTGTCCAAACCCTTTTCACCAAGAAACTGATCGCCATACTCTTTGAAAATCTGCTGATCCGTGAGCGCTGAAATCGTGTCGTAATCAGCGGCTACGAACCACCAGTTGTATTGCTCACGTGCCGTAACGTATTTGCGCGCCCAATACTTATTCAACAATTCCTGCTTGCCGATCATCCGGTTGTCAAACGGCTGGAGCACTTCAAGATTCCCCGTCTGGACATCCTGCTTAACCACGTACGGAATCGTCCTGCGCAGGGGGGTCAACACCACCAATGCGCCGATACAGCCGAGCAGGCAAAGCGCCCACAGGCATTCACGGATGCGGCTGTACTTCACGCTTTTTTGCAAGTCTGAAAAGCGCGTGGCTTCCCAGTTAGCGCCTTGATTAAAGATATTCATGTCAAAGACCTGCGAGGGCTGAAGGCTTAGGGGATGTTTCGAATCGGTGCCGCAGCGCCGGACCGGAGTTTGGCGGCGAAATCCTGCAATTCGGCGGACTCGCGCATTTCTTGTGCGCGGCGGGCGCTATCCAACGACGCGATAGTTTGAACCAATTGATTGTTGATATTGGCCACCTCAAGAGTGTTGCGATTGAGCAGGTCAAGCGACTCTTTGGCGTCCCCCGCACTGTCCACACGCGTTGCCAAGTTTTGCAGCTGGGTTTGCCGCTGCTGCGAGGATGTTAGGATCGCCTGCGCTTTGCCAAAGGCATCCGCGCTGCTGCTCGTTGCAGAATTTCCCAGCGGGGCAGTGATGCCGAAGGACGCCAGGATGTTGCTGATGGCGGCCGGGTTGGTGGTCAGGGCGGACGGGTTGAGCAGCAGCTGACTCGCATTCTGCATTTCAGGGGGCAACGATGACTTGATCAACGGATCATTCAGAATGCTCCCCAGTGCGCGCGCAGCGTCGAGCTTGTTGGTCATGGTTTGCAGCTGCTGGAACTGCTGCTGGAGCCGAGTGATCTGATCGACCATCTGCTGGGCCTGTTTGCCCCAGGCAATCACTTGCTGGATCTGCTGCGCAAACACACTTCCGTCATAGACCGGTATGCCTGCCTGCGCCGGTGCTGCTGTGAGCAAGCTGCAAGCTGCAAAGACAATGCTGATTACTGCGGTGCGAAGATTCATGACGTCCTCCTGGTTAAGATTCATCCGTTAGTGGTAATGCGATTGCTGTGCTGCGAATGCCGGTTGTAGGCAAAACGGCCGATGCTGCCAGCCGCGCGGCCTGCACCATACGAACCGATGCGACCCAGGTTCGCCGCGCCACCGCCTATCATGCGCATCGCTGCTGAAGCCGCTTGCATGGGCGCGGCCAGCAAGGGCGCTGCGGCCGACATGGCCATGCCGGTAAACGTGCTGTTGGCGCGTGCGGCGCGGCTCGAAGACCCTGACGCGGCGCTGCGGCCTTGCGCAATCGTGTTCGCGCTTGTGCCGGCGAGTGCTCGACCGCCGGCATTGCGCTGCACGTCGCGCAAGATGGAACGGACGCCGCCCACCAGGTTATTGCCCATGTTCAAGCCACCGCCCAGCGCCGCCGCGAGGTCAAAAATCTTGAAGTACAAGTAAGTGATCAGCGCCAACTTGAGCGTTTGCGCCGCAAAATAGACCAGAATGGTTTTGATGTTTGCAATCGCTGTATCTGCATCCGGCGCGGCTGGATACAGCACACCGTTGCTTGCGAATCCCACCAGGCTGGCAATGAAATTCACCATCAATACCGCGAAGGCCATGCCCAAAATCGCGGTCATGACATTGCCGATATAGGTTTCAAAGAACCGCTGCATGAAGGGAAATGCCAGGCACAACAGGAAAAATGGGCCAACCGCGAGCAACAGCACAAACACCGAATTGGCGATCAAGAAAGTGGCCATCGCGATGGCGCAAATAACAGCTAGCACAATGCCGAAGCACAGGAAGACAAGAGCCAGCAACGCGACGAATGCAAGTACCATCAACATTTTGACGACGTTGATCACAGCAAAGCCCGATGCGGCTTGTGAGATTACAGAGCCGGCCCAGGTAAATAGCCCTTCATACATGGCAAAGTAGGGATTGGCCAACGAGGTCTCCAGAATGGAGGAAATCGTGCCGGCGCCAACGAATCCGTCTTTCACACCATTGAGCAGTTCAGCCAGTTCAGGCCATCCGTACAAGGCCAACACACCGATTAAGAAAATCTTGCCTATTTTGGTGAGTAAGTAGGTGAAACCGTCTTCCGATTTGCCAAATGCGACCTCGTACGCAATCAGCGTGATCCAGATGGTGAAGCCGATGATGAATGCAGGGCGAAAAGTGGCCAGCAAGCCACCGCCAAAGGCGTTAGCAACTGCCGTGAAACTGGAGATCACGGAGGTTTCAACGTCTGCAATTACGCCCATGCTTGCCCCTGTACCTATTTGATTACGCGGACGGGCGCGGCTGCGCCCTTACGTACACCGTCGGCATACTCTTGCGTGGACTGATTGGCTGCTTTGGTGCGCGCTTCTTCTGCTTCCTTGATGGCACGGATCTTGGCCAGGTCTTCACTGGATTTGTCGCTGGATGCGGGGCGGCTGGGGACGGCTGCCGCGCCTTGGCCGGCAGCACTCGTGTCTTGCGCGGTGCCCGGCTGAGCCGGCTTGTTGCAGCCGGCCAGCGCGAATACAAGTAATACAGCAGTCACCACCAGTAAGGCAGGTTGAAGGTTTTGAGTGTTTAAGCGATGGATCATGATTCAGGCTCCTAAGCCATGGCACTTTGCAGTGCGCGTTTCGCGGCCTTCTTTTGCTCTTTGAGGCGAGCCAAAAAAGGTTGAATCCATATGTCTGGATCGTCGCTGCCAAGTTCCCGGCGCACCGCTTCACAGAGATCGACGCTTTCGGGCGTTCCGGTCAAAAGCTCTAGCTCGTCGGCAAAACCATAGAGGTTCAGTGCGCACACGGTGCTGCGCTCGCCCTGCTTGACCAGAAACATCCGGCTGTCGGCAGCTAGGTTCTTGATCGTGTCAAACTCGGTTTCGGTCAACTTGAAACCGTCCACGTAGTCGTCATAGGCAGCAGCCGGGTTGGGCAAGAAAATCTGCGTGACGCACTGCTCGCGTAGCGTTGCGCCAATCGGGTACTGGTTGACTTGACTGGGGCTTTGCGTCACAAAAATGCCCAGACCGTTGAGCTTGCGAATCGTGGTCTGCTTGTCACGAGCGAACTCGACCAAAGTTTGCGCCTTGGAGGAGACCATCTTGGCGAATTCTTCCATCACATAGACGAACGGCTTACCGTCGATCATTGTGTTGGCCGCTTCCAGGATGTAGGCCAAAATAATCGGCCCGACCTCGGGGTCGTCCAGAAACGCGGTGTAGTCAAACCCGAACACCGACGCCCCTGAAAAATCGGTGGTGTCCATCTCATTGTCCAGCACCCATGAATTTGACCCCTCGCGGGTTCTCGTGCGGCACCATTTAGCAAGGCGCTCGCCTACTGCGCCGTTTTCGCCTACATGCTGCAAAATTGCGCTAATGCGACGGGTCTTACGCTCAGGCTGTGCAAATACCCGCCGCACCGAGCTGATGATTTGATTCTCTACCTCGATGGTGAGGGTTTCGTCAGGACTGCGGCGAGCACACTGCATGACCAACTGCTCGACAAACTTCACTGTGCTTTCGGTCGGCTCCCACTGGAACGGGTTGAAGCCGGTCGGTTGGCCACGTTGCAACTGGCGGTAGCGGCCGCGGTTGGCTCTGATCAACAGTTCACCGCCGCGGTCTTTGTCAAAGAACAAGATGCGCAAGCCGGGTACTTTGGTGAGCAAGGTCATGATGAAACCAAGCAGCACTGACTTGCCCGTGCCAGTCATCCCGCAGATAAAGGTGTTGCCGGGATCTTTTTCCCCGGTGCGGTTCTTGCCGAGCACCATCTGATGCAAGTTGAGATAGAAAGGTTGCTTGGCCGGTGTGTTGAGGATGGCGATCGCCTCGCCCCATGGGTTGTGATCGCGCTTGCCAAGATCAAAGTTGTGCATGGGAGCCATGCACGCAAAATTGCGTGTCGTGATTGTGGCCACGCGCGGCCGCCACTTCCAATTGCCGGGCAGCTGGGAAAAGTGGGCGCATTCAGGCACCACGTCAATCGTCGCCACTTTGTAACCAATATCCTCCTGCAGCGCCGTTCTCGCGCTGGCCATGTCCTTACGCACCTGATCGATTGATTCGCCCATGATGCCCAGGCTGTAGTGATATTCGCCCATGTAAACCCGGCCATTGCGCACATCTTCAAGGGCGTTTTCCATATCGGCGATTTGCTGCGGCGAGCCTTCGCCGCCACTGATCAAGCGGCCGCGCTGCAGCTCGACAGCCCTCAAGCCATCGCGTTTGCTGGTAAAGCTAAAGCTCTGCGTTTCAATGAACTCATAATTGCCATAGAACAGGCAATTGTTCATGCCGGGTTCCGACACTTCGGGATAGTCCAGAAAGTCCAAATACCCCACAAACCCGCGCCGCTCCGCGTGAT
>JBOFGW010000262.1:0-1695 GCA_051649325.1 Burkholderiaceae bacterium | reverse complement strand
TTATTATTGGCATGGCATGCGCGTGCCCGATGACCTCATTTATGTGATTGAGGAGCCCCACAACATCACGGTTCCTGCAATCAACAGGCAAAACAATGCCGAGCTGAAGCGCATGATGGTTGAAAAATTCGGGCACCAGCGCTACTTGGCTGATTCAGACGCCCAACTCATTGACGAGTGCCCAGCAGACCACCCAATTAAAGGGCTGCAAACAGCCCGTTTGTACCGAATTGGCGAAATGACCCTGCTGGACATGCTCAATAGCACACCGGAGCCAGATGGCACAACCAAGCGCTACACAATACCGATTCGCGCAGAAGCATATAACGGTGACGCTGGCCGCAACTGCCACGCAGCTAGCGCGAGTATGTGGCGCAAGCGCGGCGATCCAACTCGGCTGGCTTTTGCTGATTGGCGCGACTACGCGCCCGGTTTTGAATCTTGAAAGTTTAAGTATGGCATCGGTCAACAAAGTCATCCTGGTTGGCAACTGTGGCCGCGACCCTGAAATGCGCTACTTGCCTAATGGGCAGCCGGTTGCCAACATCAGCATCGCCACCAGCAGCCGCCGCAAAGACCGGCAAACGGGCGAGATGGTTGAGCAAACCGAATGGCATCGGGTTCAGTTTTTCGACAAGCTCGCGGAAATCGTGGGCGAGTACGTCAAAAAAGGCACGCCCATCTATGTTGAAGGCAAGCTTCGCTACGGCAAGTACACCGGGCAAGACGGCGTTGAGCGCAACACCACCGACATCATCGCCCACGAGATGCAGCTGCTGGGCAGCAGGCAGGGGGCAGACTGGCAATCAACTCAAACCTCGGCCCCAGCGCCGCACCCTCCAGCGCCGCAGCCTGCAGCACGCCAGACTGAGCGCACGCCTGGGCAGCGGGCCCGTCAGCGTGGAAATCTTGAGCCGCTTGACGATCACATCCCTTTTTGAGCGCAACGGCATGTTGCATTTGAATGACATATCATGAGCGACCCCTTCAAAATCGACGGACCGACCTGCATTAGTTTCAGCGGTGGGCGCACCAGTGCTTACATGCTGTGGCGCGTTATTCAATCTAATGGCGAGCTTCCTGATAACTGCCTGACCGTTTTTGCTAATACCGGCAAAGAGGTAGAGGGAACGCTGGAATTCGTTCGAGAGTGCTCCTTGCGCTGGAGTATACCCATCGTCTGGTTGGAGTACACCGCCGGCGGCGGCGTTCGGGTTGTTGACTTTGAGACAGCCAGTCGCAAGGGCGAGCCCTTTGAGGCCCTGATTAAGAAGCGGAAGTACCTGCCGAACCCAGTGGAACGCTTTTGCACTGCCGAGCTGAAGATCCTGACGACTGTTCGTTACCTGCTCAGCCTTGGTTGGGAAGAATGGGACAACCTGATCGGCATGCGAGCCGACGAACCCGATCGCGTCGCTAAGATTCGCGCTAGCCCTAGCGGTGGCACGAAAGGGCTTGAACGGCACGTTCCATTGGCCGAGGCGGGAATAAGTGTCCAGGATGTTCTGAAATTCTGGCGTAGCCAAGAGTTTGATCTAGGGTTGCCCGTTATTAATGGAAAGGCGATGCATGGTAACTGCGACCTGTGCTTCCTCAAGCCACCCGCTCAGCGATTGAGCCTGATACGGGAAAACCCATCCATCGCGGCTTGGTGGATTGCCCAAGAGGGGGCCATCCATTCATCACGCATGGTTA
>JBOFGW010000261.1:0-19052 GCA_051649325.1 Burkholderiaceae bacterium | reverse complement strand
TGCACGACATCGGCAAGATCGGCATCCCCGACGGCATCCTGCTCAAGCCGGATCGCTTGAGTAAAGCCGAGCGCGAAATCATGCAGACCCACACCACCGTGGGCGCTGAGCTGCTGGCTAAAAGCAACATCCCCCACATGCAGATGGCCGAAGAGATTGCCCGCGCCCACCACGAATGGTGGGACGGCTCCGGCTACCCGCATGGCATCATTGGGCGGGGCATCCCCATCGGCGCCCGCATCGCCGCCTTAGCAGACGTATTTGATGCCCTGACCCACAAGCGGCCCTATAAAGAACCCTGGCCGGTGTTCAAGGCCTTGGAAGAGATCAAGCGCCTGCGCGGCATCCAGTTCGACCCCGAGCTGACCGATCTGTTCATCCCGCTGGTGCAGCGCCTGCAGCGCGAGCATGGGGACTTGGATCAGTTTCTGGGGGAGGAGGCGCGCCAGTCACCGTTTATCCAGGCGCGGCAGAAGATCAGTGAGACCTTGAGACGGCAGACCGATCCGCGGTTTGATACGCAGCGCTAGGAGCGGTCTAGGTCTGGCGTTGAGGGTTGAACGTCCAGCGTAGATTCCTCGCTGCGCTCGGAATGACAGCACTTCAAACCTGCTCTACGCAATATCCATGCGCGTTTCCGGGCAAAAGTGGCTCGAAAGGCGCGCAAATACTTGCTTGAGCGCAGGGAGCCCGCGCTTGCAAGCGCCTGCCGTTCATGCGGCGGCAGGCAGTGCCTGCCGAAACCCCGCGTTCACCATGGATACTGCGTAGAGACCTTAAAACCGGGCCTTTACTGCGGCGTCAACTTCCAAATCTCATCGCCGCCGCCCTTGCCGTCTGTAGCGGCATACAAATTACCGTCTGGGCCTTGCAATACAGCGCGAATGCGGGCGCCTTGCGGCAATGCAGTGTTGGCCAATAGCGAGCCGTCGGTGTTGAGGCGCAAGATTTCAATTCTGTGGCCGCCTCGATTGGCTTCACCCATAAAGGCCACGGCCAGCGCGCCGTCCCATAGCCTCCACTGGCTGCCGGACAAGAACGCATTGCCGGCAACGCCTACAGAAGCGCCGCCGTTGTTATAGGTCGGCCGCATGGCGTTTGGAAACTTGGCCAGATCTGTCATTGGCGTTGCGGAGCCGTTGGCTTGGTTCGAACCATAGCCGCAATACGCCACGCTGTTCAGGCAGATCGGGTCCCAGCCGGCGTTGCCACCATTGACCACCGCAGTGACTTCATCGCTATGGCCTGGGCCGTGTTCCGAGGTGTACGGTGTACCGCTGCCCGGCCTAAAGGTAATGCCCTGCGGGTTACGGAAGCCGTAGGCGAAGATGCGGCGATCAAAGCCTGCGGGCGCAGCGTTGCCGGCGATGGCGTTGCCGTCACGGTCTACACGCAGCACCTTGCCACCTAGCTCGGTTTTGCTTTGCGGCACATAGCCGTTATGCGTGTCACCGGTGGTGATGTACAGGTGACCATCCGGGCCGAAGCGGATGCGTCCGCCGTTGTGTGCACCGTCACCATCAAGTTGTTCGGGCGGCGTGGGTGCCTGCTTGTAGCTGATACCGGTGACGATATCCGTACGGCTTGCCAGCGCGGTGTAGCCGGTATCGACTGTGTAGCGCACCACGCGGTTGTCGCGCCGGCCACCGGCGTTAGACGAGAAGTACAGGTAAATCGTGCGATTGGTCGCAAACTGCGGATCAACCGCCACGCCTTGCATGCCGCCTTGGCCTTCGACCACCATATCTGCCGGGCGGATCAGCAATGCCTTGGTGCCGTCGCTGCGGCGCACTGACAAGCCGCGGCCGCGCTCGGTGTAGAGCATCACACCGTCTGGTGTGAACGCCATATCCCACGGGTTTTGCAGGCCAGTGAGAAAGACGGATTTGGATAGCGTAGGCGCGGTGTTTGCCGGTGGCGGCGTGGGTGTTGGGCTGGGAGAAGGCGATGGCGTTGCTGTCGGCGTTGCCGTGGGCGTAGGTGTGGGTGTGGGGGTACGGGTCGGCGTGGGTGTCGCAGTGGGCGACGGCGTCGCAGTCGGCGTAGCCGTGGGTGTTGGCACCGGCCCAGGCACAAACACCGGCAGCGTGGCCGATGCAGGCGGATTGGCCTGCACAGAAAAGTCATACGGCAGGCGCCACGGCGATCCTTCTACCGGATTGGTACAAGCTGCTGTGTTGTCATAGCACAGCTTGATCGTTAGCTCGCCCTTGTACGTGTTCACCGCTAGGGTGTTGGACGTAGGCATGCTTGCGTATACCGCGCTATTGCCCGCTTGGATGATCGAGACGGGATGGGTCGCAGACAACACACCAGGGCCTTCCACAAAGACGCCTTTGGTGAGCTGAAACGGCGCGGGCGGCAGCCGGTCAATCGTCAACTCGACTGAAGCCACATGCGACGTGCCTTGCTTGAGCGTACCGGTGAGTGGGTTGGCACCAAAACTCAGTCGGTAGGCACCGGGGCTTGGCGTAGGTGTTGATGTAGCGGTTGGCGAGGGCGAAGGCGATACAGCACCCGCGGGCGGCGCGTTGTTGTCTTCATTATTCCCGCCGCAGCCTGCCAAGCCGGCGACTAGCGCTGTGGCTGCTAGCGTTAGAAATGTCGCCCGGCCGGAGAGTGATGGGTGTTTGCTCATGTCTAAATCCCTAGATGGGCCCTGCCAACGCGGGCGCGCCACAGATCAAATACAGGATAGTGAGAGTGCAGCCGACTTGAATAGTTTCAGCATGAATGTACGCGTCCGACAGGCGTTGCGCTTACGGAAACCCTGCTAAAAGCACTATTCAACGGTCAAAAAGAGCATAGTACGCAATATCCATGCGGGTTTTCAGGCAAAAATACTTGAAAACCCGCATGGATATTGTGTATCCTCTATTTTCAGATGCTTTACTAACCTCAACCTGCCGGCGTTGCTGCAGGCAGCAGATTGACGGTGTCCTGGCCGATATGAATCACCCGGTCCACCGCGCGCACGGTGTCCGGCCGGTGGCTGACCACCACAATCCCCAGACCCAAGCTTTTGAGCAGCGTGGTGATTTTGGCCTCGTGCGCAAGATCGAGCTGATCAAAGGTTTCATCCAGAAACAGGATTTTCGGACCGCGGTACAGCGCGCGCGCCAGCAGCACGCGCTGCTTCTGCCCGCCTGAGAGCGCCACACCCAGGCTGCCGACGATGGTGTTGTATTGCATCGGCATCGATTCAATGTCCTGATGAATCATGGCGATGCGCGCCGCCTCGCGCACGCGCTTGGGGTTGTGCCGCGGGTCGAAAAAACTGATGTTGTCTTCAATGCTGCCGACAAACAAATAATCGTCTTGCATCACCACACCAATGTTGCTGCGGTAGGCGCCCAAATCCCAATCGCGAATGTCGCGGCCCGCGGCAGTGAGCGTGCCTTCGGTGCGGTCAAGCAAGCCCACCAGCACCTTGATCAGCGTGGTCTTGCCCGCGCCGGACGGGCCGACGATCGCCACCGTTTCACCCGGCCGCACCATGAAATCCTGATTGCGGAACACTGCGCCTTCAATGCCGTAAGCAAAGGCGAGGCCACGTCCTTCGAGCACGAACGGCGCATTGGGCGGCGGCGCGAGCGACTCGGTGGTTGTGCCAGAGGATTCTGGCTTGGCCAGCGCAATGTCGGCAATGCGTTCGGCATGCAAGTCGAGCATGCGGAATTCAATGAACTTATCGAGCAGATTGTTCACGCGCGTGATCAGCAGCAGCTTGAACAGCATGAAGCCGTACAGCATGCCGATGGACAGTTGCCCGTCCATCACTGCTTGCGCACCCAGCCAGATCACAAACACATTTTCCAGCGCGAAGATCAGTGCATACGCGGTCTTGTGCGCGATGGCGATATTTTGCACCCGCACGTCCGCATTGGTCTGCTCGACCAGCAGGTTTTGATAAGCGCTGCGCCGCTCGGTTTCGCGGCGGCCCAGTTTGAGCGCCATCATGCCGCGAATGGTCTCGATAAAGTGCGTGCTGGCGCGCGCCTCGTGCACCAGCTTTTCATCCGTGGCGCGGCGCTGTGGGCCAAAAAAGGCCCAGCGCGAGAGGCCGTAGAGGAGAATGGCCAGCACCACGATCAGGGTCAGCGTCACGCTGTACCACGTCATCACCGCGAGCGTGAGCAGCACCATCAGGCCGTCCATGATGGTCTCGATAAACGTGAGCGAGAGCGTGCGCTGCACCGCATCCACGCTGCGAAAGCGCGAAACAATATCGCCGATATGGCGCTTTTCAAACCACGCGAGCGGCAGCTTGAGCAGCTGCGAAAACAGCGTATCCAGCAAGCGCAGATTCAGGTGCGTTGACAGATACACGCCCAGCCAAGCGCGCACGGCCATCACTGCCGCGGTCATGAAGGCCAGCAGCACAAAGCCGATGCCCAGCACCGTGAGCAAATCGCGGTCGCGGCTGACCACCACGCGGTCCACCACAATCTGCAGAAAGAACGGCGCAGCGATTGCAAACACTTCCAGCGCGAGCGACAGCAGCATGATCTGTGTGATCGTGCCCTTCATGCTGCCAAGCGCGCCCATCAATTGGAAGGCGCTGATCTTTTCGCGTTCGTCAGTACGCGCAAACCCTTCGGCGGGCGACAGCTCCATCGCCACGCCGGTGAAGTGGCGCGACGCGCGCGAGAGCGGCATGACGCGTTTGCCGCGCGCAGGATCATGCACGGTGATGGACTTACTGTTTGCCTTCACCAGCACCACAAAGTGGTTCAAGTCCCAATGCAAAATGGCCGGCAGTTTGAGCTGGTCCAGCGCCTCAAGCTCCACCTTCACGCCGCGTGCGCTCATCTTCATCGTTTGCGCAATCGCGCTGATGTGCGCCAGCGTAATGCCTTTCATGGACGGCGCAAGCCGCAGCCGCATGGCCGACAAGTCAGTGCGATAGCCGTAGTAAGACGCGACCATCGCCACGCAGGCAATCCCGCACTCGGGCGCTTCGGTCTGCAAAATGATGGGAACGCGGTTTCCGAACATTGAAGTTTTTTAGTTTTTGATCTTGATCGCGCTACAAGCGCGCTTTGAGCTGCAGTACCGGTTCAAACACCCATTCAAACACCGTGCGTTTTTCAAGCAGAATATCTGCGCCTACGAGCATGCCGCTGCGCAGTGGAAACTCCTGACCCTGTGCGCTCACGGTCTGTTGATCGAGCTTGACATCCACGCGGTAGACCGGCTCTTTGACCACAAAAGGCCCCACTTTTTCTCCCTGGCTCCACACCGTGCGGCTCACGCGTTCCACCACGCCGCGGTATTGGCCAAAGCGCTGAAACGGAAACGCTTCATAGCGCAGCTCGACCACGTTGCCCGGTTTCACAAAACCAATCGCACGCGTAGGCACCAGCAGCTCTACATGCAAACCACTGCCCTGCGGCAGGATGGTGGCGAGCAATTGATCCGGCATCACGCTTTGGCCCTGGGTGAGCGCAACGTTGGTAACTACGCCAGCAAACGGTGCGCGCAGCACGGTTTCGCGCTTTGATTCGGCCAGCTCCTCAATCTTGCTTTGCGCAAGTTCGCTTTGCTGGCGCTTGAGCTGCTCGATCTGCGCCCGCGCACGCGTGGAAATGCTGGGCTCTTCTGCGCGCGCGGCGCCTAGGTCGCGCTCAATCGTGGCGCGCTGGCGGCGCAGCGCTTCGAGCTTGACGCGCTGATCCAGCACTTCGTCTCTGCGCTGCTGGGCCACGATGTCGGAGACAAATTTTTCTTCGGTCAGATCGCTGTAGCGTTTGGCCAATTGCTCGGCGCTGGCCACGCGTTGCTGCTGCAGCTTGATTTCGCCATCAATTTGCAGCACTTCCTTTTGCAGATCGGCAATGCGGCGGCGCAACTGCTCGGCCTGTTGATTGGCGAGGCTGCCGGCTTCGCGCTGCTCGCGCGCGAGTGTTTCAATCCGCTGGCTGATCTCTTGCTGCACCAGCTCACTGGTCTGCGCGGCGGCCTTGCGTGTGGTTTCAAAGGTCAGCCGCGCCACCGGTGCGCCGGCTTCTACGCTCTGGCCTTCGCGCACGAGCAGCTGTGCCAGCGTGCCGGTTTCTGGGATCAAGAGCCGCGCCGCACCTTCGTCCAGCGCGAGAAAACCTTCCACCCGCTCGCGGCGCGAAAACTCGCCCGTCAGCGCAAAGGTAATGGTGGCTGCGGCGCAGGCCAGCGCCAGCGCGGTAAACACCCACAGCGGCACCGGCCGCGCAAGCGACACTTCGCCCAGCAGCTTGTCGCGCTGCGCGTCGATCGCTTCCTGGCGGAACAGTTGAGACATGCGGTTTGAAAGAGTGGAAATCGTGCGCAATGGCCTAAATGCCGGCCGCCCCTGTCGCGCCGCGCAATGATGGCACAAACGTTAGCGCATTGCACGGCGGCACAGCACTTTTGCTGTGGAATTGAAAAGCGACTACGCAGGTTTTATGCGCCTTTCAAGGCAAAAATGCTTGAAAAGCCGCATGGATATTGCGTAAATGCCCTGAAAACGTGCTTGAAAAGCACCAGAATGCTTTAGCGCCGCTCGCGCAGCGTGGTGATCAGCACTGCAAACAGAGTGAGCATGGAGACGCTAAAGAGAATCAGCGCCCAGGTGGGATACGACAGCCCGAAAAACGGCGGCACTTGGTCGCCGCAGCCGCCAAAGGCCATGAAGACTTTGGGGTACATATCGGCCAGCATCAAGCCGTTGATAAATTCTGAGACACGATCACGCCCGCAATCAATCAGCGGATTTGCGCTGACATACAAGTGCCGCACCGCCACGCCAATGCCGCCGATGGCAAACAGCGCGCCAAGCCCGCCAAGCAGCAGCCGCAGCGCGCCCATATGGCTGGATGCCGCGGCCAGCAGCGCACATACGCCCAGGCCGATAAACAGGTAGCGCTGCGCGATGCACAGTGGACAGGGATTGAGTTTGAGGCTGTGCTGCTGATACACCGCAAGCACGACAGAGCCAAGCGATGCAAGGCCAATCAGGAAGAGAAACCAGGTGTTGCGGACGTGGACGGCGTTACGACGAGACATAAGCGGATGCGGCAAAGACGAGACCTATGAGCACGCATGATACCCGCGGCTAGAGCAGTTGCATTGATTAAACCAGGCAGAAACAACACCGTGCGACGACTGGTTGAGGCCAGCCGCCGCACGGTAGTTGAAAAGGCAGTTGAGGGTTGTGGGCGCGGCATTACATCCGCTCCACATCCGGGATGACGGCGATCAACTGGCCGTCTTCATAGATCGCGCCGAGCAACTGGCCACCTAAAACAACGGTGCCGAATTCGCGCACTGGAATGCGCGGCGCCGCCTGCGCGCGTGCCTGCTTGCGCTGCGCACGCGCATACCCGATTAATACTCCGGCCACCTTGCGTGCCGCCGCGGCCAACGCTGGTGAAGGCGCTGGTACGCGTGGCGGTGCCTGTGCCACAAATGATGCTTGCTTGAACATGACAATCCCCTAATGAGTGCAAAAAGTTCTACTTCAAAAAACATCGTCATCTGCGGCCCGCGCCGGTACCTGAGCTTTGCCTGTGGCAGCAGGTGCGACCTGCTTGCGATGCGCCACCCGCAGGGCCGTAGCCCCGCGGCGCAAGACGCACGGCACCACCCGTGCGCACCGTCTTGCCAGACAAATCCAAGTACCCGGCGTCAAACTGCACATGACAACCTGTGCCGGTGGCGTCCGGCCTTGCGCGCGGCGCTATCTGCCGCCACGCAATCGCTTGCAATTCACCGGGTCTGTTGCTGTGCCGCGCTACGCATCCCGTAGCTGCGGGGCAGGTGAACTGCTTCCTGAATCGCCTTGCCACCTTCAGGTGCGGTGGCCGCTACGGCAAGCCGTCAAGGCAAAAACTGCGGTCAATCAAAAACAAGAAAAACAAAAAACCAAAACAAAAGGCCCGGATGCTTGGTAGCGATCCGGGCCCGTATAGGGGGAGGGTTCAGTGCTAACTCGGTCGAGTCACCACTTCCGGATCAAAACTGCATGCTTGAGCGCCATTACCCACTGCGCCGCCAGCCAGACCAAATGCCGCGCCGGCCAAGCCAAAACCCATTTTGGGTGTCAGTGCTTGCATGGGAGCGCTGGCGTACACGCGCACCCACGCACGAGCGTGGACACTGCGCAAGCAAGCGCCGCCCTGCAGCAAACGCTGCAGCATCGCGGTGCGAATGATTGAATTGCTTTTCACGCGGCGCTCCTTTTGGTCAATGGGTTGATCGGAAACATCTTGATTGGATTTACAGGTTCAAACAGTTATGGAAAGAGTAGTGACGGAAAGAGTAATGGGTAAAAACTACACCTCTATGACTGCCTAACCTCAACTGAATCAAATGATAAAGAATTGTTTATCTTTTGACAAGGGCTTTTTTCAGCGGCACTACTCCCGCATTTGCGCGAGCCAGCAGCTCGCGATCTTGCGGGTTGCTTTGTGAGTCATCGTCCATTGCCTCGCTCAGCAACTGCAGTAGGCGCGCCTTGGCGCGCTTAGGGTCGCGCCGGTAGTAGGTGAGCACCAGGCCGACGACAAAGCGCTCATCATCGTCTGCAGCGCGCGCATGCTCGGCTGGCTCGATGCGATGCACCGCGTGCTCCATATCCATCCAGCCGTGTGGCTTGTTGCAGCGCGCCTCAAACTGCCGCGCCAGCTTTTCGCCAATGTGGCGCGAACGGCTTTTGATCTGGCTCCAATAACTGGGCTGAATCTGCACCCGCTCGGCAAAGCGCCCTTCCAGCCCGCGCAGCGTGGCCGCATCGGGATGCGAGACGGTGTTGCGCACAAACTCATCAAACAACGCGAGCGCGTTGTTCAGGCGGATCAGGGCAACATCAGGCATGCCTGCATGTTAATGGATCAAGCGCACATTGATAAAGAAACGCTGCTCATCAAACCCGAAAGCGCGCCAGCCAGCCCGCGATGGCGGCAAACAGCACATAGGCAGCTAGAGCAGACACACCCAGCACCATCACCGAAGACGGCGGCGGAGCAAACAGACTATCGATCCACACCACACACATCGCCAGCGTAAAGACCGGCATAGCAAAGCGCCCCGCGCGGCTGCGCGCGCGGGTAGAACGCATGTACAGCCACAAGCCCAGTGCGAGCAGCGCAAGCTCAAGCGCGATGGCGATATACAAGCGGTTCCACAACCCCAGCCCGACTTTGAATTGATTGCCCCACAGCGGCAAATCCGGCACATGCACCAGCCAATCCAGCACCCAGTGCGACGCCACCGTCACCGCAATCGCCACGCCCGCAGCCAGCCGATGCTGCGGCCGCTTGATCACCACATACAGCAACGCCGCCGCGAGTGACCAGAGCACCGCCGCCGGCAAGCTGTGCGTGTACGGCATGTAATACAGATCAAGTGGATTGGCCGCAGTAAACCCCGGCACGATGCGCACGCGCTCTACACCCGTGAGAATGAAGCTGGCCCAGAAAATATCCACCAACTGCGCCGCGCCAAACAGCACCCACAGCGGCGCATCTTTATGAACCGCCTTCACCGCAAAAGCAGCACTGTAGTGGCCGACGAACATGGTTTTCTCCCAAGTTTCACCATAGACTACGCAATATCCATGCGCATTCCAAGCCGAAAATGGCTTGGAATGCGCATGGATATTTGTATCTGATCCTACTGTTCCGCTTTTTTCCGTTTTATGAGATAGCGCATGGACGCTGACATCTACTTCGATTTTGCTGCTGCGACGGAACTCCGGCCCGGGGCTGTCGCAGCATTTCGAGCCATCGGTGCCCTAGACTTCGAGGAGCGAGAAACCACCAACTACATTAATGAACAGTATTTCTACGCGAGCGTGGGGAAGGTCCAGTACGAGGTCGCTCTCGCTGACGACGAAGATGCGGGTGGTATGCGCTTTTGGCTGGCTATAGAGCACGGATCAGGAAGCTTGGATCGTTCCGAGTTTGAGTCTTTAGTAAACGCGACAGCAGACAAGCTGAAGGCCTGCGGCGCGCGTGTTGCGAGAGTGCACGACCTGGGCAAGAAGACCATGAGGCTTCTCTATCTTTAATGCATAGTTCCGGGCAGACCATTTTTTCCAAAGTCGTCTACGCAATATCCATGCGCTTTTCCAGCCATTTTTGGCTCAAAATGCGCATGGATATTGCGTAACCTATGTTTTTGGCTGCAAAAACCCGTCCTTTCGATAGGTGATCACGAGCGTGTCACGCCAGGCGCGCGCGCCGCTGGCGGCAATCGCAGTGGTGGCGTGGGTGACGCGTGCATCGTCCAGCAGCATGAGTGACCAGCGGGTGGTGAGCGTGGTGCGGCCGATCTCTTGTTCGTCTGCGTTGTAGATGGTGGTTACAGCGCCGGTGACCTCGGCACGCTCGATCATCACCAGGGCCACGTAGTCCACGCCATCGCGGTGCGCGCCTTCGGGCGTGGGCAGCGCCTCACCGCCGCGCGCATCCAGGCGGAACTGATGCGCCTCGACATGCCAGCGCGGCGTAGGCATGAGGCTGGCAAACAGCTCGCCCAGCGCGGTGATGATGCACTGCGTGGTTGCGCCGCTCAGCACCGCCGGTTCAATCTGCGCAAAGGTTCTGAAAATGCCGCCATGCAGTGTGTTGTATTGCTTGGGCTGCCAGTGCGGCCGGTACGGCACGGGCGTGAGCGCCGGGGGATCGAAAGTTTGGATCAGTGAATCATGCCGCCGCAGCCGGTACTTGCCTCCGTCGGCCAAAAACGTATCAAGTTCGAGACGTTGCCAACTGGCTAGAAAAGCGGCGGTGTCTGCGGCATCGACTCTGCTGAGCGCAAGGGCGGCTGCCGCATCCGCTCCCTGCACAAAAGCAAACCCCTGCGTGGCGATCTGCTGGGCGGCATGTGCAAAAGCGCTGTGCGGGTGCAGCGCCGAATCTGTCAGTGCTGTCTGTGTACTTTGCATGTCAACAGCATAACGCGGCGCATAAAACAACAGCGCTGGCCCGCAAGTCTCACCGATTCTGCGTATGACGGGCACCGGGCCTGCCGCAAATTGGCGCCGCGCGCTAAGCTATCAAAAAATAGAACCTATCTCACATGCAAACGCGGATCGCGTTGCTGCCCAAACGGGATGGATGCAAGGCGCAAGCCGCCGGCAAGGGCCTTCCCCTTGCCAAGGTTTGCAACGCCGCAGACGCCCGTTTAGGCAGCAACCCGCAGGGAGCGGGGTCAAAAGCCCGCATGGCGGCGTTGCCTCCTCGTTGCGGATCGACATCCGCGCCTCGTCGGCGCCTTGCCCTGCGGGCATTTGACCCCGCTCGCGACCGTGTTTGAATATGAGATAGGTTCTATGGTTTTTACCGTCCGCTCAGCTAATATGCGCGCCAATAACAAGAAAATCGAGAAATTTTCCCGAATAAGGCCGGCGCAGCGTCAAGAGTGCGGTTGGTCTGGATGTGGAGGCATCGCTTGTGAACGTATGGCATAGCAGTCCTTTGATTGCCGCAATTGGCGTGGCGGGGTTTTTGTCCGCGTGCGGCATCGCCAACAGCCCGCACCCAAAGGGCGCGGAACTTGAAAACGCAATCTTCACGGCTTTTCAGGAGCGCTCGCCCAAGTATTTGGATCCGACCGCTTCTTATGCAAACAACGAAACGCCCATCACGTATCAGGTCTACGAAGCGCCGTTTGGCTATCACTATTTAAAGCGGCCGTTCCAGCTGATTCCGCGGCTGGCAGAAGAAATACCGCTGCCGTACTACCTGGACAAGAGCGGCAACCGCCTGCCGGACGACGCGCCGGTCGAACAGATTGCTTACAGCGTGTACGACGTCAAGATCAAAAAGGGCATTAAGTACGCACCGCATCCCGCGTTTGCCACGGATGAAAAGGGCGCGTATCTGTACCACGAGCTGACGCCCGAGCAAACGCGCGGCAAGCGCACGCCGTTCGATTTTGAAAAGCAGGGCACGCGTGAGCTGACGGCCGAAGACTTTGTGTATGCCACCAAGCGGCATGCCACCACGCGCATCATCGCGCCAATTTCATCCGTGTTTGCGGAATACATCGTCGGCCTGAAGGAGTACATGGAGCTGATTGAGGCAGAAGACAAAAAACTGCGCGAAGGTCAAGACCCCTCCAACATGGACCGACCGTTCCTGGACTTCCGCAAATACCCGCTGGAAGGCGCGACCGCGCCCGACCGCTACACCTTCCGCCTGAAGGTCAAAGGCAAGTACCCCCAGATGAAGTATTGGATGGCGATGATGTTCTTTGCGCCAATCCCGTGGGAGGCAGAAAAGTTTTATGCCAATCCCGGTTTTGCGTTTAACGGCCTGAGCTTGAACACCTGGCCGGTGGGCACCGGGCCGTTCATGCTCACCGAGTACAAGCGCGATCAGCGCCATGTGATGCGGCGCAATCCAAACTTTCGTGGCGAGCCGTATCCCTGCGAAGGCGAGGCGACTGACAAAGCCAATGGCTTTTTGAACGACTGCGGCAAGATGATGCCGTTTGTCGACACCATTTATCACCTGAGCGAAAAAGAAAAAGTGCCGATGAAGGCCAAGTACCTCGCTGGCTTTCTGGACATTCCCGAGATCGAACGGCCGGAGTGGGGCGTTGAGCTGAACATCGACAAGTCAGACTCGCCGGAAGTGGAAAAGCGCTTTAACGAACGCGGCTATAAATTCCCGCAATTCACGGATACATCGATTTGGTACTTCGGCTTCAACATGCTTGACCCGGTGGTGGGCACAGGCGATACACCCGAGCGGCAGATTAAAAACCGCAAGCTGCGCCAGGCCATCTCTATCGTGCTGGACTGGGAAGAGTACGGCCGCGTGTTTCCGACTAAAGGTGGTGAGGCGGGGCATAGCCCGGTGCCTCCCGGAATTTTTGGTTCCAAACACGGCACGCCGGAAGGGATCAACCCGGTCACGCATATCTGGAAAGATGGCCGCGCACAGCGGCGCTCTGTGGACGAGGCGAAAAAGCTGCTGACAGAAGCCGGCTACCCCAACGGACGCGACGCAAAGACCGGGCAACCGCTGGTGCTGAACTACGACTTTCAGCGCGCGTTGACGCCGGAGTTCAAGGCCGAGATGGATTGGTACGTGAAGCAGCTTGCCAAGCTGAACATTCAGCTCGAAATCCGTGCGACGGACTTTAATCAGTATCAAGACAAAAAACGCAAGGGTGCGCTGCAGCTCGCGCTGGGTGGCTGGCTGGCAGACTATCCCGATTCAGAAAACTTTTTGTTCTTGCTCTACGGCCCCAACGCTGCCGCGAAGTTTGATGGTGACAATCTCATCAACTATGAAAATCCCGAGTACGACAAACTGTTCAAGCAGCTCAAGTTTTTGGACGACGGCCCCGAGAAGCAAAAGCTCATCGACCAGATGGTGAGAATCGTGCAAGAAGACGCGCCGTGGAGCTTTGGCTACTACCCGTTTGCAGCCGGCTCTTTCTCGCCCTGGGTCTACAACGGCAAAGCGTCGATCATGATCCGTGACATGGCCAAGTACTACCGCATCGACGCGCAGCAGCGCGCCAAAGCGCAGCAGGAGTGGAATAACCCGACTGTCTGGCCTGTGGTGCTGATTCTTGCGCTGCTCGCGCTGCTGGCGTGGCCCGCCAGGGTGCTGTGGCGGCGGCGGCAAACGGCCACCGGCATCGCGCCTTCGCTGTCTTCTGCGGGAGCTGAATAGCCATGGGTGCTTATGTCGTCCGCCGTGTGCTGTACGGTCTGCTGATTTTGTTTGGCGTCAATCTGTTCACCTTCGCGCTGTTCTTTACAGTCAACACGCCAGACGATATGGCGCGCCTAAACATTGGCGGCAAACGCGTGTCAGCCGACCAAATTGAAAAGTGGAAAGTGGAGCGCGGCTATGACAAACCGCTGTACTTCAACGACAGCGCGCAGGGGTCGGCAAAGATTACAGACACCATTTTTTGGGAGCGCTCCGTTTCGCTGTTTGCGCTGAACTTTGGACGGGCCGATGGCGAGGCGGGCGGCGACATCGGCCATGAAATCAAATCGCGCATGTGGGCGAGCTTTCTGGTGGCGCTGCCCACGTTTATCTTGACGGTGTTGGCTACGGTGGGCTTTGCACTGGTGCTCACGCTGTTTCGCGGAAGCAGCATCGACTTTTGGGGCGTGGTGGCGTGCGTGGTGATGCTGTCGATCAGCGCGTTTTTTTACTACATCGTTGGCCAGTATTTCTTTTCCAAACTGCTCAAGCTGTTGCCGATCTCAGGCTTCTCCGGCGGTTTTGATGTAGTGAAGTTTTTGCTCATGCCCGTGGGCCTCGGTTTGCTTGCGAAACTTGGTGGCGACGCACGGCTAAATCGTGCAACGCTGCTGGAGGAAGTGGGCAAAGACTATGTACGCACCGCGCGGTCTAAAGGCTTGAGTGAGTTTCAGATTTTGTTCAAGCACATTCTGCGCAATGCGTTGATTCCCATTATTACCAACGCCGGCGCTTACTTGCCCTATGTTTTCATGGGTGCTCTTGTAGTGGAGAGCTTCTTTGGCATTCCGGGTCTGGGCAGCTATGTGATTGATGCCATTGGCGGGCAAGACTTTGCGATCGTGCGCTCGATGGTGTTTATCGGCAGCGTGCTCTATATCGCCAGCTACATTTTGATCGACATTCTCTACACGTTTGCGGATCCGCGCGTGCGGCTCGCCTAGGCGCTCAATCATGCCAAAAATCGTTCTGCTCTGGACTGATATTGTGATCTGGCTGATGGTGGCCGGTGCCATTTGGTATGCACTGCACGTGCGCCGTAACCCCAATTTGCGTGCGTCGTGGCGCAAGGTGGCGCAAGACGCGCCGGCGATGTGCGCGGCTGTGGTGCTTGCGGTGTTTGTAGTGATTGCGCTGCTGGATTCGATTCACTTTCGACCAATGCTGCCGCCCGCGCCCGGTGCGCCGGCCAACGCAGCCGTGGCTTACGCGGCCAAGACTGAAAGCGTGCTGGATGTATTGCTCGCGCGCCAGATTGCCATGCGGGAAAGAAGCTACTCGTTGCCGCTGGCGACTTACGGTTTTCAAAAAGAATCTGAAGACGTGGGTGGCAAGGTAGAACGTATTTTTCCGCGTCTTGTACATGGCGGCGCGCATCTGAAAAACCCTGAGCAGGAATGGGGCCGCGATGTTGCATCGCGCACCACCGCCGGTTTGGTGGGCGGCGCGCTGGCCGCGATGCTGCTTGCCGCTTTTGTTGCCGGTGCTTTGGCGCGTAAGAGCGGCGTTACGCTGCCACAGGCGTGGCGCTTGATTTCAAGCAACCATACGGATTTGCCGCTGCGCGCCATGCTGATCACCGCAACGATTTTGCTTTTACTGGCCGGCCCGATCATTACACTGGGCGCGCATTATCACGTGCTGGGCACTGACCGCACCGGCAACAACATCTTTTACCAAGCGCTCAAGAGCATCCGCACCGCGTTTGTGATTGGCAGCATCACCACCGTGGCCACGCTGCCGTTTGCCGTGGTGCTGGGTGTGATGGCCGGCTACTTTCGCGGCTGGGTGGATGATGTGATTCAGTACATCTACACCACACTGTCTTCTGTGCCCAACGTGCTGTTGATCGCGGCCTGCGTGTTGATGGTGCAGGTGTGGATTGACAAGAACCCCGAGTTTTTCCAGACCAGTCTTGAGCGCGCGGACGCAAAGCTGTTCTTGCTCTGCATCGTGCTGGGCCTGACAAGCTGGGCATCTCTATGCCGCCTGGTGCGCGGCGAGGTAATGAAGCTGCGCGAGCTGGACTATGTGCAAGCCGCCACCGCGTTTGGCGTGAGCCACTGGCGCATCATGGCGCGGCATATATTTCCCAACGTGGCGCATCTGGTACTTATCAGCACCGTGCTCGCGTTTTCTGATCTGGTGCTGTACGAGGCGGTGCTGTCTTACATCGGCGTGGGCGTTGACCCGAGCATGAACAGCTTTGGCGGCATGATCAATCTGGCGCGCAGCGAGATGAGCCGCGACCCGGTGGTGTGGTGGAGCTTTCTGGCCGCGTTCTTCTTCATGGTGGCCTTGGTGCTGGCCGCAAACTTAGTGGCGGACGCTGTGCAGCAGGCGTTTGACCCGCGCGTGCGCAAGTTCCGCGTAAGGCGCAAGCCGCTGGCTGCGGCAGCAGGAGCACGCAGCGTATGAAATCAATTGTGATGACTAATAATCAAAATAGACTACGCAATATCCATGCGGGTTTTGAGGCAAAAATGGCTGAAAAAGCGCATGAATACTGCGTAGAGCATGTTTTTTTCTGCCTAAAAACACGGTTTTCAAGGAGCAAACATGCTGCTTGAAGCCAAAGATCTCAAAGTCGAGCTGGACAGTGAATCCGGCATTGTGCGTGCGGTGGACGGCGTGCGCTTTGCCATCGCAAAGGGGCAGACGTTCGCGCTGGTGGGTGAATCCGGCTGCGGCAAAAGCATGACTGCGCTGGCGCTAATGCGCCTGCTGCCGGAGAACGGCCGCATCACGCGCGGCCAGACGCTGCTCGATGGCCACCACGACTTGAATGCGCTGCCAGAATCCGCCATGCGCGCCGAGCGCGGCGGCCGCGTCGGCATGATCTTCCAAGAACCGGGCACGAGCTTGAACCCGGTGCTGCGCGTGGGCGAACAAATTGTTGAGACGATTGAAACGCACACGCAATTGCGTGGTGACGCCGCGCGCGCCAAAGCGCTTGACTGGCTCAAGCGCGTGGGCATCCCCAATGCCGAGCGGCGCATTGATGACTACCCGTTTCAACTCTCCGGCGGCCAAAAGCAGCGCGTGATGATCGCGATCGCGCTCGCCGCCGAGCCGGATATTTTGATTGCGGATGAGCCAACCACCGCGCTGGACGTGACCATTCAAGCGCAGATTCTCGATCTGCTCAAAAAACTGCAGCAAGAGCAGGGCATGGCCATGCTGCTGATCACGCACGATCTGGCCGTAGTGCAGCAAATGGCGCACACTGTTGCGCTGATGTACGCCGGCGAAATTGTCGAGCTGGCCAGCGCTGCCGAGTTTTTTGGCAAACCGCTGCACCCCTACGCCGCCAAACTGTTTGCCGCGCTGCCGGATGCGCGCCGGCGCGGCGGCGAGCTTGCCGCTATTCGTGGCACCGTGCCCGCACTCACCAGAGAATTCACGCAGTGCCGCTTTGTTGACCGCTGTGACCGCGCGTTTGACGCCTGCAAAGCCGCACCGCCGCCGCTGCGTGAAATTGGCAGCGGGCATTGGGTGCGCTGTGAGCTGTATAGGGATGGGGCATCGGTACACCATGCATCTGTGTCGCCACAGGTAGTTGAACCCTCTCCCGCGGGCGGGAGAGGGCAGGGTGAGGGTGCGATATCGCCATCATCAGCGCCCCTGCTCGAAGTCACCGACCTCAAAGTCCACTACCCCATCCGCGCAGGCTTGCTGCGCAGAACTATTGACCACGTGCGCGCTGTTGATGGTGTGAGTTTTTCCATCCAACCCGGCCGCACCTTGGCGCTGGTGGGCGAATCAGGCTGCGGCAAAACCACCACCGGCAAAGCCCTGCTTCAACTGCTGCGCGGCAACGCCCACATCAGCGGCAGCGTCAAGCTCAATGGCAACGAACTCGGCGCATTGGAAGGTGACGCGCTGCAAGCGATGCGCAAGCAAGTGCAGATTATTTTTCAGGACCCGTTTGCATCGCTTAACCCACGCATGCGCGTGGCAGAGATTTTGACCGAAGGGCTGCATGCTCTCCATCCAGAGGTGAGCGATGCAGACGCGCGCGCCCGCATCGCCTCCATCACAGAAAAAGTTGGCCTGCGGCCCGACGCGCTAGAGCGCTACCCACACGAGTTCTCCGGCGGTCAGCGCCAACGCATCGCCATCGCCCGTGCGCTCGCGGTCGAGCCAAAACTCCTGGTGTGTGACGAACCGACCAGCGCGCTTGATGTTTCAGTGCAAGCGCAAATTCTCAACCTACTCAAAAGGCTGCAAGACGAGCTCGGCATCGCCTACATGTTCATCACCCACAACATCGGCGTTGTCGAATTCTTTGCGCACGACGTGGCCGTCATGCAAGCCGGCAAGATTGTCGAAGCCGGGCCGGCGCAGCAGATATTGCAGACGCCGCAGCATGCTTATACAAAGACGCTGCTTGCGGCGGTGCCGCGGTTGCGCGCGTAGAACTGCGCCGAAATTTGCTACTAGGGCCTTCAAATTCAATCGAACAAAGCATCGATTGTGCGTTAAACGCAATAAATGCTTCTTGACCTAGCTGCACACGCTTTAAAAAACGAAATTTACAGAATTTCGAGACGACGATCTGTCGCTTAATGGGAAATCATTCCAAATGTAGTTGGCGAAAATACAACGCACCAGCTAATTCATAAGGTCGTTATTTTACATTGTAAAATCATATTTTAAAAGATCAGTAAAAAAACCTAGTTAAAACAATGAGTTAGTTAGAGTCTCATGAAAAGCAATCCCCAAATTAATGGGCGCAAGCGCTTTTCACCTGTGGTTGATGTAACGGCTGATGACGTTGCGTTACAAATCGGTCAAAATTTGCGTGTTCGGGAGGATTTCCCTCCGAGCTCTCTCGTAGCCACTAGGGGATTACACACACATGAAACGACAAGCACTCATCCAGGGGCTCGCTTTGGCGTTTGGCGGTCTTCTGTCCGCCACACCGCTTTCAGCGTTTGCCCAAGATGCTCAGAAAATTGAACGGGTAGAGGTCACCGGCTCCGCAATCAAGCGCGTGCAGACGGAAGGCGCGACCCCCGTGGAAGTTTATTCACGCAAAGATATTGAAAGAACCGGCGCTACAACAGTGGCGGAGTTGATCAAGAATATTGCGGCGATTGAGATTGATGATCAGGGCGAGCAAAACGGTAACTCGCCATCAGGGTCCGGTAGCTCAAATATTCAGATTCGCGGTCTCAGTGAGCGGAACACGCTGATCCTGCTCAACGGGCGTCGGTTGCCGGTAAATGCGTTGCACGATGGATCTGGTGCTGGTGCAGCTGTTGACGTGAACGCCATTCCGATTAGCGCAATCGAGCGTGTCGAAATTCTCAAGGACGGCGGTTCCGCTATTTATGGCGCGGACGCAGTTGC
>JBOFGW010000260.1:0-3493 GCA_051649325.1 Burkholderiaceae bacterium | reverse complement strand
GGGCGGCTGACGGGGCCGATGCTGATCGAAGCGCTGACCGAAGGCCTGCGCGATGCCGGGGTGAACGTGATCGATATCGGCATGGTGGCTACGCCCATGGTCTATTGGGCGACTTACCACCTGGGTCCAGGCACCGGCGTGATGGTGACTGGCAGCCACAATCCGCCGGAGTACAACGGCCTGAAAATGGTGCTGGCGGGCGACGCGGTGTATGGCGACGCGGTGCAGGACTTGCGCAAGGCGATTGAAGCGGGGCTGCCTGCGCCTGCAGCGCAGCGCGGCACCTATAAAACCGAATTCATTGCAGATGCTTACCGCAAGCGCATCACGCACGACGTCAAGCTTGCCACGCCGATCAAGGTAGCGGTGGACTGCGGCAACGGCGCGCCCGGCGCTTACGCCCCCAAGCTGATGCGCGAGCTGGGCTGCGAGGTGACCGAGCTGTTTTGCGAGGTGGATGGCAACTTTCCCAATCACCACCCCGACCCGGCGCACGAAGAGAACTTGCAAGATTTGATCAAGTGCCTGAAAGAGACTGACTGCGAAATCGGCCTGGCATTTGACGGTGACGGTGACCGGCTGGGCGTGGTCACCAAAGACGGCCAGATCATTTATCCCGACCGGCAAATGATGCTCTACGCGCGAGACGTGCTCAGCCGCAACCCCGGCGCGCAGATTATCTATGACGTGAAGTGCAGCCGCTTGCTGACGGAGGACATCAAGCGATCCGGCGGCGTGCCGCTGATGTGGAAGACGGGGCACAGCCTGCTCAAGGTCAAGCTCAAGGAAACCGGTGCGCCGCTGGCCGGCGAAATGAGCGGCCACGTGTTCTTTAAAGAGCGCTGGTACGGCTTTGACGATGGGCTGTATACCGCCGCGCGCCTGCTGGAGATTTTGTCCAAGGCCAAGGCCGCCGGGCAGGACATTACCGCGCTACTCAACGGCCTGCCCAACTCCAGCAGCACGCCGGAGCTGCAGATCAAGTGCGCGGAGGGCGAGAACACACAGGTGGTCGCGCACATGCAGGCCAACGGCAAGTTTGATGGCGCGCAGAATGTGGTGACGATTGATGGCATCCGGGTGGAGTACGCGGATGGATTTGGCCTGGCGCGCCAGTCCAATACCACGCCGGTGGTGGTATTGCGCTTTGAGGCGGATAACCCGGCTGCGCTGGCGCGGATTCAGGGGCAGTTCAAGACCGCGATTGCGGCGGCTAAGCCGGATGCGGTGCTGCCGTTTTAATCAGCCGCGCTGCAGATTAAAACCCCTTTCCCTCGCAGGGAGAGGGTAGGGTGAGGGTGCGGTGTTGATTTGCTGAGGATGTTTTTCCCGCATTGACCGCGACATCGAAGTTACCTAAAAAACTGACGACTCCCCAGCGCCATCATTCGACCCTCACCCTAACCCTCTCCCTGGGAGGGAGAGGGAACTCAAAGTGCTCTACGCAATATCCATGCGCTTTTTCAAGCAAAAATGTCTCAAAACACGCATGGATATTGCGTAGAGCACTGAAAACAGCTCAAAAATTGGCTTTGACGTGCCGCCAGCCGCGCTGCTGCCGCGCTACTGCGTCTCCTGCTTCGCCACAAACTCCCAAAACGCCTGCGTGCTGGCCTTGGCGTTGCGGCCGGCCTGGGGCCGCTCGCGGATCAGGCGGATCTCCATCTCAATGCCCATGTCGCTGGCCTGCGCCAGCGTTTTGGCTTTGAGCTCGCGGCGCACCGCGCTTTCGGGCAGAAACGCCACGCCGTGGCCGGCCAGCGCCATCATCTTGAGCACTTCGGCCATGTCAGTCTCAAATACTTTGGTCAGATGCACCGGGCGCGGCTGCTCGGTGAGCATTACGTCCACCATGCGGCCCAGATACGCGCCTTGCGTGTAGCTCAAGAACGGCACGGGATTGGCGCGGGTGCCGGGCAGCACGCGCTCGGGCTTGCCGTCCACCGCGCGGGTGTAGGGATGCATCACTTCCAGGCCGAGCGTAAGCATGTCGTAGCGGCCGGGGTCCAGATGCACCGGCTGGCGCGGATGGTGGTAGACCATCACCATGTCGCAACCGCCGTCCACCAGCGTCATCACGGCATCATGCACGTTAAAGGCTGACAGGCGTGTGGAAAGGGTGCCAAAGCCTTTTTCAACATCGGTCAACCACTGCGGAAAAAACGTCATTGCCAGCGTGTGCGGCACGGCAAAGGCAATCGTGTCGGGGCTGGCGGTTTGTTTGCCGCGCAGCAGGGCGCGCACGCTGTTGATCGAACCCAGCATTTCCAGCGCCTGCTCATAAAACACCTGGCCGGCGGGCGTGAGCTTGGTGGGGTAGCTGGTGCGGTCAATCAGGTCCACGCCCACCCAGCCTTCCAGCGCCTGAATGCGGCGGCTAAAGGCGGGCTGTGTCACATTGCGCAGCTCCGCCGCACGGGAAAAGCTGCGCGTTTCCGCCAGCGTGACAAAATCTTCAAGCCACTTGGATTCCATACGAGCTTATCCGAATCCGCAGCAGCGAATTCGGCCGAATACCCCCTCCCCTGCGGGCAGGGGAGGGCGGGGGGTGGGGTTGTAGCGAAGAGCCATTTAAACCAAGAGTTTATTGCGCTTCCGTTGATTCTTCTTCCGCAGATTCAGCGCTTTGCAGCTCCCACATGCGCGCAAACGCGCCATCGCGCGCGATCAGCTCGTCAAACGATCCGCGCTCTATCACGCGGCCACCTTCCATCACCACAATCTGATCGGCATCGACCACGGTAGACAGGCGGTGCGCAATGATCAGCGTGGTGCGGTCTGTGGAAATCGCTTTGAGCTGCGCGGCGATGGCTTGCTCTGTGCGTGAATCCAGCGCGGAGGTGGCCTCATCAAAAATCAGGATCGGCGGGTTCTTCAGCAGCGTGCGCGCAATCGCCACGCGCTGTTTTTCGCCGCCGGAAAGCTTCAGGCCGCGCTCGCCCACCACGGTGTCGTAGCCTTGCGGCAGGCTCAAAATAAAGTCATGGATCTGCGCAGCCACGGCAGCGGCCTGCACTTCATCCATGCTCGCGCCGGGTTTGCCGTACGCAATGTTGTAGCCGATGGTGTCGTTGAACAGCACGGTATCTTGCGGCACGATGCCAATCGCGCGGCGCAGGCTTTCTTGCGTCACGCTGCGAATGTCCTGGCCATCGACGGTGATTCCACCGCTGTTCACGTCATAAAAGCGAAACAGCAAGCGTGCGAGAGTACTCTTGCCCGCGCCGCTTGTGCCCACGACTGCGCATTTTGTGCCTGCAGGAATTTCCAAATTCACGTCATGCAAAATTGCGCGCTCTTTCTCGTAGCTGAACGAGACATGCTCAAACCGCACCGCACCGCCGCGCACGTGCAGCGGCTGCGCGTCCGGCGCGTCTTGCACTTCAAGATTCGCATCCAGCAAGCCGAACATGCGCTCCATGTCTGCAATGGCTTGCTTGATCTCGCGGTACAGCACACCCAAAAAATTCAGCGGAATGTAAAGCTGAATCAA
>JBOFGW010000259.1:0-5011 GCA_051649325.1 Burkholderiaceae bacterium | reverse complement strand
GATCCAGCGACGCGCGCTGTGGATACGAATGCCGAGCTCTTCTTGCAGCTCACGTTCTAGCGCCGCTTCAACACTCTCGCCCGCTTCAATCTTGCCGCCCGGAAACTCCCACCAGCCCGCATATGGCTTGCCTTCCGGCCGCTGCGCAAACAGCACCTGGCCTTGCGCGTTGAACAGCACGCCAACAGCCACTTCAGTTGGTGTTTTAGGAGAGTTTGTCATGCATTTAAAGTGCTCTACGCAATATCCATGAGGGTTTTAAGCCATTTTTGGCTGGGAAAGCGCATGGATATTGCGTAGAGCCTATTTAGTTTTGCCGCCCTTAAGTGTCTTAGCGCGGGCCGATGCAGCCCCCTGCCGCCCAACATAGTCCCGCGCAAACTGCCACGCCACGCGGCCGGAGCGGCTGCCGCGCTCCAGCGCCCACTGCAGCGCAGCTTTGTGCGACGCGTCACTCGCAGCCACGCCAAAGTGCGCGAGCCAAGATGCGCAAATGTCCAAATAATCGTCCTGCGAAAAGCCGTAAAAATTCACCCATAGACCAAAACGCTCGGACAGCGAAATTTTTTCTTCCACCACATCCCCCGGATGCACTTCGCCGTCATCCGTGTGTTGATAGGTGAGGTTCTCGCGCATGTATTCAGGCATCAAGTGGCGGCGGTTGCTGGTGGCGTAGATCAGCACGTTCTCCGTCTGCGCAGCCACGCTGCCGTCCAGCGCACTTTTCAGCGCCTTGTAGCCGCTTTCGCCTTCTTCAAAACTCAAGTCGTCGCAGTAAACAATGAAGCACTCGGGCCGTCCGGCGAGCAGGTCTACGATGTCGGGCAAGTCGACCAGATCGCTCTTGTCCACCTCGATCAACCGCAGCCCTTTCTTGGCATAGGCGTTCAAACATGCCTTGATCAGCGAACTCTTACCGGTGCCGCGCGCACCGGTCAGCAGCACGTTGTTGGCGGGTTTGCCGGCGACAAACTGGCGCGTGTTGCGCTCCACTAGCTCGCGCTGCATGTCGATGTGCTTCAGGTCATCGAGTTTGATTACGCCGACATGCGCCACCGGCTGCAGAAAACCGTGGCCGTTTTTCTTACGCCAGCGAAATGCGATCGATGCCTGCCAATTCTGCGCTGTGGCCGGTTGCGGCAGCAGCGGTTCAACGCGTGCCAGCAGCGCAAGCAATCGTTTTTCGAGTTCAGGCGTCATTTAGTGTGAGCAAATCAAATAGATGACGCAATATCCATGCGGGTTTTGAGCCACTTTTGCCTCAGAATCCGCATGGATATTGCGTAGAGAGTTTTCAACTACGTTCTATATTCCGCATTAATTTTCACGTAGTCGTAGCTGTAATCGCAGGTCCACACGGTCGTGTCGGCGTTGCCGCGTGCGAGATCGACTTTCACCGTGATCTCGGCTTCTTTCATCACTCGCGCGCCGTCTTCTTCGCGGTAACTGGGCGAGCGTTCGCCAAACTCAATCACGCGCACATCGCCCAGCCACAAATTTACTTTGCCAGTGACAAGATCAGGCACTGCGTTACCTATAGCCATGATCAGGCGACCCAGATTCGGATCACTCGCAAAAAACGCAGTCTTCACCAGTGGCGAGTGCGCGATGAATTTGCCGACGCGGTGCGCTTCGCCTGCGCTCTTAGCGTTTTCTACCTCGATGGTGATGAGCTTGGTTGCGCCTTCACCATCGCGCGCGATTTTGATGGCGAGTTCTTGCGCTACACCCATCAACGCAGCGCGCAGCGCGGTGTAGCTCGCGTCTTTATCGCTGCGCACTTCTGCGTTGCCGGCCTTGCCGGTGGCCATCAAGACAAAGCTGTCGTTGGTGGACGTGTCGCCATCCACCGTGACACGGTTAAACGATACGTCGGCCACTTCTTTCACGAGCTGCTGCAACGCGGCCTGCGACACGCGCGCGTCGGTGGCCAGATACGCGAGCATGGTGGCCATGTTTGGCTGCAGCATGCCTACGCCTTTGGCGATGCCGGTCACGGTGACCGTCGTACCGTCAATCGTGACGCGTTCGCTCACGGCTTTGGCGATGGTGTCGGTGGTCATGATCGCAGCGGCCGCGTCGCACCATGCGTCTTGCGTGAGCGAGGCCACGGCCTCGGGCAGCACCGCTTCAATCTTTTCAATCGGCAGATGTTCCAGAATCACACCGGTGGAAAACGGCAGCACTTGCTCCGCGCCGCATTGCAGATGCTTCGCCACGGCTTGGCAAGAACGCAGCGCTGCGTCGATACCGCGCTGACCGGTACCGCAGTTGGCGTTGCCCGCGTTGACAATCAGCGCGCGAATTTCGGAAGCGCTCTTCAAATGCATGCGGCACACTTGCACCGGCGCGGCCGCAAACGCGTTTTGCGTGAACACGCCGGCGACGCGCGTGCCGGGCGCAAGGCGCATCAACATCACGTCGCGCCGCTCCCATTTTTTGATACCGGCCTTGGCAAAGCCAACTTCTACGCCGGGAACGGCAAAAATGTCAGCAGGGTTGGGCGGGAGCAGATTGACGGCCATGGCGCGCTTTCCAGAGGTGGGCTAAAAAATGGACTGCGCGCAATTGTAAGTACTCAGTCGACTTTGGCGCCGGAGGCTTTCACCACATCAGCCCATTTGGTCATCTCCGCCGCGATATGCGCGGCAAATTGCTCGGGCGTATTACCCACCGGCTCGGCACCTTGCGCGATGAGCTTCTCACGTATTTCCGGCGCGGCCAGTGCCTTGCTTACTTCGGCAGACAATCTGGTGACGATGTCTTTAGGCGTACCTGCGGGCGCGAGCAGGCCAAACCAGGAGCTGGCCTCATAGCTGGGCAGCCCGGCGGCCTGCGCGATGGTGGGCACGCCCGGCAGCGCGGCAGACGGTTTGCTGGATGTCACTGCCAGCGCCTTGAGTTTGCCGCTTTTGATGTGCGGCATGCTGCTGGGCAAGTTGTCGAACATCACATCCATGTTGCCGCCCACCAAATCTGTCAGCGCGGGCGCGGAGCCGCGGTAGGGAAAATGCACCATGAAGGTTTTGGTCTGGCTCTTGAACAGCTCGCCCGCCAGATGAATGCTGGTGCCGTTGCCGCTGCTGGCCATGTTCACCTTGCCGGGGTTGGCGCGCAGGTGGCGCACAAACGCGGCGGTGTCGGCAATCTGGTGCTTTTCGGCAAACGCGGCATTGAGTACGAGCACGTTGGGCACCGCGGCCACAAGCGTGACCGGCGCAAAGTCGCGCTTGGCGTCATACGGCATTTTGGGATACAGCGCGGGGTTGATGCCGTGCGTGCCCACGGTGCCCATCACGAGCGTGTAACCATCAGCCAGCGCTTTGGCCACAAGATCTGCGCCAATGTTGCCGCCCGCGCCGGGTTTGTTGTCGATCACCACCGGCTGCCCCCAGGCCTTTTGCAGCTCCGCCCCGACCGCGCGGGCCAGAATGTCGGTAGTGCCGCCGGCGGCAAAGGGCACCACGATTCTGATCGGCTTGGCGGGATAGGCCGCTTGTGAGAAGGCCGGTAGTGCGAATGCATAGAAGCCGGCGGCGGTGAGTGCGAGCAAAGCGCGGCGCGATGCGCTGTGTAAAGCGCTGCGCAATAAGCGGTCAATCATGGGACTTGTCTCCTGAATTTTCTTATTGAGCAAGCGTAGCACTCGCTCGTCTCTTACACATGAAGAAAAGATGGCTCTACGCAATATCCATGCGGTTTTTCAAGCATTTTTATCTGAAAACCCGCATGGATATTGCGTACAGTGCTTTTTAGCTTTGCCTATCAGCGCATTGGCGCGGCACCTAGCTGCCAGGCGAGTTTCGAAAACGAGCGCTTTCTGTCATCATTGCGGGCTTACGAAACTATGCGGCGCGCAAAAGCTTGCGCCGCACGACAGGCTGGCTAAAGATCGCACTGTGAGCAAACGCTTACATACCAGACGAACTGCCCGCTGTTCACGCTATTTACGCCCCGCTCAAAGGTCCCACTCGTGTTCACGCGCCTTGAAAAATTAGAACTTCAGTCCCAAACCCCGGAACAAGTCGTGTTCACGACGGATGCAGGCCCGCTCACGGTGACGTCGCCCGGGCCGGGAATTTTCCGGCTTTCGTTTGGCGTGGCCGGGGTCAAGAGCAAAAACTCCGGCGACGGGTTGATCGTGCCGCAGCAAGAAGCCGCCGAGCAGATCACCACCGAGCAGACCAAGACCGGCTTCACGCTCAAAACGTTTTTTACCGAGCTGACCATCTCCGGCAAGCCGCTCGCAGTTTCGCTTACCCACCGCGGGCGCGAGCGCCTCAAATCCGCCGCCAAAGGCCAGAGCAAGCTGCCGGCGTTTGGCCACGACGCCAGCCGTGATGCTTGGTGCGTTGCGCTTGATTTGCCAGAAGACCAGGCGGTCTATGGCCTGGGTGAACAAGCCGATGCACTAGGCCGCCGCGGCCAGACGGTGGTGCAGCAAAAGTCCGATGCCGCTGCTTCAGACGACGTGGTCGTGCCCGGCCTGACGCCGCTGGCCTGGAGCCCGCGCGGCTGGGGCGTGCTCACAGTCTGCCAAGGCGCGCAGCGTCATGCTGTGGGTGCAGCGGGCGCAGAATCTGCCTACGGCATTGAGGCCGAGGGCGAAACACTGGATGTGTTCCTGTTTGGCGGCACACCGGCCGACGTGCTCAACAGCTACACCAACCTGACGGGTAAGCCGGTCGCGCCGCCGCTGTGGGGCCTGGGTGCGTGGGTGAGCCGCGCCCACTACGGCAGCGCGGCGGATGCGTTGGAATCGGTCAAGCAAATGCGTGAGCACGGCATCGCCTGCGACGTGGTGCTGCTGGACAATCAGCCTGCGCTTGAAGTACGCGCCCGCATGGGCTTTGACTGGAACCCAGAGCGCGTGGCCGAGCCCACGCGGCTCCTGGCTGCAATCAAGAGCCACCGCGTGCAAGCGGTGGCGCTGGAAAGCCCGCGCGTGGCGCTGGATTCGCCGGTGGCGGAAGAACTGTCCGTCAAAAACTGGCTGCTACGCGATGTGATC
>JBOFGW010000258.1:0-6627 GCA_051649325.1 Burkholderiaceae bacterium | reverse complement strand
CATCACCACCGCCAAAAGCGACGAAGCGGCGGGTGGTTGCATGCTGCAATTGCCCGTGGCTACGCAGGGTTTGCCTGTCACGTTTTTCAATATTTCAAACTAGAGTACGCAGTATTCATGCGGGTTTTGAGGCAGTTTTGCTTCAGAATTCCCATGGATATTGCATAGTCGGTCTCAAATAATTTGATCGATCCCCAATTGCTAGAAGCTACTATTCCAGAAAGCAACAACTAGGAGGTGGTGGATGGCTCTAGGCGACTACCTGAACGGTCCAACACACCGGCGGCGGGCCCAGGACCTCGAGAGGCAGCTAGCAGAGCTTCAGGAGCGCTATGCGCAGATGCAAGCCATCGCCAAGAAGCTCGGCGTCATGGATGTACTTGAAACTCAGAGATACATCGAAGATGAGAACGCCAAGCTCGGCGCGATCCGCCAAACAATCCAGAACGCGGAGCAAGATGTAGCGGCGCTTACGCATCAGGCGTCCGAGTTGCGCGGGCAAATCCTCGTCTTTGAAGAGACGCTGCTTCTTGAAAGTTTTGCGCTCTACGAGCCGAAGTTCAAGCTGAATGCAAGTCATGAGTACAAGACTCGGCTCGACAAAGTACGCGAACGCCAAAAAGCGATGGTCAAGAATGGAGACGCCGCCATCGGAAACATGGATTGGTCTGTGAACGGGAGCAAGGCGGAGGGGCGCAAGCTCGTAAACGATATGCTCAAGCTAGTGATTCGTTCGTTCAACAATGAGGCCGACTATTGCGTAGACAACGTTAAGTTTGACAATATCGAACTGGGCGAAAAACGCATCCGTCAGTCGTTTGATGCGTGCAATCGCCTCGGCCGCGTCATGACCGTGCAGATGTCGGAACGCTACTTGAACCTTAAGCTCGACGAGCTGCACCTAGCGCACGAATTTCAAGTCAAGAAGCAAGAGGAAAAGGAAGAAGCCAAGCGAGCACGCGAGGAGTTGCGTGAGCAGCAGAAGCTAGAGCAGGAGATACGAGCTGCACGAGAGAAAATCACCAAGGAGCGCAAACACTTTGCGACTGCTTTACGAGACCTCAATACACGACTGGAAAAGGCTGCAACTGAGGAGGAGCGCGCCACGCTCTTGGCAAAGATTGCCGAGGTTGAAGAAGGCAAGGCTAATCTGGACAGCGAAGAGAAGGCCATCGACTACCGCGAGCAGAACGCCAAGGCTGGCTACGTCTATGTGATCTCGAACATCGGTGCTTTCGGAGAGGGTGTATACAAGATCGGCATGACCCGCCGTCTAGAACCGATGGAGCGCATCGACGAGCTCGGCGACGCGTCGGTTCCGTTCTGGTTCGATGTGCACGCGATGGTTTTTTCTGACAACGCCCCCGCGCTGGAAGCCAAGTTGCACGCGCGTTTCGCCGCCGGTCGCCTGAATAAAGTGAACGGCCGCAAAGAGTTCTTTCGCGCGGACATTGCTGAGATCGAATCCATCATTCGAGCGAACTACGACGCCGCGGTCGAGGTCACCCATGAAGCAGCCGCCGAGCAATATCGCGAAAGCCTTCGTATGGCAATGCCAACCGCTGAAATTCAACAGGCAGAACGAGCTGCAGCGCAGGGCTCGGAAACAAGTAAATGATGGAGTCAGACATTTGAAGGGGGTTACGCAATATTCATGCGGGTTCTCATAGATTTTTGCTCCAAAACCCGCATGGATATTGCGTACTCCGCCTTGAAGATGCTGAGCTACTGCTCCTCCGGCCAAGCCGTATTGTCCCGCGCCGCCATCGCACTAGCCGCAGGCGGCCCCCACGATCCAGCCGCGTAGGGCCGCGGGCCTTGGGTGTCTTTGCTCCAGGCTTCCAAAATTGGGGTGACCCATTGCCACGCGGCGTACTGCTCATCCGCGCGCACAAACAGATCAAGCCGGCCGGCGATGACTTTGCGCAGCAGGCGCTCATACGCTTCGATGGTCTGCTTGCCGAAGGTCTCGCGAAAGTCCAAATCCAGCGCCACGGGCACAAGGCGGCCTTGCTCGGCCTTGGCGCGGTTGCTGGCCTTGGCGAGCAGCTTGAGCTCGATTTCATCGTCGGGCTGCAGGCGGATCACCAGGCGGTTGTTGGCGCTGGCGGGCATGTCAAAGATGGGGTGCGGCACGGGGCGAAAGTTGATCACGATCTCTGCGCCGCGCGTGGCAAGCCGCTTGCCGGTGCGTAAGAAAAACGGCACGCCGGCCCAGCGCCAGTTTTCAATCTCGGTGCGGATGGCAACAAACGTCTCCGTCGTGCTGCCCGCAGGCACACCCTGCTCTTGCAGGTAGCCGGGCACGGCCTGGCCGCCGCTGTTGCCGGCGCGGTATTGGCCGCGGATCACGTCGCGTTCAATATCGGCGGCGGTAAATTGTTTTAAGCAGCGCAGCACTTTGAGTTTTTCATCGCGGATTGCGTCTGCATCATTGATAGCGGGCGGCTCCATGGCCACGATGCACAGCAGTTGCAGCAGATGGTTTTGCACCATGTCGCGCAGAGCGCCGCTTTTGTCGTAGTAGCCGCCGCGCGTTTCCACGCCCAGGTCTTCGCTGATGGTGATCTGCACGTTGGCGATCACGTCGCGCCGCCACAATGGTTCAAACACGGCGTTGCCAAAGCGCAGCGCCATGAGGTTTTGTACCGACTGTTTGCCCAGATAATGATCGATGCGAAAGGTTTGCTGCTCGGTGAAGCAGCGTGCGACCAGCTGATTGATCTCGCGGCAAGAGTCCAGATCGTGCCCGAGCGGTTTTTCCAGCACCACGCGCATGTGCGGCGCGTTCAGGCCGACGTCTGCCAGGCCTTGGCAGATGCCGCCGAACAAGTAAGGCGTGGTGGCGAGGTAGAAGATCACATCGTCGGCCGGCTTGGCGTCCACCCAGCCTTTGAGTTGCGCAAAACTTTCGGGCTTGGATAGATCGAGCGGCGTGTATTCCACGCGCGCGGCAAAGGCGTCCAACTCGGCTTGGCTGTAGGGCTCGTCCCAGTTCAGCTTGGCAAAGCGCTCTGCGAGCCAGGTGCGGTAGCGCGCGCTGTCGGTGGCCTCGCGCGCGACCGCAAGCACGCGCCAGTCGGGCGGCACCGCGCCATGCCTGTGTGCCTGGAACATCGCGGGCATGAGCTTGCGCCACGTGAGATCGCCGGTACCGCCAAAGAACACCAGAGCAAATGACATGCTGGACCTTGTTGGGTTGTGCGTTGTGCTGTGCGTCTTGTTTGTGTAATTTTATTACATTCGCATTGAGGGGACAATGCAATCGCGTCGAGTTGCTCTCTGTGTGTGCAAGCGCCCGCCCTCACCCAGAGGGTCTGCAGCTTATGGCTGCTTCAACTCCGCGCTACGCGGCTTATAGGGCCGATTGCCAAACGCTTTATCAAACGCCCAGTTGGGCAGCAGGCGCAAGAGCTTGGCCACAACGCCCATCTGCCATGGCACCACGCGGTAACTGGTGCCGGACAAAATCGCATCCACACATTTTTTGGCAAACGGCTCCACGTCCATCACAAACGGCATGCTGTATTTGTTCTTAGCGGTGAGCGGTGTGCGGACAAAGCCGGGGCAGATGGTGGTGACGGAAATGCCGGTCTTTTTCAGCTCCACCCGCAAGCTTTCGCAGTAACTGATGGCGGCTGCCTTGCTGGCGCAGTACGCCTCAGAGCCCGGCAGGCCGCGGATGCCGGCCACGCTGGCAATGCCCACGAGCTGCCCGCGCTTGCGTGCGCGCATGGGTGCGATGAACGGGTGAAACGTGTGGGCCATGGCGACCACGTTGGTGTTCAGCACATCCTTGAACACGGCCAGGTCTTCAAAGTATTCGGTCAGCACGCCCACGGAGATGCCGGCATTGGCAATCACAATATCTGCACCGCCGCAGTCTGCGTCAAACTTGGCGCCGGCATCGCGCATGGCGGCAGCATCATTTACATCAGCGGCGTAAGTGAAGTGCTTGCCGGGCAGTGATGTGGCCAGCGCATCCAGCAGCGCTTGCCGCCGCGCGATCAAGCCCAGTGTTGCGCCGCGCGCCGCAAATTCGCGCGCCAAGGCCTCGCCAATGCCGCTGGAGGCGCCGGTGATCAGGACATTCATCGTTGTTCTCCCGCCCAAAAAGCAAAAACCCGCAGCGATGCTATCACTGCGGGCCTTGAAGGTGAGAGTTGGCGTTTAGCTTTTGCCGGCAGCAGCGGTGGGTTTAGCGGCCGGCGCAGGTTTGGCGGCCGCGGGTTGTGCAGCAGCGGGAGCGGCCGCGGGTTTGATCCCTTTTTCTTTGCGCACGCGGTCGATCAACGCATCCACAACGCGCAGCATTTCTGCGTGGCCGCCACCGGCGGTGGGCGAAGAAACGTAGCGGCCGTCCACCGCAATGGCGGGAGTGGCTTCAATCTTGTAATTCACAAACATTTGCTGCGCAGCGCGTGTTTTGGTTTGCACGGTGAAGGAGTTGTACAGCTCCATGTACTTGGTCTTGTCCACGCCAAATTTGGAGAAGTAGTCGGCCTGATCTTCCGGCGTCATCAAAAAGCGTTTGTCATTATGAATAGCGTTGAAGGCGCGCATATGCAGATCGCTCAAGCGGTTCAGGGCCTCAAGCACATAGAACATGCGCACATGCTGCACGCGGCCCGGATCGAACGACAGCGGCATGCGGCGCAATACCACATCTTTCGGGAGCTTCTTTTCCCAATCGCTCATGACCGGTTCAAGGTTGAAGCAGTGAATGCAGCCGTATTGAAAAAACTCAACCACTTCCACCTTGCCGGCGCTCTGCGTCGGTTGCTGAGCGATCACCGTAAAGTCGCGGCCTTCGACCGGGCCGCCTTGGGCAAATGCGTTGCCGGCGAACGCCGCAACAGTCAGGGTAGAAGCGGCTGCGGCTTTTAGCAGCCAAGAGGTCAAGCGATTCATGTGTTGCTACTCCGTGAACAATCTCATCATTTAACGTCTAGTGTGCCCGCATGGCGGACGCCGCTGCCTGCCCGCTCATCGGTACTTGCCCGCAATTCGTCAGAATTTCTGTGTCTGATTGTTACGGACGGGCCTTTACTTGATCTTGATGATCGAACTTTCAATCCCGGCCTGTGCAAGCTGGGCGCGGATCTTGTTGGTGCGGTCTAAATCCGGCACCGGGCCGATCCGCACGCGGTGCAGCACGCCGGCATCGGTCTCGCGCTGCGAAAGCTGCGCTTGAAAGCCCAGCATCGCCAGCTTGCCGCGCATCGCCTCGGCTTCTTCTGGCTGCTTATACGCGCCGGCTTGGATCAGGTAGCGGCTGCCATCACCGTTAGGGTTGACAATCCCGCTACCGGCCGCCGGCGCTGTGCCCGCGCTCACGGGCGGCAGCGCCGGGTTTGCGGGCATGGTGCCGTCAGCCTTGGCCACTTGCTGCTGCGCGAGCTTGCCCAGCGGGTCGCCGGTGGTCTTGTCGATCAGCGGCGGATTTTTGGGGTTGGTGCCTGCGGGCACGCCGGACTTGCCGGGCACCACATCGGCCAGCGCCGGCTTGTTGCTGGTGGATGGTTTGGCGTACAGCGATTCATTCGGATCGGGCAGAACCGGCCTGCCGGTTGCATCTTTGCTGCTCTCTGCCTTGGCCACCGGCGCGGGCGGCTCTTTTTTGACAAACGGCATGTCGCCGCGCTTCATGTACAGCGATACGGCAAGCGCAATCGCCAGGCCGATCACCAGACCGATGATGATGCCGATCAGCGTACCGCCCTGCTGTTTGGTGCCACCTGCGTGCAACTTCGCGTGCAACTTCATTTGTCGTCTCTCTCCATGCGCACCGGTGCGCTCATCCCCAATACCGCCAGACCCGCCGCCAGCACTTGGCGGGTTGCTGCATATAACGCCAGCCGGGCGCGCTTGGTTGGCGCATCCGCTGCCAACACGCGGCATTCTTTTTCATTGTAGTAACTGTGGAACTCGGCTGCGCAGTCACGCAGCCAGTAGGCCACAGAATGCGGTGCCAATTCTGTTGCCGCTTGCGCAAGAATTTCGGGTAGTTGTGCGAGTTTTTGCATCAACTTGAACTCGCGCGGGTGCGTGAGCGGCGCAAGATCGGCGCTTTGCACGTCCTGTTCGGTCAAACCGCTTTCTGCAAACACCGAGCAAATGCGGGCGTGGGCGTACTGGATGTAATACACCGGGTTTTCATCGCTCTTGGCCAGCGCCAAATCCAGATCAAACACAAACTCGCTGTCGGCCTTGCGGCTGACCAGAAAGTAGCGCACCGCGTCGCGGCCTACCCAGTCGATCAGGTCGCGCATGGTCACGTAGCTGCCGGCGCGCTTACTGATTTTCACTTCCTGCCCGCCGCGCATCACCTTGACCATGCTGTGCAGCACGTAATCTGGAAAGCCTTTGGGCACGCCCATGCCTTCATGCTCGCTGACAATCTGCACGCCGGCACGCACGCGCGCCACGGTGCCAAAGTGGTCGGTGCCCTGCACGTTGATCACCCGCGTAAAACCGCGCTCAAACTTGCGCACGTGATAGGCCACGTCCGGCACAAAGTAGGTGTAGCCCGAGCCGTCGGACTTTTTCATCACGCGGTCTTTGTCGTCGCCGTAGTCAGTGGTTTTGAGCCACAGCGCGCCGCCTTCTTCGTAAGTCTTGCCGGCG
>JBOFGW010000257.1:0-3728 GCA_051649325.1 Burkholderiaceae bacterium | reverse complement strand
TGGCGCTTCTCGGTCATCCCGATCGGGTCGCTGAGCCCGGGGCAGTCGGCGGCGGTCGCGCTGGCCGGGCCGGCGACGTGCGCTGTGGTGGGTGGCGCCTTGTGGCTCACCCGGCTCGACGGCTGGCTGGCGTACTGGTTCCTGGCCCATCTTGGCCACCGCCGCGGCCACCGACGCGGCCACCGACGCGGCCACCGCCGTGGCCACCGCCGCGGCCACCGACGCGGCCACCTACGCGGCCACCTACGCGGCCACCTACGCGGCCACCGACGCGGCCACCGACGCGGCCACCTACGCGGCCACCGACGCGGCCACCGACGCGGCCACCGACGCGGCCACCTACGCGGCCACCAGAGCGGCCACCGACGCGGCCACCTACGCGGCCACCTACGCGGCCACCGCAAGATTTATTGCAGATCTGTACGGTCTTAACCCCGCGTTTTTATTGCATTGCGCGCAGAAATGGTGGCGTTTTTATCAAGGCGGAAACATGTGGAGCTCGTGGGTTTGCTACTTGTCAGCATATCGCGACGTGCTTGGCCTGGATCTACCTCAATACACTGCATTCTCATCTTATGAGCGCTGCGCCATTGAGGGCGGCTTCCGCATAATGCACGAAGAGTTTTGCATTGTCAGCGATCGTCCGGAAATTTTGAAAATCGATGCGCAAAACCGCCCACACTGCGAGGACGGCCCGTCACATCGCTGGCGCGATGGCTGGAGCCTGTACCACTGGCACGGCACGCGTCTTGACGAAGATCACAGCTACATCATCACACACCCAGAACTGATGAACGCGCAAAAAATCAACGCTGAGCAAAACAGCGAAATAAAGCGCGTAATGATTGAGCGTTTTGGGTACGAACGGTACCTGCAAGAATGCGGCGCAAAACTCATTGACGAATGCGCACCAGATCATCCTATAAAAGGCCTTCGGACAGCTAGGCTGTGGCAGGCCGGCGATCTCACCCTGCTTGACGTGTTGAACAGCACCCCAGAGCCCGATGGCAGCACCAAGCGTTACGTCATTCCGGTCGTCGCGGACGAATACAGTGGCCGTGCAGGTCGCGAATGCCTAGCCGCCAGCGCATCCACATGGCGCTATAGGAGCGATCCAACGCGGTTGGCGTTTGAGCGCCCGGAAGATTACGCGCCGTCATTTGAGTCTTGAGTCGAGATGAGAAAAAGCCGCAAACGCCGCTGGACGCGCGCCCAAGGTATCGCCGCGTTCCAGCGCACGACGCTCGGCGACCAACTGGTGGCGCCGGAGTCCGCGTGCGAGTTGTCGCTAAACGCGCATGCGGCTTTGGTGGCGCTCACCAGCGGCCAAGGCGTGGGCGAGCATTTCGATTGCTTGGCGCAGACCGTCAACATCTCGCTCACGCTGGCCGAGGCCGGTTACGGAAGCGAAGCACTGTTCGTTATCAAAGCCGCGCAAAACGCGCTGATGCAAATGCTTGAGCGCCACGCGCGGATTGGCAAATGGGGGCTTAGTGGCACTGGTCTGACCGTATTACGTGAGGCGCTGAACGTGTTCGATCAGCAGATCGAGGCGGCGACGGCAGCAGATGTTTTGGAGTGCATTGGCGAGGTTTTTCGCAGAATGGATGAGCGGGAGGTTTTGAGATGAATTTGCCGTACGCATCCGCGACCAGCGGAGAAAAGGCCCTAGGCGACCTGCAAAAGATTCTTCGCGCTTTTGGTTGCACGAAGTTCGGCAGCATGTCTGATGAAGTCGAGGGTAGCGTGCTCGGGCAGTTTGAGTACAAGGCGCGCAATGTCAGCGTCAAGGCGTCCATACGCGGCTATGCGGCGGCATGGTTGAAGCACAACCCATACACCCATCGCACGCGATGCAGCAAGGTTGAGCATGAGCGCAAGGCTATGAACATTGCCAGCGTGGCCGTCTATTCAATCCTGCGCGATTGGATTAAGGGGCAGGTGACAGCGATCGAATGCGGCATCTTGAGCTTTGAAGGCGCGTTTTTTGGGCAAATTCTGTTACCCACCGGCAAGACCGTGCTGGAGACGGTCGAAGAAAATCAATTGCTTGCGCTTGGGGGCCCCAATGAAAGAAAAGCCAATTTTGTTCAGCGCGCCGATGGTGCGCGCGATTCTTGCTGGGCAAAAAACGCAGACTCGGCGAGTAGTAAATCTGCCGGAACGCAGCTCTAGAGGCCGATGGGAAGTCATGCCCTGGGGCGGCCCGAACGGAGGGCGTAACTCAAAAGGTGTTGAGATTCCTTTTCAAAACGCGATTGGACATACATTGACGGGTGAGATTTTCCTTTGCCCGTACGGTGGGCCCGGCGATCAGCTTTGGGTAAGAGAAGCCTGTCGAGCCCATGAAATCAGCGACGAAGAAGCCGAGCAAGACACTTACGGCATCATGGATCAGTTTGACCTTGAATCGCCGATCCATGGTCTTGATGGCGTTGTCTACGAAGCGGATGGCGCATTTTTGCAAATAGGCAATACGCGCGAAGACGCAGATGCATGGGGCAAGTTATACGACTATCGAAATAAAAAAGGCGCGAAAGTTCCAAGCATTCACATGCCGCGCTGGGCGAGCCGCATCACCCTTGAGATTACCGGCGTGCGTGTGGAGCTATTACAGGACATCAGCGAGTCTGACGCCGTTGCCGAAGGCGTCTACTTCGATCCACGCATGCAAGGCTACGTTTCCGATGCCGAGGGGCGGCACTTCCACGCGGCTGATCCGGTCGAGACCTACGCCGGGCTTTGGGAGTCTTTGAACGGCGCCGGGTCGTGGGAGGAAAATCCGTTTGTGTGGGTGATTGAATTTAAGCGAGTCAAGCCATGAGCCCTTTCCTCGACGCCGCCGCGCTGCAAAGACTCACCGGCTACCAGCAGAAGAGCCGGCAGCGTGAGCGCGCATGACTGAACTCACCCGAGCCGAGTTGGCCGCCCGCTGGAAAACCAGCGAGGAAACCATCTCCGACTGCGTGCATCGGCGCGGCTTGCCAGCCTATCAGGTCGGCCGCGACTGGTTGTTCATTGAGGCCGATTGTGTACAGTGGCTGCGCACGCAGACGATCAAAGGGAAAAGATGCGACTCTACCAACGCGGCAAAAAAGGCATCTGGTGGATCGATTGGGGCGCAACCGGTGTCAAGCCAGCTCGATGCAGCACTGGCACCACAGACCGCGCGCAGGCGCAGGAATACGCCGCCAAGGCTCACGCCGATCACTGGCGGCAAACAAGACTCGGCGAGAAGCCGCAGCGAACTTGGGATGAGGCCGTGATCGCTTGGTTGGCCGACAACCATCACTTGCGCGATTTGGAGCAGCGCAAAGATCATCTGCGCTACCTCACTACGCATTTGCGCGGGAAGCGTCTGAGCGCGATCGACGCCGACGCCATCAAGGCCATTGTCGGTGCGCTGCGCAAAAGCCTCCCCGGCGTGCGTCATCAAGGCCGACCGGCCGCGCCCGCCACCACCAACCGCTACATGGCAAGCCTGCTGCGCGTGCTGAACTTCGCACGCGAGATGGAATGGATCGGTGCCGTGCCATACGTGGCAAAACTCAAGGAAGACGAAACGCCACCGGTATGGTTGACGCCGTCCGAGGCCGTCACGCTGCTGGAGGAACTTGCGCCACATCTGCGCCAAATGGCGCGCATGGCGCTCGCCACGGGCATGCGCGAAGCCAATGTGCGCCTACTCACATGGGATCGGGTAGACACGTCGCGTGCGCTGGCTTGGG
>JBOFGW010000256.1:0-6497 GCA_051649325.1 Burkholderiaceae bacterium | reverse complement strand
ACTTCATGAGACGCATCGCCCGAAGGCGCGGCTGCAGCCGCCGCTGCGGGTGCCTGCGTGGGCGCTGCTGCAGGCGTGGGTTTGGCCGCCGGTGATGGGCTCGCAACTGGCATGGGCGATGGCACCGCTGATGCTTTTGGCGCTTGCGCAATCTGTGTTGGCGCTGGTGTAGGAGCAGGTGTGGGCGGCGCCTTCGCGGCCGTTGCGGCCGGCGTTGGCGTTGCAGGCATAGGCTTGGCGGGCGCTGCAACGGGGGCCAGCGCCGGCTTAGCCGCAGGCGCTGCAGCCACCAGCGTGGGTTTTTGCGCGCCTTTGCCGCTGACCAGCTCGCGTACGAGTGCGAGTTTGACTTGCGCACCGGTGTTGGTGGTGTCCAGCTGCAGCGCCTTGTCGTAGGCTTGGCTGGCCAGGCGCGCGTACACATCGCCCAGGTTTTCATGCGCGGTGGCGTAAGACGGGTGCGTGCGGATGGCCATTTCCAGCGCGGCGCGGGCTTTTTCGTACTGGCCCAGCTGGCCGTAGATCACGGCCAGGTTGTTGTAGGGCTCGGGCAGCTCGGGATAGTCTTCTGTGAGTTTGAGAAAGACGGCAATTGCCTCGTTGGTCTTTTTTTGCTCGGTGAGGATCAAACCCTTCAAAAAGCGCAACTGAGCATCTTTAGGCGTTTTAGCCAGCGCTGCATCGGCCTTGGTCAGCGCCTCTGTCAGGTTGCCGGAGCGTAGCAGGCGCTGCACTTCGTCGCTGTCTTGCGCAGCAGCGGGCAATGTAAACGCCAGCGCCAAGGCCGCTGCCATCAAGGTGTTTTTCATGAGTGTGGATTCGCTTGTTTTTGCTGCTGCATTGGCTTTAAGCGCAATGGCAAAGTGATTGATATACTCGCAAGCAGTTTACCAAGCGCACCGCTTAAATCACACCAGCTATGAAGCTTTGTTGCCCCTAACTGTCGCAACAACACCGCATCCGCACTGCAGCATGCCTGCACCGCGCGCCAACCGCTTCAAAAGGCTCACCTCATGTTGACGATCTATAACACGCTCACCCGGCGTAAAGAAGAATTTCGGCCCATCAACGCACCCAAAGTTGGCATGTATGTGTGCGGCATGACGATCTACGACTACTGCCACGTCGGCCACGCGCGCATGATGATGGCTTTTGACGTGGTGCAGCGCTGGCTGCGCGCGAGCGGCTACGCCGTCACGTATGTGCAGAACATCACCGACATCGACGACAAAATCATCAAGCGTGCGGTGGAAAACGGTGAAACCATCACCGCGCTCACCACGCGCATGACCGCAGCGATGATGGACGATCTGGCGCAGCTAGGCATTCAAAAGCCGGATGTGATGCCGCGCGCCACTGAGTACGTGCCGCAAATGCTGGCCATGATCGGCACGCTTGAAGAAAAAGGCATTGCCTACCATGCCGGTAATGGAGACGTGAACTACGCCGTGCGCAAATTCCCTGGCTACGGCAAGCTTTCTGGCAAAAGCCTGGACGAACTGCGCGCCGGTGAGCGCATTGCAGTGGACACCACCAAGCAAGACCCGCTGGATTTTGTGCTGTGGAAGTCTGCCAAGCCCGAAGAGCCGCCAGAAGCCAAGTGGCCCAGTAAGTGGGGCGCAGGTCGGCCGGGTTGGCATATCGAATGCTCTGCCATGAGCTGCGCAATTCTGGGCGAGCACTTTGATATTCACGGTGGTGGCACGGATTTGCAGTTTCCCCACCACGAAAATGAAATCGCGCAGACCGAAGCAGCGACCGGGAAGCCCTTCGTCAACTACTGGCTGCACAACGGTTTTTTGAATGTGGACAACGAGAAGATGTCCAAAAGCCTGGGCAACTTCTTCACCATCCGTGATGTGCTCAAGCACTACGACCCCGAGGTGGTCCGCTACTTTCTCGTGCGCACCCACTACCGCAGCCCGTTCAACTATTCCGACAAGAATATGGACGATGCCAAGGGCGCACTCACGCGGCTGTACACCACGCTTAAAAATGTGCCGCCGGATGGCCAGCCGCTTGATTGGAATGAGCCGCATGCGCAGCGCTTCAAGACCGCGATGGACGATGACTTCAACACGCCGGAAGCGGTGGCGGTGCTGTTTGAACTGGCGAGCGAGGTAAACCGCTCGCAGTCGGCGCGGCTGGCGGGGCAGTTGAAGGGGCTGGGTGGGGTGCTGGCGGTGTTGCAGCGGGAGCCAACTGCGTTTTTGCAGGGAAGAGCCACTTGGGACGACCGATTCACCTCTAATTACAGACCAAGCGGTTCACAGAGCGGAGGTACCTTTGCTCTCGACGGCGCCACTTCGCTCGAAGCAGAATCTCAGCAAGTAGAGCAAAAAATCGCTGCCCGCATCGCAGCCAAAGCCGCCAAAAACTTCGCCGAAGCCGACCGCATCCGCAAAGAACTGCTCGATCAAGGCATCGTGCTGGAAGATAAACCGGGCGGCAAGACGGAATGGCGGCGGGCTTGAACCTCCCACCGTTCGCCCTGAGCCTGTCGAAGGGTGGAACGGGTTGCAGCCGTCCACCGTTTCAAATGCGTTTCGACAGGCTCAACGCGAACGGTTTGTGTGATGCGCGAAGGTTAAGAACGCAGATACGCAATATCCATGCGCCTTTCCAAGCAAAAATTCCCCAAAACCCGCATGAATACTGCGTAAAGCACTTTAAATGCTAGAACTCTGGAAGCATTCCGGCCTGTATCTGCTCGACGTCAACGACGCCGGGCAGCTTGTGGTCACGGATGAATTTCTGCGGGCCTATCTGCGCCGCCCAGAACTCGCGCCGCCGGAGGAAGCATGCCCCTTCGAGCGCGCCGTACATGCAGCATTGCTCAAAAACCCGCGCGCCGTGATCGAGCCGCATGAAGTCACAGCGATCAAAGATACCGACGCACGCGAGAATTGGAACTTGTTTCTCGCGTTCAGAACTTTCCTGCTCGAAGCGCCAAACCTGGAAGCCGCGTACCTCAACATCCACCGCGCAGCGCAAACGGCTGGCCGCCTGACGGTGCCGCCGATGTTTGCTGAGCAACTCGCCCACATCATCGTCCACCACCTGCTCACAGCGCTGCCGGCTGAAGGCGTGCAAGACATTCCCGCCGGGTTGATCTGCCGCGCGGCGGAGCTGTTTTTCCGCGAGCAGCGCGCCAACGTGCAGGGCGAAGATGTGATGCTCGCCGATCTGGAAACGATTGAGATGCATGCAGACACCGGTGGCCTCGGTAACCTGGGCCGCCTGCTGGTAGAGGCGCAGACCATGCCGCGCTCGGTGGACTTAAGCGTGCTGGACCGTGACAACGCAGCCAGTTATTTTTCGCGCGATGAGAAGCATGACCTAGTGATCGCCATGACACCCGGCCGCCCCGGCCCGATGGCCCTCGCGCGCGTGATGGAGCGCTGGACTTTCCACATGCTGGGTGTGCAAACCCGCATCCGCCCGCTCTCCACTATTGAAGATGCCAGGTGGCGCTGGCATATTGGTCTGGATGGCACGGCAACAACGATTCTCAACACGCTGTATCAAGGCGAAAGCGTGGAGCCCGGCCGCATGAAGCAGCTGGTGTGTTTATTCAAGCTGGAATTTGTGAACATGGACGAGCAGCGTCAAGACATTGCCGGCAAACCGGTGTACATGGCGCTCGCAATGAATGAAGACGGTGTGGTGCATATGAAGCCGCATAATCTGCTGCTCAATTTGCCCACGGCGCAATCCATCAGCTAATGGCTGCACGAAAAACACCGGATTATTGGGAAGACGCAAAAAAGCATCTGTCCCGCCGCGACAAAGCACTTGCACGCATCATCAAACGCACCGATGGCGCAATTCAAAGCCGCGGCGCGCCGTTTTATACGCTGGTGCGATCGATTGTGGGGCAGCAAATCTCTACCCGCGCGGCGGATGCGGTGTGGCAGCGGGTTGTTGCAGCCTTGCCCACAGTCACGCCACAGGCTGTTTTAGCGATCGAATGGCAAGAATTGCGCAATTGCGGCCTGACAGACCGCAAAACCGACTATTTCAAGGACTGCGCGGTGCATTTTGCCGACGGTCGCGTGAATCCGCGCCGCTGGCGGTTTATGGAAGATGAGGCCGTAATCAATGAACTTATAGCAATTAAGGGTATTGGGCGCTGGACAGCGGAGATGGTCTTGATATTTAATCTGCTCCGGCCAAACGTGCTGCCGCTGGCGGACCTGGGTTTACTCAAGGCGCTGGCGCTGCATCACAATGGCGGGCAGACAGTCACGGCACAAGACGCAACACAGATTGCGCAAGCATGGGAACCGTACCGGTCTGTAGCCACATGGTATTTGTGGCGCAGCTTGGATCCGGGGCCGATCGATTATTAGCCAGACAAAGAGGCGGGATGAAAACGAGCTTTTTAGAGTTTGAACAACCCATTGCTGAACTCGAGCAAAAAGTTGAAGAGCTGCGCTTTGTGCAGGATGAAAGCGCAGTCGATATCTCCGATGAAATTGGCCGGCTGCAAAAGAAAAGCGAAGGCCTGACCAAAGATCTGTACGCCAAGCTCTCACCCTGGCAAGTCAGCCAAGTGGCGCGGCACCCCCAGCGGCCTTATACGCTGGACTACGTGGCCGAGATCTTTACCGATTTTCATGAACTGCATGGCGACCGCGCATTTGCGGACGACAAGGCCATCATCGGCGGGCTGGCGCGCTTTAACGGCCGCAGCGTGATGGTGATCGGCCATCAAAAAGGCCGCGACACCAAAGAGCGCGGCATGCGCAACTTTGGCATGCCTAAGCCAGAAGGCTATCGCAAAGCGCTGCGCCTGATGCGCTTGGCCGAAAAATTCGAGCTGCCGGTATTTACGTTTGTGGATACGCCCGGCGCGTTTCCCGGCATTGACGCAGAAGAGCGCGGCCAGTCTGAAGCGATTGGCCACAATCTGTACGCCATGGCCGAGCTAAAGGTGCCGATCATCACCACCATCATCGGTGAAGGCGGCTCCGGCGGCGCACTGGCCATTGCGGTGAGCGACATCACACTCATGTTGCAGTACGCCACGTATTCCGTCATTTCGCCTGAGGGCTGCGCCTCGATTCTCTGGAAAACCGCAGACAAAGCGCCAGAGGCTGCTGAAGCGCTGGGCCTGACCGCGCATCGCCTCAAGGCACTGGGCTTGATCGACCGCATCGTGAATGAACCACTGGGCGGCGCGCACCGCGACCCCAAGCAAATGGCGGTGCTGCTCAAGCGCGCGCTCGCCGATGCGCTGCGCCAGTTCTCCGGCGTCAAAACTAAAGAGTTACTCGCCAGTCGCCACGAGCGGCTCATGGCTTATGGCAAATTTGCCGTCACGCAAGAGTAGTTCCCACCCGCTTCTGCTCAAGGCGCTACGGCAAACCGTAGCGCCTTTTGTTTCTGGGGGTGCCGCGCGACCAGAAGATTTGTTTTTGGTTCCGCCACGCGTGGTGGCGGTGGCGTATTCAGGCGGCCTCGATTCCACCGTGCTCCTGCACGCTGCAGTGCAAGCGCTCAAGAACAAGGCCGCCGTGGTGGCTTTGCATGTGAATCACCGCATCAATCCCGCTGCAGACGACTGGGAAGAGCATGCGCGCCAAACCGCGCAGGCGCTCGCCATTGATTGCGATGTTGCGCGGCTCACAGACTTAAGCGCGGGCGATCCCAATCTGGAAGAAAGAGCGCGTGAAGCGCGCTGGAAGGCGCTCGTGCGTATGGCGGTCAAACACAACGCGCAAGCGATTCTGACCGCGCATCATGCCAACGATCAAGCCGAAACCGTGCTGCTGCAATTGCTGCGCGGCACCGGTTTGGCGGGCATGGGTATGCGCACGCAGAGCGCGCGCGAGGGCATTGCCATCCTGCGGCCGTTTCTACCCTTTGAGCGAAGCACGCTTGAAGAGTTTGCCCGCGCCCGCGACCTGCAATGGATTGAAGACCCCAGCAACAGCGATGTTGCCCTGCGCCGCAACGCCGTGCGCCATGCACTCTGGCCGGCGGTTGAGGCGGCCGACAGCCGCGCGCTTTCGTCTCTGCTGCGCTTTGCCGAGCACGCCCAGCATCTGGATGAGTCGATGGACTGGCTTGCCACCCGCTGGCTCCATAGCTGCCTGGATTCCAACGACACGCATCACCTGCACTGGGGCCGCCTCATGGAAGCGCCGCTGCCGGTGCGGCAACTGGGCTTTCGCGCCTGGATCAAGCGCCTGGGCCTGCGCATGCCCACCCAAGCGCGGCTCGATGCCATGCTCACCCAGCTCGACGGCAAAACCGCCGCCGGCGTGCGCTGCACCCACGAAGGCTGGACGTTTTCCAAGCGCGGTTCGATGGCCATTGCCACGCCACCACTGGTGGGCAAGGGCAAGGCGGATGATGCCGAGAAGTGGATTTTTTAGTGGTTTGAGGGGTTTAAAAAGGCATGTACGCAATATCCATGCGCCTTTTCAGCCAAAATTGGCTGAAAAGGCGCATGGATATTGCGTAGATTGTTTCTGGAGTTTCAAGAAAGC
>JBOFGW010000255.1:0-10947 GCA_051649325.1 Burkholderiaceae bacterium | reverse complement strand
GGGTCGTTGCCGGCATCTTGTTTGCCGCGCTCTACCTCGCCGCTTCATTGCTCTTGCGGGTTTGGACGCGTCATGATCTGGCGGGCATCACGAAAATTCTCAATCAGTTGCCCGGTTTGCGGCAACGCACTCTGAACCTTGAACGCTGGGGCCGGTAAGCGAACTATGCAAGCGTTTCGCGTTCTTCATGTAGTGGATTCGCTGGAGTTTGGCGGGCTTGAACGTGTGGCGGTGGATTTGGCACTTGCGCAGCAGGCGCGTGGCCACGCGGCGAAAGTGCTTAGCATCAATGCCACGCAAGGGCTGGCACCGGAATTGGCCCGGGCGGGGATCGAGGTCGTGCAAGGCAACAAGCAAGGCACCTTCGACATTGGTGTGCTCAAGCGCATCCGGCACACCGTCAAGGCCGATGCCACTACCGTCGTGCATGCACACAACTTTGTGCCTAACTACTACGCAGCAACTGCACTGCTGGGCCTTTGGAATGCGCCGGCGCTGGTAGGTACCTGTCACGACATGGGCAAGCGGCTGGAGCAGCGGCATTTGCGCTTTATGTACAAAGCCTCGCTCTTGCGCACGCGCCGCGTGGCAATGGTGGGCAAACAGGTGCACGAGCGCTTTGTCGGCCAGGGCTATGTGCGGGCCGACCGGGCGATGACGGTGCTGAACGGCGTGCCAATCCGCGGCCTGCAAGACAAAGCGTTGCTGCGGCAGCAAGCCCGCGCTGCCCTAGGTTTGCGCGCTGACGATCTGGTGATCGGCGCCGTCGGCCGCTTGGTAGAGCTTAAGAACCACGCGCTGCTGCTGCGTATCCTGCCTGAGTTATCGCAGCAGTTTGCACAGCTTAAGCTCGTACTAGTCGGCGGCGGACCCATTGAGGCGCAGCTCAAGGCAGAAAGCGCGCGGCTTGGCGTGCAGGCACAGGTGGTATTTGCCGGCCAGCGTACTGATGTCAACACGCTGCTACATGCGTTTGATGTCTTTGCCATGCCTTCGCTGACCGAAGGTTTGTCGATTGCCCTGCTGGAGGCGGCTGCTGCGCAGTTGCCGATTGTTGCGACTGCGGTAGGCGGCAATGTGGAAATCGTTTCACACGAATCCACCGGCATGCTGGTGCCACCGGCAGACGATGCTGCCACCGCTGCAGCGCTGCGCACGCTGCTTGCGGATACGCCGCTGCGCGAGCGCTTGGGCGCGGCAGCGCGTCAATGGGTGGTGCAAAACGCCTCGGTCGAGGCCATGTGCGACGCGTACGACAAGCTGTATACGCAAGCGCTAACGCGTTTTTGAGTCAGAAAATACGGTTTTTATTGCCTGTACGCAGGTTTCATGCGCCTTTCCAAGCATTTTTGCCTGGAAAGGCGCATGGATATTGCGTAGAGCACTTTAAATCCTACCAGCAAAGACCGTCATATCCCTTGACAGACTCCACATCGCCGCCCAGACGCACCAGATCGAAAATCGTGGTGCCGGGTGCCGCGGCGCGCAGCGCCTCTTTGTAGGCGGCTTCTTTTTTGCCGACGATGATGAGTTCTGCACCATCGATCACTTCTTCCAGCGTGGGCTTCATCAGCGAAGAGATGTGCGGAATTTCACCTTCGATATAGGCCTTGTTGGCACCAAACAAACGCGCGAGCTCTACGTCTTTGTCATAGATTTTCAGCTTCACGCCTTTGCCGATCAACGCCTCGATCAGCATGACCATCGGTGCTTCGCGCAAATCGTCAGTACCGCTCTTGAAGCTCATGCCCAGAATGCCCACGTTCTTGGCGCGGCTACTGATGACTTTCTCAATCGCTGTCTCAATTTGCAAACGGTTGGACTGATTCAAGGAACTTAGCAGCGGCGTTTCCAAATCCACCGAGCGCGCCTTGTACACAATCGCGCGCACGTCTTTGGGCAGGCACGAGCCGCCGTAGGCAAAGCCGGGCTTTAAGTAATACGGCGAAAGATTGAGCTTGGTGTCTTTGCAAAACACCTCCATCACCGGGTGGCTGTCCACGCCGAGTTTCTTGCACAGGTTGCCAATTTCATTGGCAAACACCACTTTGGTGGCGTGAAAGGCGTTGCACGAATACTTCACCATCTCCGCTTCTTTCACGCGCGTGACGTACACCGGCGCTTGCAGATCGGAGTACAAGCGCTTGACGAGGTCAGCCGCCTCATCATCGTCTGCACCGATCAGCGTGAACGGCGGGTTATCAAAGTCGTAAATCGAGGTGCTTTCGCGCAAGAACTCGGGGTTGATCACAATGCCAAAGCCGGTCACGGCCTTCAGGCCTGAGTACACCTCAAGCGTGGGAATCACCACATCATGAATCGTGCCCGGCAGCATGGTGCTGCGAATTACCACCGTGTGGCGGGTCTTTTTCTTTTCCATCGCGGCGCCGATTTGCTGGCATACGCGCTTGACGTAGGTGAGATCCAGGCTACCGTTTTGCTGGCTGGGCGTACCCACGCACACAATCGATACGTCAGAGTCACGCACGGCCTCTTCTGCGTCCACGGTTGCACGCAGATGGCCTTTTTTGACCGCATCGGCGATCAGCTCTTCGATGCCGGGTTCCACAATCGGGCTTTTGCCGGCGTTGATGATCTCCACCTTGGTGGGATTCACATCCGCGCCAATCACCTCGTGGCCGCGCTTGGCAAAACATGCCGCGGAAACCACGCCTACATAACCCAAACCAAGAATAGAAAGTCGCATGATGCTGTTGTTCCTTGAGTAAATCAGTTTGTCTTGTGTTTAGAAATAGCAAAGTGCATGGCATCCACCAACGCATTGGTGGCTTGCGCCCAGCCGAAGCGCTCTACCACTGCGCGGCGCGCGGCGCTTTCAATCGCAGCGCGCGCCTCAACTTGTTCCAGCAGACGAATTACTTGGTCAGCAAAGGTCTGCGCTTCATCAGCCAGCACAATTTCTTTGCCGTCTACTACTGGCAACCCTTCCGCACCAATCGAAGTAGACACCACCGCCTTGGCCATGCCCATCGCTTCATAGATTTTGATACGCGTGCCGCCGCCCACACGGATCGGCACGATGTACACGTCTGCGCGATCAATATACGGGCGGACATCGTCTACGCGGCCGGTCAGTTCAATCTGCGGCTGCCTCGCTGCCAGCGCTTGCAGCTTGGGTGTGGGATTGCGGCCAACGACCGTCACGGTGATATCGGCCAAACGCGCGGCAATCTTGGGCAAAATCTCATCGGCAAAATACAAAATCGCGTCTTCATTCGGCATCCAGTCCATCGAGCCGGTAAACACCAGGTTGCGCGGCTTTCTGGGCATTTGACTGAAGGGCCGGGCTGCGTCCACCGATTCGCGCGGAGCAAAAAAGCTCACATCCACACCGGTGGGGATGGCAAACACCTTGGGCACGCCGAACATGCGTTCAATATCGCGCGCATCGTTTTCAGAGACAGCGGCTACGGCATCGTAGCGGTGGCAAAGGTCAGCCTCGTACGCGTGCATCTTGCGGTATTGCGTGCGGAAGTACGCGCGCTTGGCCCACTGCTTTTCGTTTTTGTAGGTGCGCTCCCACAAGATCGATTCCACGTTGTGTTCAAACAGCACCGTGGGTGTGCGCGGTCGCACGGGGATGTTGCCGCTCGGCGTAAGAAAGTCGCACACGATCACGTCAAACGTGCCTTGCGCGTCGTGCTTGGCGATGTAGTCGTACATCGCTTTGGAGCGGTACTTTTCAATCACATACGGCAGGCGCGCGGTGAGGTTCTTGGCCAAGTCCCAATAAAAGCCTGCGGAAAACCGCGGCGATTCGCTCCACGGCACCGTGATCAGTTCGTGACAATATTCGCTTGCTTGTGCACGTGTTTCATCGGTATCGGCAGGGTTGCCCAGGCACACGTAGGTAACGTGATGCGCGCGCTTAAGCTCCTTGAGCATCTCCAAGGTGCGGATTTTGCCGCCCTTGTCTACCGGATGCAGCAGTTCACTTTTCGCCCACAAAACTTTCAAAATCCCGCCCCAACCATATTCTTTTTTCTTCACCTGCCGGCCGACCTGCCGGCGCTTTTTTGCAGAGAATCTCAGACGAGAATGTTAGTGCACGGCATGCTTTGCCAATGGCTGGCGGCCTCACTCGTTTTCAGCACGTCGCGCGTTTTGCAACAGCCAAAATAAGCGGCAAATGACGCAAAACCGGTATTGACGGCGCGGTTCATCACCGGTCGAATGCTTTAGCTAGCGCTACACAAGCAAGCAAAACCCGATCCGTCACATTCTGTTCCAGTTCCCAATTGAACCTTCCTGCACCCGCGGCCACAGTTCGCACGCCATCCCGCAAGCTCAAAATCGCCGTTGTTACTCCGCTGTTGCCGGTACCGCACGATCCGTCCAGCGGGCGTTACATCTATGAGATTGCGCTGGCGCTGTCCAAGATCGCGCAGGTGAAGGTGTTTCTGCAAAAGCTGCGCTACCCGCGCGTGCCCGGCATGCGGCCTAAAAGCTACCTGTATGGCGAGCTGGATGATTCGTACGCCATCGAGGGGCTAGACGTTCAAGCGCTGAATTACCCCGCCGTTCCGGGCTTGACCCGCGCCATTAACGGCTGGACGGCCAGTCGCACGCTGCTGCCGCATCTCAAGCGTTTTACGCCCGACATCGTGCTGGCCTACTGGGTGTATCCAGATGGCGACGCGGGTGTGAAAGCCGCGCGGGCGCTGCATATTCCGTGCGCAGTGGGCGCGCTGGGCTCGGATATTCATGTGCGCTCCGGCATTTCTGAATATTTAACCCGGCGCGTCATCGCGCAATGTGACGCGTTGATTACAGTCAGCGAAACCATGCGCAAGTACGCAATCGAGCGTTTTGGCGGCGCGCCCGCACGTGTGCACACGATCACCAATGGCTTCAATACTTCGGTGTTCAAAGTGCTGTCCAAAGCCGATACGCGGCGTGCGCTTGACGTTCCGCCGGATGCAAAGCTGATTGTCTTCGTCGGCAGGCTGGTACGCGAAAAAGGTCTGCTGGAGCTACTGAGTTCCTTTGAAAACCTTGCCCAGCACGATCCCGCCTTGCGCTTGGCCATTCTGGGTGACGGCCAGATGAAAGCGGAGCTAGCCGCATTGATTGCGGCATCCAAACACGTGCAATCGATTCGCGCGCTGGGTGCGGTGTCGCATGCAGAAGTAGCGCAGTGGATCGCGGCATCTGATCTGCTCACCTTGCCAAGTTGGTCCGAGGGCTATCCCAACGTCGTGGTAGAGGCGCTGGCCTGTGGCCGCCCGGTGGTGGCCACGTCTGTGGGCGGCATTCCCGAGATTGTGGATGAAACCAGCGGTATTTTGTTTCCCGCCAAAGACGCGCAGGCCTTGGAAAACGCCTTGGCCGCTGCACTCGCCAGCGATTGGGACGCAGATGCAATTGCTGCGCGCATGCGCCGCACCTGGGACGATGTAGCGGCCGAAACATTTGCGATCTGTCAGCAACTTGTGGCACAACATCCACGCCGCTGATGCGGCAAACCCGCGCAGGCTTTGCGGTTAATCAATCCTGCTGCTGCCGCGCTCACATGTTTTGTGTATTTGCCGGTGCAACGCAAGGCTGCGTCGGCATGCGCATGTTGTAATTCAGTAAACGAGGTTGATGCGCCTGCCTGAACAAAAGCATGGTCGCCGGAGGATGGGTATGAGTACCCAACAGAAAAAAGTTTTATTGATTGAACTGAACGAGATTAACTGGGGCGTGATCGACAAACTGATTGCCGATCATGGCGAAGGCTCTCTGCCCAACATCATGCGCTTGCGCAAAGAAGGTGCAAGCGGTGTGCAGTCTGCTGTAGAACGCGCGCCCAATCTTGATCCGTGGATTACCTGGGTCACGCTGCACACCGGCGTGCCGCCCGCGGTGCATGGCGCAGAAGTGTTGGAGCAAGAATCCGAGACCATTACCGCCAAGCGCACCTGGCATTACGCGGCCGATGCGGGCCGCTCTGTGGGTGTGTTTGGCAGCATCAGCGCGTATCCACCCAAGCCAGTGAAAGGCTTTGTCGTGCCTGGGCCGTTTTCGCCCACCAGCGACACCTATCCGCCCGATCTGCGGCCGGTGCAGGATATCAACCGCCGCTACACGCAGGTGCATGCCAAAACATCGGCTGCGCCGAGCCTGATGGACAACGTGCGCACCGGTGCCAAGCTGCTGCAAAGCGGGCTGAAAGTGGGTACCTGCATGCGCATCGCCGGGCAACTGATCAATGAGCGACTGGGCAACAAGCAGCACTGGCGCCGCGTGAGTTTGCAGCCGATGCTGAACTTCGACGTGTTTTCCAAACTGTATGGCAAAGCGCGGCCCGATTACGCCACCTGGCACAGCAACCACGCTGCGCACTACATGCACCACTACTGGCGCGCTTGGGATGATTCCAAGTTTCTCGACAAAGCCTCGCCCGAGGAGCGCGCACGCTTTGGCGATGCAGTGCCGTACGGCTACAAAATCTGCGATGAGATCATCGGCCGCGCGTTTGAACTGATCGACGATCAAACCGTGCTGGTGGTCGCCTCCAGCATGGGCCAGCAGCCCTACATCAGTGAAAAATACCAGCACGGCAAGATCATCGTGCGCGTCAAAGACATGCAAAAGCTGCTCGATGCTTTGCAAGTAGCCGGCGTCACCAAAGTGGTGCCCACCATGGTGCCGCAATGGAACCTGACCGTGCCCGATGCCGCCGCGCGCGCGCAAGTCAAAACCAAGTTTGAAGCCATTCGCAGACTGTCTGATAGCGCGGATGAACCGGGCTTTTCCGTGTCCGAAGTGGGCGACATTCTCACCGTCACGCCTTACGGCTTGGCAGGCAGTGCGCAAGGCGTGAAGTACCGGCTCGCTCCGCAGGCCAATGCTGTGCCGCTGGAAGATTTTTTCGCCGTCGATGCGCCCACTGTCAAGCAAGGCATGCATCACATTGATGGGCTGCTGTCTTTTTACGGCGCGGGCATCAAGCGCGGCGCAACGCTGCAGGCGTGTACCAACCTGGACGTGGCACCCACGATTCTGTCGCTGCTGGGCATTGCGGTGCCGCCGGTGATGCAAGGCCGTGTGCTCAGCGAAGCGCTGAATTAGTTTTTAGATCGATTTCAAAGGCGTCTACGCAATATCCACGCGCTTTTCCAAGTATTTTTGCTTGGAAAAGCGCATGGATATTGCGTAGAGCATATTTTTAGCGCGAATCTTTTAACTTAGCTTCGGCCGGAATCCCCAGCATCGTGGCGCCGGGCGGGCAGTCTTTGGTGACCACCGCGTTCGCACCAATCCGCACGCCGCTGGCTACCCGCACGCCACCAATAATCTTTGCGCCAGAGCCCACGAAAATATCGTCTTCCAACACAGGAAACGCACCGCGATTCTCGCCAATCACCACTGAGCTTTCCAGCCACACATTGCGGCCACCCCGCACGCTGGAGTTGATCACCACACCAATCGGATGCACCAGCACAAAGCCAGGGCCAAACCGCGCTTTGACACCAATCACACAGCCGTTGAGCCATTTGTTCAGCAGATGCGGCAGCAGCGCCACCACCGATAAACCCAGCTTGCTCAAGCCCTCTTGCAGGCGAAACAGTGCGTTCGCCAGTGTGCCGTCGCTCAAACACACCTTGAGCAGGCCAGGCCGCGGCCCAGCTTGTGCATAGAGCGCCTGTTTGGCGCGCAAATCATCGATCAACAGCATATGGATTGAGTGGGTGCGCAGTGAGCGCGACAATACACCAAGCGCCGCGCACCACACATGCCGTAAACAGTCGATTCGCACGGCTGCAGGCAAAAAACTGCCGCCAAAACACCTATTTCACAAACAAAGCACGCAATATCCATGCGCCTTTTCAGGCAAAAATGGCTGAAAAAGCGCATGGATATTGCGTACCCTGCTTTCAAATATTCAGTTTTTCAATTCATAACATCTTCGTCACAAAGCACGAATGGCTATGGTCAGCGCACGACGGTCATTGCATTAACTTCTACCGGATTCGCGGCATCACAGCGCGTTTTTGCCCTGAAAGCGAGCATGCTCTTGCTACGATGCAGTTGGTTGGTTTGCCAGTGAAAGGCGGCAATCGAGCGCAAGGCACGCGCGATTGGCCGCAACGATTGAACGCATGAGTTTTGCCGCTTTTTTGATCTATATCGTCTTTACGTTTCTGCGGCCGTTTGATCTTTTCTTTCCGGCGCTGATCCCTTATCGCCCAATGCTTATCCTCTGGCTGATCGCCTTCTTGCTGGCGATCGGCCGGCTAGTACTCACCCAAAAAGCCGCCGGGCGCCCCGCGCACTTTGTGCTGATGGTCTTGCTGCTGTTGGCGGTAGCGCTGTCAAGCTTGGCGCGCGACGGGCTGAGCATCATGCTCACCTCCATTATCGATTTTCTGCCCGCCATCAGCTTGATGTTCCTGGCAATAGTCAACCTTACCTCACTCACGCGTGTCAAAGTCACCTGCGCCACCATCGTGCTGTGCATGCTCACGCTGTCCGCTGCCGGCATTGCTGCGTACCACACCGGTTTTATGGTTGAAGAGCTGGTGCTGCGTCAGAATGTGGAAAATCCCGAGCGTGACCTGACCGCACCTGTGATGGAGCACGATACGGAGTTTGCGCCACCGGCGGCGGACAAATCCGGCACTTCCATGTGGCGGGTGCGCAGCGTGGGTTTTTTGAACGATCCTAACGATTTTTCCCAGGCCCTGATCATGTGCCTGCCGCTTGTCATGCTGGCTTATGCAGGCCGCGGCTGGATCATGCGCACACTGCTTGTCGCTGTGCCGATTGCGGCCATGCTCTATACCATCATGCTGACCCAATCCCGCGGCGCAATCATCGGCCTGGCGGCCTTGGGCGGGCTGCTCATGCAGCGCGTTGTGGGCACCGTAATCACCGCATGGGTTGCCGGCTTAGGCGTTGTGGGGCTCATGGGGCTTTCCTTTGGCGGTGGCCGCGCTTTTTCGACCGAAGAAGATTCCGCCGCGCAGCGGATTGACGCATGGTGGGAAGGCATCAACCTGCTCAAGGCCTACCCCGTGTTTGGGGCCGGATTTGGCAACTTCACCAATCACCACTACCTCACTGCACACAACGCCTACGTGCTGTGTTTTTCCGAGCTGGGTTTGTTCGGCTTTTTTGCCTGGCTGGGCTTGATCGTGCTGGGCTACAGGGGCTTGGCGCAGGCGACCAAGCTCTACCCCGTCAGCCAAGCAGATCCCTATAGCTGGACGGCAGAAATGCTGCGCTTTTCGTTTGTCGGCTACTTTGTGTGCGCCTGGTTCCTCTCGCGCACCTACTCGCCATTTACCTTCTTATTACTCGGGGTGACCGCTGCCGCCTGGTATTGCGCACACGCGCGTGTAGCCAGCGAAGCGCCCGTGGCGCAGCCGGTGCCTTATGTGCCCTGGCGTACAGCTACGGCAACCATGATGGCCGTCACTGTGTTTGGCGTGTATGGGTTCTTGTGGTTAAGTGGTTAAACAGTAAAGAGCACTGCGGCGCGCTGCGCTCGCGGGAAACTTTGACGCTTTGGATTGATTGAAATTAGGCTCATGGGTTATTTCTTGGTTTTCTTCATTGTGCTGATTGTGGCCTGCGCCGCGGTGGTTGCCGTGGCCTTGCGGCGCAAGAACGTGCATATCTGGCTGGCTTCTTACACAAAAAAAGACTGGCGCGCGCAGCCCGTGCCCGGCGTGACACGGCATTTGATGTTTGCGTTTGTCGATCACTTCGAGCCCATGTACGGCCGGCCTGATTACGCGGTGGAATGCGCGCGCGTCGCCCGCTGGCGGCAAGACTATCCCAAGCTATGCGAGGGCATCAGAGACGCCGACGGCCGATCACCCATCCACACCTTTTTCTACCCGCAAGAAGAGTACCGGCCGGAGCATATCGAGCCGCTGGTGGAACTCAGCCGCATGGGCATCGGCGAAATTGAAATCCACTTGCACCATCACGACGATACCGAGCAAGGCCTGCGCGACAAGCTGCGCGAGTTCACCCAGATTTTGGCCAACAACCACGACGCGCTGCCGCGTGACCCGCGTACGGGTCAATTGCGCTGGGCCTTTATCCACGGCAACTGGGCGCTGTGCAACTCAGACCCTACCGGCGCAAACTGCGGCGTAAACAACGAGTTGGTGATTTTGCGTGAAGAAGGCTGCTATGCGGACTTTACTTTCCCCGCCGCGCCGCACCCTTGCCAGACCAGCACGGTGAATCAGATTTACTACGCCACCGACAAACCCGGCCAACCCAAGTCGCATGACACGGGCGTGCCTGTGCGCGTTGGCACACCGGCCAGCGGCGACTTGATGATTATCCAAGGCCCCAGCGGGTTTATGCACCACAACCGCAAGTTTGGCATCATCCCGCGCATTGAAAACGCCGACGTTCGCACGACCAGCCCGGCAGTGCCTGAACGGATTGATAGCTGGGTCAATACCGGCATCCATGTGCGCGGCAAGCCCGAATGGGTGTTTGTCAAATTGCATACGCATGGCGTAGAAGAGCGCGACATTGATACGCTGCTAGGGCCCAGCATGCGCCGCGCCTACGAGTACCTGAGCACGCGTTACAACGACGGCAAGCAGTGGAAACTGCATTTTGTCAGCGCGCGCGAGATGTACAACATCATCAAAGCGGCCGAGGCTGGCGAAGCTGGCGAGCCCGGCCAATACCGCGACTACATTGTGCCGCGGCCCGGTTACCGTGCGCAGCGCAAAGCTGCCTAATCATCTAGGGCCTGTTAACACTATGTTTACCGGATGCGTTGCGAGTCAAAAAGGGCGCGCGCAAGGCGCAAAACGCAGACGGGTCCGTGACCCCGGCGAGGCTTTGCAACGCGGCGCCCGCCCTTTTTGGCCGCAACCCTTCGGGAATCGGCCGCTTTGGGCGCATTGCGGCGTTGGGCTCGTTGCCAATATCGACATATTGGCGGCCTCGCCCACCTGGCACTGC
>JBOFGW010000254.1:0-10190 GCA_051649325.1 Burkholderiaceae bacterium | reverse complement strand
AGTTCCATCTTGCGGCGAATCTGCGCCAAATCCCAACCGGTGAGCGATGCCAGTTGCTGCGCTTCACGCTCCTGACGCCGCGCGACTTCTGCAAAATAGCGTGTGCCTTCAGGGCAGTTTGCTTCACCTTTGAATGGGTGGCGCAGCACGTAACGTGTCTGCCAGTTTTGCCGGTCATTGGTTTGCGTGAACATCAGGTCTTCTGGAAACGTGTCGCGTGTGTAGCGCACGTGCAGGCGCGTGAGCATGACTGGCTGCGCGCCCATGGGCATGGGGCGCGGGCGGGGCAGAGCGCGCGGTTGCGTAGTGGGCATGGGCGCGGTTTGTATGGAAGGCAAGGGCATTGGCATGGGGCGCACGGGGGGCGGCACGAAGCCCCCTGCGTCTTCAGCCCACCACACACCCGCCTTGCGCAGCTCTTCTTGCGAGAGCGGATCAGCCGCGCATGGGTCGCACCAGCTCATGTCCCAAAAGTATTCGGTAAAGACGACCTTATAGTTCTCGCGCTTGGCCTGCTCATCAAACATGGCTTTGTAGAAGGATTTGAAATCGCTGCGCACATGCACCGGCAAATCCATATTGGCCGGCAGCTTGACGGTGCGATAGTTGCTGGACTCCACCCGGCCGTTGCGGGTGAGCATGAACACAATCAAATCCTGCGGGCCATTGGAATTCACCATGCCCAGCCGCAGCGGCAGCATGAATTTTTCACTCTCAAACGCAAACTGCAGCGGGCGCAGTTTGGTAAAGCCAGTCTTGGCCTGTTCTTTCAGGTTGACCTTGGCCACGAAAAACTTCATGTCCTGCTTGATGTACGGGCCCAGCGCGCGGCTGGCGCCTTTGGGGATTTTGTAGCCGTTGCCGGTGAGCCAAGTTTCCAGCCCGTCGGATTCTTTGGCGGACAGAATCACGATGTCGTATTCGCCAATCGTGTATTCGGCTTCTACTTTGACGCCGAGCGCTTTGGCGCGCTCGGCACTCGCAACCTGTGGCGCAGCCGCCGGAGCGGCGCGCATCATCATGTCTCGGGTAAAGCGCGGGCTGCAGGGATCGTCATCAAAATACTCCGCCAGTCGCGGCGCGGAATACGCATCGATGCGCGCGAAGATGGCCGGGTCGCCCACGTTGATCTGCTCGCGCTTGAGCACGGTGGGCACAGGTACGACAAGGGCGAACTCGGTCAGCTCGCCCTTGTAGTCGTTGGCCATGGAGATCACCGTGCGGTCGCCATCGCGCGCCATGATCACTTGGCTGGCTTCGTTGAACAGGGATGCGTCGGCCTTGCCGACGTAGAAACCGCAAAACGCGTGCGCCGCGCTGGGCGCCAACAACGCCGCGGCAGACAGGCTAGTGGCCAGCGCCGCTGCTTTGAAAATGTGCTTCATGTTCGCTCCGCTTGTAAAAAGGTGAGCGATGAAACGTAGGCGCGGGCGGAATTGGGTTAACGCGGATTTGAGTAAAGGTGTAACGCGCTGTAACTGGGTGGTGAGCACGCCACCGCGCTTACGGAACGATATCTATATCAATCTGAAGCTGCGCGAGTGAAATTCCCTCCCCTTCAAGGGGAGGGCTAGGGTGGGGATTGGTTGTTCCTCCGAGAGGTGTGAATCAAACCCATCCCCCTCCCAACTTCCCCCTTGAAGGGGGAGGAGTTAACCACCTATCGCAGGTTTTCTCTACAGCGTCTACGCAATATCCATGCGCTTTCTGAACCATTTTTGGCTCAGAAAGCGCATGGATATTGCGTAAAGCCTATTCAAACTGCTTGCGAAACGCCGCAAACTCCGCCTTGAGATCGGCCAGCTCTGCTTCCAGCGCATCCAGCCGCTGCTGCGTGGCGGACTTTGGCATGTCGCTTTCCACCGAGGTCGCAGTTGCGGGCGCTGATCCGCCAAACCCGGCAAACTCGGTGTTGTACAGCTGTGTGTAGCGCACTTCTTTTTCGCCGGGGCGCTTGGCAAGCGGCGCGGCCAGCGGTGGCTGGCGCGTGGTCAGTGCATCCAGCGCTGCCTGCGCATCGGCCAGCTCGGCAAACGGCGCCATGCGTTCGGCCCGCTGGCGCAGTTCGCCGGGCGTTTGCGGGCCGCGCAGCATCAGCACCGCCAGCACGGCCAGTTGTTGCGGCGTGATGTCCGCCATCAAGCTCAGGCTTTGCGCGTACTTCTTAGCGCGGCCGCCCACGTGCTGCACCACCAGTTTTTTCTCGCGCAGTTCTTCCAGCGCTTGTTCGACGGTGCTTTCTGAATAATCAGTCACCGGCTCGCGGCTGGTTTTTTGATTGCACGCGAGTGTGAGTGAATTCAAGCTCAGCGGATATTGGTCTGGCGTGGCCAGGCACTTTTCCAGCAGGCTGCCCAGCACGCGTAGTTCGATTTGATCAAGCTTCATGTGGATGATGTTAACGCTCGGACAACCCTACCTCCCCTCCTCCCCTGCACGCAGGGGAGGAGGCGATCGGCTGAATTCGCTGCGCGAACTCCAGCAAGCTCGAATGGAACGGTCGTGCTAAAAAGGGTGCATTGAGGAGACATTCATGGACCTGCAATTCACGCCGGAAGAGCTGGCGTTTCGCCAAGAGGTGCGCGACTGGGTTGGCGCCCATTTGCCCAAACACATTTCTGAGAAGGTGCACAACGGCCTCCGGTTAACGCGTGAAGACCATCAGACCTGGGCCAAGATTTTGGGCAAGAAGGGTTGGCTCGTATCCGGCTGGCCCAAAGAGTTTGGTGGGCCGGGCTGGAGCGCGACGCAAAAACATTTGTTTGAAGAAGAATGCTGCCTGGCGGGCGCGCCGCGCGTGATTCCGTTTGGCCCGGTGATGGTGGCGCCGGTGATCATGGCGTTTGGCTCCAAGGCGCAGCAAGAGCGCTTCTTGCCAGGCATCGCCAGTGGCGAGGTGTGGTGGAGCCAAGGCTACAGTGAACCAGGCGCGGGCAGCGATTTGGCGTCTTTGAAAACCAAAGCCGAAAGACAAGGTGACTACTACATTGTCAACGGTCAAAAGACCTGGACAACGCTCGGCCAGCACGGTGACTGGATGTTCAACCTCGTGCGCACGAGCAGCGAAGGCAAGCCGCAAACTGGCATTTCGTTCTTGCTGATCGACATGAAGTCGCCCGGCGTCACGGTGCGGCCAATCACGCTGCTCGACGGCGAGCAGGAAGTCAATGAAGTCTGGTTTGATAACGTCAAAGTGCCGGCCGATCAGCTGGTGGGTGAAGAAAACAAGGGCTGGACTTACGCCAAACATTTGCTCGCGCATGAGCGCACCAACATCGCGGACGTGAACCGTTCCAAGCGTGAGCTGGAGCGTTTGAAGCGCATCGCCAAAGCTGAGCATATTTATGACGATATGCGCTTTCGCGATGAAATCGCAAAACTTGAGATCGACATTCTCGCGCTGGAAATGATGGTGCTGCGCGTGCTGGCGGCGGAAAAAAGCGGCAAGCCGGCGCTGGATATTGCGGGTCTGCTCAAGATTCGCGGCAGCGAAATCCAGCAGCGCTACAGCGAACTCATGATGCTGGCCGCCGGCCCCGGCGCGCTGCCGTTTCTGCATGAAGCGATGGAAGCCGGCTGGCAGCCGCAGGCGCATGAGTGGGTGCCATCTGCCTATGCATGGCCGCTTGCGCCGACGTATTTCAACTATCGCAAGACGACGATTTATGGCGGCAGCAATGAGGTGCAGCGTAATGTGGTGGCGCAGTCGCTGCTGGGGGTTTGAGCAGCGCATGCTCTCAACCACCGTTCGCGTTGAGCCTGTCGAAACGCATTTGAGGTTTCACGCATGGTTTGCTGGCAAATGGCCTTCGACAGGCTCAGGCCGAACGGATTTTGGTAAATGCTGAAATAGAGTACGCAATATCCATGCGCCTTTTCAGGCAAAAAGGGCTTAAAACCAGCATGGATATTGCGCAGAAGCACTAAAAACATGCTTTGAAAGAATCAATCATGGACTTTGATTTCACCTCTGAACAAGACATGCTGCGCGACTCCGTGCGCAAATGGGTGGCCAAGGATTACACGTTTGAGAAGCGCCGCGCGATTGTCAAAGCCGGCGGCTTTTCGCAAGAAAGCTGGGGCGCGCTTGCAGGTCTTGGCCTGATGGGGCTGGCCATCCCAGAGGCGCATGATGGCCTGGGTTTTGGTCCGGGTGAGGCGATGGTGGTGATGGAAGAGCTGGGCCGCGGCCTGGTGCTGGAGCCGTACGCGCACGTCGCGCTCGTGGCCGCCGGCTTGCTGCGCGACGCTGCCGGCCCAGAGGCGCAAGAAGCTGCGTGGCTGCCCAAGATCGCTGCAGGCGAGGCCACAGTCGTGCTCGCGCATGTGGAGCATGGCGCGCGGCACGATCTAGCCAAGGTGCACACCCAGGCCACTCAGGCGGGCGGGCAGTGGCAGATCACGGGCAGCAAGATGGTGGTACCGATTGCGGATGTGGCGGATGCGTATATCGTGCCGGCGCAGACTGCGGAGGGCGTCGCTTTATTTCTGGTGGAACGCAAGGCCGCTGGCGTTGAGGTGCGCGCCTACAGCACGCAAGACGGCAGCCGTGCGGGAGATGTGAAGTTTCGCCACGCGCCAGCCACATTGATTGTGGAAGCAGTCAAAGGCATGGGCGGCAAGGGCGCCGCATTGGCCACACTTGGCAGAGCCGCGGATATCGGCATCGCCGCCGTCTGCGCAGAAGCGATTGGCGCGATGGATGCGCTGTTTGCCATGACCATCGATTACATGAACACGCGCAAGCAGTTTGGTGTGCCGATCGGCACATTTCAAGCGCTGCGGCATCGCGTGGCCGACATGAAGCTGCAGCTGGAGCTGGCGCGTTCAATGAGCTATTACGCCACGCTCAAACTGGGTGAAGACGATGAAACGCGCCGCCGCGCACTGGCCGCAGCCAAGGTGCAGATCGGCAACTCAGCGCGCTTTGTCGGCCAGCAGGCTGTGCAACTGCACGGCGGCATTGGCGTGACGGATGAATACGCCGCGGGCCACTACTTTAAGCGGCTCACCGCAATTGAGCTGACGTTTGGCGATACGCTGCATCATCTGGGTCGCTATAGCAGCATGCTGCGGGACACAGCGGGCGTCGCGTAGATTTTTACTCGGCGGCCATGTCGCCGCCGACCTGGCGCTCCAGCCGTTCAATCTGCGCAAGCTGCTGTTGTAGCTGCGCTGTGTGCGATTCTGAAAGTTGCTGCAACTTGCGCGCTTGATCGCGCTCGCTGGTGAGCCGGCGAATTTCTGCGTGCGCGGCCAGCGTCAGTTTGGTGTTCTTGACGCGGTAGGCCATAAATTCGTTGTGTGCTTCGTGATGCTGCGACAGCGTGGCATAGGCGGTTTTGTAATCGCCGCGCTGCGCCTGCGCATCTGCGAGCGCGCGCAGAATCGCCGGCCGCATCGAGAGCTTGAGTTCACCGTCTGCCATCACGAGAGTAAGTGCTTCTTTCAGCGCTTGCTCGGCCGCCTCAAAGCGCTGCGCCGCCGCATGCACCCGGCCGCGCGCCAAAGTCACGCTGGCGGTATAGCGGGCTTGACTCAGCTGGCTGGCGCATTGCTGCGCTTTTTCCAGTGCCTCCTCGGCCGCGCTCTGGTCTTTTAGCGCGATGCTGACATTGACGGCGTTGATCCACAGCTCGGTCAGGCTGCCTTCATCCAGGCCGCTATAGGTCAGACATTCGCGCGTGAGGGTTTGTGCGCCGGGCAGATCGCCAATCTGCTGCGCGGTGATCGCGCGGTTGATGCGAATGCGCTGCGTGAGCGCATGATTGGACATATTCGCGGCCAGTTTGTCGGCGCGTGACAGTTGCTCGGCGGCGCTCACCCAGTCTTCCACACCGATGAACATCGCCGCCAAGTTCAACCGCACAATCGGGTCGAGGATGCGCAGTTCGTGGCGCTCTACCAGTTCAAGTGACGAATAGATTTGGCGCAGACTGGTCTCAAAGTCGCCCTGGCGCTTGTAGATGAAATGCAAGGTGGTGTGCAGCATGCACCAATCCGCCGGCGTGATGGCGGTGTTACTCACCAGCTGCAACGCGCTAATGTGCTTGAGCGCTTGCGGCAACTGGCCACGGCGCAACAGCAGATAGCCCCACGAGGCGTCAGTCAGCCACAGGCAGCGCTGCTCTTCATTGGTTTGCGGGTCGACCAAATGGTCGCGCGCGGTTTCAAGCAGTTCTGCGGCGCGCTCCAAATCGCCAAACCGCAGCTCGTAAGCGGCGGTGGTCAGCGCAGCCCAGGCACGCACCGCGGGTTGCGGCGAAGTCATGAGCGAAGCGGCCTTGGACGCGTTGCCCGGCGGGTCGACGTGCTGGGTTTCCCAAAGTGCGATGGCCGATTCAAGTACTGCGGACATGGAGTGAAATTCGCCTGATCAATTGAAATGCACCGGCGCTTGCGGCGTGGGTGCTTTTGTTGCACGGCATTCTACGGCCTAGGGAATAAATCCCGTAGATCGACAGGAATCTCGAGCTGGGGTTCCCGCTCTTTGAGTGCCAGCAAGCGCTTGGTGGCCTCATCGCGCTTGCCTTCACGCAGCAGTACTCGGATTGATTCAAGCTCTGCTTGCGTGCCAGGTGCAACTGGTACAGGGCGCGCGCGGTTCATGGCGGTAGAGGCACGCAGCTGCGGCGCCTGCGTAGTTTGGTCGGATGGTGAGGCCGACATCACGCTCGCTTGCGCACGTCCCGTTTGCGACGCTGCAGCGAGCACAGATGGCGCGGCCTTTGCATCCGCAGTACGTTCTGTACCTGTTTGAGCTTGGTCCTGAACTGCCTTTTCTTCGGTAAATACGGTGGCTGCAGGTGCGGGAGCCGCTGGCGGCGGGGCAGGTCGCCCGGTAGCGAGTTGGATGGCATCTCTTGCCACCTCGGCGCGCTGGGGGCTGGGCTGTTCTTTGGCCGCTGCCGCCGGTACAGCCTCTCGCGCGGCAGCGGTAGGTTTAGGCGTCGCAGGTTTGGCCGTGCTCGGTTGCGCAAGTTTGGGCGTGGGTTTGGATGTTGGCGCGGCTGCCGCGCTGCCCGTTGCCGCAGAGGGTGCCACGGTCGCAGCTTGTTCGGATGCAGCCGGTTGCGGCGCCGCTGCAGGCGCGGGTGCGGGCGGCGGCGTTGGTGCGGCGACCCGCGCAGCATCGGGCAGCGTGATGCCTTCTTGATTCACCTCTGTCTGCGGTAACCAAATGGCAACCAGCAGCGTGGCCACGGCCAGCGTGGGCAGGGCAAACTTGAGCCATGGTGCGCGAACGCCGCGCACCTTTTGATCTGCATTCTTGCTTGCCGCAACCCGCGCTTGATCGTGCGCCACAGCGGTGATCTGCGCATCCATCCACGCCGGCGGCGCAGGCAGGGGCGCATCGCGCAGCGCGGCTTTGGCGGCGTGATCGAATGCGTCGGGCGTCAGATCGGTTTCGCGTTGCATGGTGTTATCCAAACGCCTTAAGCTGCGCGCGCAGCTTGGCCCGCGCATAGCGCAAACGGCTTTTGGCGGCCTCAATACTTGATTGGGTCGCCTGCGCGATTTCTTCCACCGTCAAATCAGCTTCTACCCAAAGCACAAATACCTCACGTTGTTCGGCGGGCAAATCCGCTAGTGCTGCGCCCAGTGCGGCGCCAAATTGCTGCCAGCTTGCGCGGTCTGCAGGGTCGGGCGCCTGCACATCGGCAATATCCTCAAGCGCTTCCCGCGCGTCTTCATCATTAAACGTGGCAAACGCGGTTTCGGGTTGCGTTTGCAGCTTGCGCAACTGGTCGATCAGCCGTTGCCGCGCGAGGCCGTAGAGCCATGTAGAAAATTTTGCACTGGGCGTGTAAGTGCTGGCAGTGCGCACGATGGTGAGCCACGTGTCTTGAAAAACGTCCTGCGCCAGCGCTTCGTCCCGCAAATTGCGCAGCAGCACGCGGTAAAGCCAGACACGGTGGCGTGCATACAGCAGGTCAAATGATTTTGCATCGCCCTGCGCATAACGAGCCATGAGCCGTGCATCATTGTCGCCGTGACCGGTTTGGCTCATAAGCCCTAGAGAATTAGTTCAGCACAAAACTCTCAAGAAACTTGACGGTGGCAAAAAACTGAAAGTCTGCGTTGGCGCGGCGTGCAAAACCGTGACCTTCGTTGTCTGCGATGAGCGTCCATACCGGCGTGCCGCTGCCGCGTACTTTGCTGGCGATCTGTTCAGCTTCAGTGACCGGCACGCGCGGATCGTTCTTGCCGTGGATCACAAACAGCGGCCTTTTGATTTTGCCGGCGTTATTCAGCGGCGCAATTTTCTCCTGAAACTCACGCATTTTCGGATCGCGCTCATCGCCGTACTCCACGCGGCGCAGATCACGGCGATAGCTTTCAGTGTTGTTCAAAAAACTGACAAAGTGACTGATGCCCACAATGTTGATGGCGGCGCGAATTTTGTCGTTGTAGTGAAACGCGGTGGCCAAGCTCATATAGCCGCCGTAGCTGCCGCCGGAGATGGCGATGCGCCTGCCATCCAGCCGCGGGTGCGTGCCAATCCAGTCCAGCAGCGCGCCGGCGTCTTTGACCGAATCTTCGCGTTTGAAGCCGTCATCCAGCTTGGTAAAGCTCTTGCCATAGCCGGTGGAGCCGCGCACGTTGGGCAGCAAAATTGCCACGCCCATTTCATTGATGAAGTAGTTCCAGCGGCCCATAAACCGCACAGTGGCTTGCGCTTCCGGCCCGCCGTGAAAATCCACTTTCACTGGCCGCTTACCGGGGAATTTCTTGGCATCAGGCAAAAACAACCAGCCGGAAATTTCACGGCCATCAAAGCTCTTCCACTTGACGAGTTCAGGGCTGATAAACGTCTCGGGCGCGATTCCGGGTGGTGCGTAGGCGGTGGTCCAGCGTGTGATGGCGCCGGTAGCGGCATTCAAGCTATAGACGTCGCCGGGGCTTTGCGGAGAGTTCAGAAAGAAGCCCAGTTCATCAGGGCGACTTTCATGCCAATCAACGTTGGAAAGCGAGCCAGGCGGCACGTTGGGCTTAGGCAGCTCGGCACCGGTGACGGCATCGAACATCCGCACTTCATCCACGCCGTTGTTGTTCACAACACCGATAAGCCGCTTGGCATCGGACGACAGGCTGAAGTTTTCAATGTCCCAAGGGATGTGGCGGCTGATCACCTTCAATTCTTTTTTGGGAATATCCAGATAGGCGAGCTCTGAAAACTCGCCACCGGCGTTGCTGGTGAGGTACAGGCGCGCGCTGTCTTTGCTCCAGTCAAAGCCAAAAAATCCGGCGGTGGGTTGGCCGGCCAGCGGCAGCACTTGTTCTTGCTTGCCGGTCTTGGCATCGATCAAGTAAACCGTTGTATCCGTGCTGGTGCGGTACTGCGTAGCAGCGATTTTGCTGTCGTCCGGCGAGAACTTGAAGCCAAACCAGCCGGTGCCGGGCAGCTCGGCGAGCTTGGTTTTGGCTTCCGGCTTGAGCGGGTCGACCAAGGTGAGTGTCGTCACAATTTTGTCGCGGCTGCCGCCCGCTGCCGTACGGTCCAGCGGCACGCTGATGATCAGCAAGCGGTTGCCGGCCTGGTTCCAGGTTGCGCTAGAGCGTTGATCGGGGTCGGATAGCAGTGTGGATTTGCGCGGCTCTAAATCAAGCCGGTAAATCGCAGACGCTTCGTTGCCGCCAGTATCTTTGCTGTAGACGATGTACTTGCCTTCTTTGGGCTCAAAGCTGGCGGAACCCACCGGCTCAGGAAAATCCGTGATTTGCTCGGGCTTGCCGCCCGGCTCGCGCAGCAGATGGATTTGCGCGATGTTGGCGCCGGCCGCGCGGTGGCGCACCAGCATGCTGCGGTCTTTGGGGTGCCAGCCGACAAAACCGTAGCCGCGAAAATCGGTGTATGCGGCCACGCGGTCCGCCACCGATTTTGGAATGGCTGGAATGCCCTCAACGCGTAAATTGGCGTTGGGTGCAACGACTTCGCTGCTGGCTGCGGGTTTTGCCGCTGCTGGTACAGCCGCCGCTGACGGTGTGGAGGGTGTTTGCGCGCACGCGGCCAATGCGGCCACGCACCCTAGGAACAAAACGTTTTTCATGTGAGAGTCTCAAAAACAAATAGAACTACGCAATATCCATGCGGCTTTTGAGCCTTTTTTGCTTCAAAACCCGCATGGATAGTGCGTAGAGTCTTGTAAAAATCTATCCAAAAGGCCCTTTACCACCTCCACCCATGC
>JBOFGW010000253.1:0-2687 GCA_051649325.1 Burkholderiaceae bacterium | reverse complement strand
ATGGATGCAGGGTTTGACTTTTCTGTGTGTCGGCCTCGTCGCGGTGTTTGCCAAAGGCATGCTGCAGCGCTTGCTGATTCTGGCAGGCCTCATCATTGCAACGATTCTGTATGCGATTCTCACCAACGGCATGGGCCTGGGCAAACCGGTGGATTTTTCAGGCATTGCGAGTGCTGCATGGTTTGGCATGCCCGGCTTTGCCGCGCCAGTGTTTGATGCAAAAGCGATGCTGCTAATCGCGCCGGTGGCCATCATTCTCGTCGCAGAAAATCTTGGCCATATCAAAGCCGTCACAGCGATGACTGGCCGCAATCTGGACCAATACATGGGCCGCGCATTTGTGGGTGACGGCGTGGCCACGATGGTTTCCGGCTCAGCCGGCGGCACTGGCGTGACCACGTATGCAGAAAACATTGGCGTGATGGCGGCCACAAAAATCTATTCGACGCTAGCGTTTGTGATTGCTGCCATCGTGGCCATCGTGGCCATCGTGCTGGGCTTTTCGCCCAAGTTTGGCGCGCTGATTCAGATGGTGCCGCTGGCGGTGATGGGCGGCATTTCGATTGTGGTGTTTGGCCTGATCGCAGTGGCCGGCGCGAAAATCTGGGTCGATAACAAAGTGGATTTTGCCAATCCCGCCAACATGATTACGGCTGCTGTGACGCTGGTGCTGGGCACGGGCGACTACACGCTCAAGATCGGTGAATTCACGCTCGGCGGCATTGGTACTGCAACCTTTGGCGCCATCCTGCTGTATGCGCTATTGGGGCGTCGGTCGGCAGGTTAAAACATGCTGTACGCAATATCCATGCGGTTTTCAGAGCAAAAGTTCTTGAAAACCCGCATGGATACGGCGTAGTGCGCTTTTGAATCCTACTTTTTTAGTGCCAGTGCCGGTACTTAAGCCGCCGCGCGCAGCGGCAACTCAATTCGCGCCACAAATCCTTCACCCAGCGCGCTTTCCAATCGCAAGCGGCCACCATGCTGCCGCGCGATGCGATCGACAATGGCAAGGCCAAGGCCCGCGCCTGACGCATCGGTGCGCGCTGCCTCGCCGCGCACAAACGGCTGCGTGAGTCCGGCTAGTTTTTCCGGCGCGATGCCGGGGCCGAAGTCGCGCACGGTCACGCAGGCGAGGTTGCCCCGTTGCTCGAGCTTGATCTCCACGCGCGGCGCACTGCCGGGTGCTGCGCCGTAGCGCAAACTGTTCTCAATCAGATTGGTCAGTGCGCGGTCCAGCGCGGCGGCGTCACCGGTCACGGTCAGCGGTTTACTTTGTGACGCTTGCAGGGTGACGGAGCCGCGCGCTTCATTCACATAGCGGCTGGCGATGTTGCCCGTGAGTTCAGTTAGATCAAAAGGCTCGCTGCGCGCGGTGCCCGGCCGCGCCAAATCCATGAACTGGTTGACGATGCCTTCCATCTGCGCAAGATCACCTTGCATGCCGGTGAGCGCCTCATCGCTCAAGCCGGACATTTCAAGCTCCAGGCGCATGCGCGTGATGGGTGTGCGCAGGTCGTGCGAAACGCCGGCCAGCATCACTGCGCGCTCTTCTTCCATTTGCGCCAGCGTGCTCACCATGTGGTTGAAGCTGCGGTTGACCTGTGCCACTTCGCCAGACGCGGTTTCAGACAACGGCTGTGGCCGCGTGCCGCTGGCCACCTGCTGCGCGGCGCGCGCCAAGCGACGCAACGGGTCCGAGATTGCGCTGCTGATCAGGACAGAACCCACCATCGACAGCAGCAGCGCCACAGCGCCCCAGATCAACCACTGCAGGCCGGGGTTGCGCTCAATGCGTTCACGCTCCACGCGCAGCCAATAATCGTCGTCTTCGATTTGAAAGCTCACCCACAATCCGGCGCGGCCGTTTACCGCATTGGCAACACGCGTTTTGGTCCCCAGCGTCTGGCGAATGTTGGTGGTGAAGAGCTCTGCAAACTGCGTGGTAGGCAGCGGCTGAGTCTGGTCATTATCTTCGAGTGGATAGATCTGCACGCGCTCATGCGAGTTGAGTTCAGAGATCAACGCCTGGCGCGCAATGGCGTCTGAGTAAATCAGCGCCGAGCGTGTCAGGTTGACAATCGCCACTACCTGCGCAGACAGCTGCCGTGCGCGCGGTTCAAGGTCAAGCGTGCGAAAGCTTTGCCAAAACGCTGTCAGGCTGACGGCCAGCAGCAGCAACAGGAAAAGGAGCGTGCGCCAAAAAAAGGGCAGGCGGCGCAGAAAATTCACTGAATTTAACGATCAGGGGTTGGGAATGAAGACGTAACCCACTCCCCACACGGTCTGAATGTAAGCAGGTTTTGCAGGATCTTCTTCCACCAGCTTGCGCAAGCGCGAAATCTGCACGTCCAAACTACGGTCAAACGCCTGCAGTTCGCGGCCGCGCGCAAGCTCCATGAGCTTTTCGCGCGACAGTGCCACGCGAGGGTTGCGCGCAAAGACTTTGAGCACGGCAAACTCGCCGCTGGTGATCTCCAGCGACTGGCCGTTCTTGGTGAGTGTGCGGCGTGAAAGGTCCAGCATGAACGGCCCGAATTCGACCATTTCTTCAGCGCTGGAAGGTGCACCCGGCGCTTCAGGCTCCGGCGCGCGGCGCAGCACGGCGTTGACGCGCGCCAGCAGTTCACGTGGGTTAAATGGCTTGGCCAGATAGTCGTCAGCCCCAAGCTCCAGGCCGATAATCC
>JBOFGW010000252.1:0-3256 GCA_051649325.1 Burkholderiaceae bacterium | reverse complement strand
TCAATGATCCGCCGGTCGCGCCTAAACGAATAGAACCGCGCTGAATCCGTCACCGTACACAGCCCGCCGCCGCTGATCTGGGTGATGCCGGCGGCGCGTAGCCGCTGCTTTGCAAGCAGGTAGATATCGCACCAGTACTTGCCAGCACCTTTGTCTGTAAACGCCTGCTGCGCTGCGGCATCACGCGAGACAAAGGCTTCAAAGACATCGCCGCCCCCTTCAAATGCCTGCGGGCCGATTGCAGGCCCAAGGTGCACGAGCCACTGCGTATGCGGGCGCTTGGCGCGCAAGGCCGCAGCGGTGTTTTCCAGCACGCCGGCAGCCAGGCCACGCCAGCCTGCATGTGCAACGCCAATGGCGCTGGCATCAGTCGCCGCAAAAAACACCGGTAGGCAATCCGCGGTAGATGCAACAAGCGGTGTGTTCACGCGGGTGGTGATGGCGGCGTCTGCTACCGGCAGCTCAGTGCTTTCAACGTCTGCATCAAACACCGCTGTGCCATGCACTTGCTTGATCCAGACCGGCTCGCGCGGGAGTGCGCCCGCGAGTGCGTGCTTGGCAGCATCGCCACTTTCCAAATCATGGCGCAGCGTCGTGAAGGCCTGCAGTTGTTGCGGCGCAGGCCACTGCACTGCCAAGCGCGGCAGCGCGTGCTCAGAGTGGTTCATTCGGGTCCAGCATAGCAAGCGCGTTGGCGGCGGCTTGCATGTCTGCCGGCAGGGGCGCGATGAAAGACGCGGTTTTGCCACTGGCCGGATGCACAAACGCAAGCCGCGCTGCATGCAGCGCTTGCCGCGCAATCAGGCTGCTGGGCGCCGCGCCGTAGAGCGTATCGGCCAGCAGCGGCGCGCGCAGGTGCGCCATGTGTACGCGGATCTGATGCGTGCGCCCGGTCTCCAGCGCGCAGTGCACGCGCGCGGCGCCGCTTTCTGCATGCGTGGCCACGGTCAGGTAATGCGTGACCGCGTGCTTGCCACCGGCCAACACCGCCATACGCAGGCGGTTGCGCGGATCGCGCCCGAGCGGCGCATCTACCAAGCCCACGGGGGGATGCGGCGCGCGCTGGCACAGTGCAATGTATTTGCGCGCTACGATGTGATCTTTAAGTTGATTGACCAGATTGAGCTGCGCATCAATCGTGCGCGCCACCACCATCAGGCCAGACGTATCTTTGTCCAGCCGGTGCACGATGCCCGCGCGTGGAATGCGTGACGATTCGGGGTACCGGTGCAGTAGCCCATTGAGCAGCGTGCCGCTCCAGTTGCCCGAGCCGGGGTGCACCACCAGCCCGGCCGGTTTGTTCACCACCAGCACCTGCGCATCTTCATGCACCACTTCAAAGTCCACCGGCTCGGCGGCGTAGGCCAGTTGCTCCGGCGGCTCCTGCGGCGTGACCCACACCACATCACCCGCGGCCACCCGGCTGCTGGCCTGCACTTTGCGGCTGTCTTCAAAACGCACCGCACCGGAAGCAATCCAGGTCTGCAGGCGGCTGCGCGAGATGTGCTCAAACTGGCTAGCCAAAAAGCGGTCCAGCCGCTCGTCAAACACGTCCGGCGGCACCACCAGCTCGATGGCTTGTTCTTCTTCGGTAAGTTCTTGTAACTGGGCCGGGGCCGTCATGGTGCGCTGTCTATAATCCGCCAACGGTTTCGTTGCCGCATGGCAAAGGTTGTGAAGTGATGAATGGCTTGATCAAACGTTTTACTGCCGCCAGTGTAGTGGCTCTGCTCGCTCTGGCGCTCACCGGCTGCGGCCTGTTTGGCGACAAACGGCCCGACCCCAAGACCGCCACGCCCGAGCAAATCTACAAAGAAGCCAAGGAAGAAATGTCTTCCGGCAACTGGAACACGGCCGTCCAGATCCTCAACCGGCTGGAGGGCCGCGACCCTTTTGGCATCTGGGGCCAACAGGCGCAGCTTGAGCTGATCTACGCATACTGGAAAGACAGTGACCCCACGCAGGCACTCGCCGCCGCAGACCGCTTTATCAAGCTGCACCCCAACCATCAGGCGATGGATTACGTGCTGTATCTGAAAGGTCTGATCAACTTCAACGATAACCGCGGCTTTTTTGCGCGGCTGGGCGGGCAGGACTTGACCGAGCGTGACCCACGCGCCGCGCGCGACTCGTTCGACTCGTTCAAAGAACTCGTCACGCGCTTTCCAGAAAGCCGCTACGCCAAAGACGCCACCGACCGCATGAACTACCTGGTCAACGCGCTGGCGCAGTATGAAGTGCATGTGGCGCGCTACTACCTGCGCCGCGGCGCGCCGCTGGCCGCCGTGAACCGCGCGCAGTTTGCCGTGCGCACCTATCAAACCGCGCCCGCCACAGAAGAAGCGCTCGCCATCATGGTTGTGGCCTATGAAGACCTGGGCCTGCAAGACCTCAGGGCCGACGCGCAGCGCGTGCTGGACAAGAACTTCCCCAAGTCCACACTCATCAGCTCAGTCAAAGAAGGTGCACGGCCGCCTTGGTACAAGCTTTGGTGAGTATTTGAGGGAGCTCTACGCAATATCCATGCGCCTTTTGAGCCATTTTTGCCTCAAAACCCGCATGGATACTGCGCAGCCACCTTCAAGGCATCACTCTAAACCACGCTTAAGCAGCGCCTGCACCAGACTGCTTTTGGCGCTGCTCCGCATACGCCTTGAGCGACTGCATGGTGCGCGGTAGCCCGGCGCGTACTTGCTGTGCCACGCCTGGGCCAAACAAAAACGCCAGCGCGCCAGAAAACCATACGCGATGCACCACTTCAACCGCGTGAGGTTTGGGATGCAGCACATGTTCAAAATACATGCGAAACAGCGGGATGTAACCCTCCGCCGTGAACGACTTGCCCACCGTGCGTTCAGTGATCACCATCGGCACGCCCATGCCCTTGCTGGGCACAATTCGCCCCTTAGTGCCCACGGTAAACGGGCCGTTTAATGAAGCTTGCTTGGTATCCGGGTCCCAGTGGTGCCAGCTGCTCACCTCAGACCAAATTTGATCCACCACCGCGGGCGGGACGGATATTTCAATACGCTCTTCAATATGCATGGCCGTTTGGATTTTGGAGGGTTATTCAGCAAGACAGTTAACGCAGCTGGCATTAACACCCGGACAGATTAGCAGCGCATGAACGCTTACCTAGGGCTGCGTGGAAGCATGTCTGCGCTGCCAAGTTGATCAAACCAAATGAATCTACGCAATATCCATGCGCTTTTTCAGCCATTTTTGCTTCAAAAAGCGCATGGACATTGCGTAGAGC
>JBOFGW010000251.1:0-5622 GCA_051649325.1 Burkholderiaceae bacterium | reverse complement strand
TGAAAGCCGCTGCGCCCGCCGCGGGCGGCCCATGTATTGAGCAAGCAAAGCTAGGTTACTTATTGCAGATACGCGCGCTTGCGTTTTATGGTGCTTGAACAAGGCATCGCAGGTTGTCCATTCTGCATGGGCCGCTTGCAGATCGCCTGATTGCAGTTGGCACACCCCGAGGTTGATGCGGATTTTTTGCAGCAGCTCGTGGTTTTGCTTGGCCAACGCATATTGACGCGCCTGCGTTAACACTTCAATGCCTGACGCGGGGGAGCCAAGTGCCACTACCGTTCCGGACAGTAGCAGGCTTGCCCGAGCATGCAGCTGCTGATCGCCCGTATTCTGGGCGCAGGCAATAGCTTGCTGCGCGCAGGCGTTCGCCTCTGACGGGTTGGCGGACGAAACAAAGTAGTAGCCCAGCACCAGCACGAGATAGCCACGCTCGTCCATGGGCAACACCTCGGCCGCTGCACGCGCGCGCAGCACCCAACGCAAGGTGTTGCTATAGGCACCAGCGCGCGCCCAATACAGCGCCAGATGGCGCACCATCTTGACTACGTTTTGCACATCGCCAGCCGCATCAGCCAACTCGAGTGCGTTGAAAAAGCCGGTGTGATGCGCGCTAAATCCGCGCATGGCCGAAGCAACTTCTCCTTTTTCCAGACGCGCATGCAGCGTTTCAGCTAGGCCACACAGGTAGGCGACAAACGCGCGTGCATCGGCCTGCTGCTCTTGCGCATCGCGCCGGCGCTGCGCTAAAAACTCGCGCGTCAAACTGTGCAAGCCATAGATGGGCGCGTCACCGCTTTGGACTGGCTGCGGTGACACCAGCCCGGCCTCCACCAACACGCGCAGTGCATGCGCGACATCTTGCACCGCACTTGCACACACCGCGTCGGCAGCCTGCGCGTCAAACGGTTCGGCAAACAAAGCCAATGCATGCAGTGCCCGCTGCTGCCCCGCATCCAGCAACGCAAAGCTCCAGTCCATCGATGCGGCCAGCGAGCGATGGCGCTGCGGCCGGTCTTGTCCGCCGCCCGCAACCACGCGCTCTTGATCGTGCGCAAGCGCTTGGCGCAGGCCGCGCAAGCCATACATCGGCAAACGTGCGGCGGCCAGCTCTAGCGCGAGCGGCAGGCCATCCAGCGCCTGCACAATTGCCTGTACGTCTGCACTATCTCCAGAAGCCATTGAAAACTGCGGCTGCACAGCCGCGGCGCGCTGCACGAATAGCTCCATGGCGGCGTTGACCGTGCCGGGTTGCGCCTGCGCGCTCAGCGGGGGCACCTCCAGCACGCACTCGGCCACCGCGTTTAAGCGAATGCGGCTGGTGCACAAAATCGTGAGTAGCGGGCACGCTTGCAGTAAGGGCGTGAGTAGCTCAACGCTGGGCGAGACGTGCTCAAAATTGTCCAGCACCAGCAGCAAGTGTTTATCCCGCAAAAACTGCGCGATCAGCTCTGGCAGCGGCCGATGTGGCTGCTCGCGCACACCCAGCGCGCGCGCAATACGCTCGGGCACGCCCGCGTTGCCCACCTCTGCCAGCGCGACAAAACAGGTGCCGTGCCTGAACTTGCCGCTCAACTCATGCGCCAGGCGTATGGCCAGTTGTGTTTTGCCTACGCCGCCCACGCCCAGCAAGGTAAACAGCCGCCACGTACCCTCTGTCAGTTGGCGGCTGTAGCGCGCGATCAGCACGTCACGCCCGACCAACTGCACCACCGGTGCCGGCGCATAGAAGCGCACTTCTCCGGCTTCGGTCTTGCCGGCCGTTTGCGCTGGCCGCACGGACAGACTGCTTGCAATGCTTGCGACTGGCGGCGCCGCGTCTTGCACGCTTTGCATCGCCTGGCGGTACGCGCGCAGCGTCGCCTCGCTCGGCACACAAGCAAACGCGCGCATGAGGGCCTGCTTGCATTGGGCAAATTGGTTGTCGGCCTGCGCGAGTTGGCCGGCGCGGCCGTACAGCTCGATCAACGCGCGATGCGCCGATTCCTCTGCCGGCAGGTGCTGCAAGATGCGCTGCAACGCGTTGACCGCGGCCAGTTGATTGCCGGCGCGCAGATGCGCCTGGGCCAGCGCGTGCAGGCCATTGGCATGGCGCTGCGCAAGATGGCTGCGCTGCTGCTCCAGCGCAGCATCATCCATATCGTCGGGCAGCAAAACGCGGTACAGCGCCAGCGCTTGCTCCAGCGCATGCGTGTCGTGGGGCGCAGCACAGGCTGCATCCATCGCCAGCTCAAATTGCTGCGCATCCAGCCATAACGCTTCGTAGCCGCACAGCCGCAGCGCAGTCCCGGACAACTGCACCGGGCGCGCCGCCGCGTCGGCGCCCAGTACCTGATTGAGTAAATACACCTGGTGGTGCAGCCGTTGGCGCGCTTTGCCAGGCGCATCTAAGCCGGGCCAAAAAGCGTTGCACACCTCTTCTGTAGACAAGGTATGGCCGGGCGAGGCCAACAGCAGCTTGAACAGGCGCACCACGCTGGGTCTGCGCCAATCGGTGATGAGTACGCCATCGCGCAAGACTTTGAACTCGCCCAACACAAAACACTGCAAATGCATGCACGACCATCCGGGACTTCACCCCGCGGACAGAATTGGAGAGCGTTTGGAGAGAGCCGCCGCGTAGGATTTGTTGACGATTAGTCGACAGATTACTGAGTGCTGCGCTGCAAGGCGATACCGCACAGAAGGCTACCCAGGGCCAAAAAAGCTCGCAATGTTGCGTTTAGAACAATTTTAGGCTCGATAGTGTTTGATTTTTAAGTACACCACGCAGTATTCATGCGCCTCTTAAGGCAAAAATGCCTGAAAACCCGCATCAATACTGCGTAACACTGATTTTTGAGGAGGTCGCGATGAGTCTGGTGAACAAACCCATGATGCGGTGGAGAGCGCAGTCGGCCAAAGCGTTGATTGCAATGTGCGCCGTGCTTGCTTTAAACGGTTGTGGTGGCGGCGGAGACAGCAGCCCGCCGCCGGTTGGCGCTACGCCAACACCCACGCCTTCAGCGTCACCTTCCCCTTCACCTTCTGCCTCGCCAAGCCCATCGCCCTCGCCTTCACCCACCACGGGCACCATCGTGGGCAAGGCCATTTCTACCGTGGACGATTCGCCAATTGCGGGTGTTGACGTGTCTGTCGGCACCATCACTGCGAAAACCGCAGCCGACGGATCGTTTCAACTCGCCGGCGTCGCGCCCGGTGATCGGGTTGTGACGCGTGCATCTTCAGCCAACCATGCGCAGACCGCGGTGATCACCCAGGTCACCGCCGGCCAAAGCACGCGGGTTCGCATTGTGCTCACGCCGGTGGGCACCAGCGCGACGGTACCGGTGGCTGCGGGCGGCGTGGTGTCTGTGCCTAACTCACCTGCGCAAGTGAGTTTGCCCGCCAATGCGCTGGTGGACTTTGCCACACGCGCACCCGTCACCGGCGATGTAACGGTGCGCTTGACCCCCATCGATCCCGCGCGCGATCCGAGCGCCATGCCGGGCGACTACCTCGCGCAGCCCGCAAGCGGCACCGCCCCCACGCCGATTGAAAGTTTTGGCGCGATCAAAGTGGATATCCGCGATGCAAGCGGCAAGCGGGTAGACCTCGCAGCCAATCAGACTGCAACCATCCGCATTCCGGTGTCCACGCGCAGCACCGATGTACCAGCCACCATTCCGCTGTACTACTTTGATGAAGACAAAGGACTGTGGGTGCAGGAAGGCTCAGCCACGCTGAAAGGGAGCGGCACCGATCGCTACTACGAAGGCACGGTGAGCCACTTCACCACCTGGAACTGTGATCGCCCACTGGAAACCATCATCGTGCGTGGCTGCGTGGTCGATGCCGCCGGCAATCGCGTGGCGGGCGTTGACGTCACCTCCGAAGGGCTGGACTACAGCGGTGATGCATCGCGCATCACCAATGCAAGCGGCGATTTTGCGGTGCCGATGCGGCGCGGCGGACTCGCTGCGATTTACGGTGAACGCGATACGCAGTTCACCAATATCGTGCGCGTCGGTCCGTCACAAACCGATATTGTCCTGCCGGAATGTCTACGCCTGAACGCGGCTGGGCTTGTCACGCCGCCTGTCATCGTGGCTCCGCCGCAGAACACCACTGTCACGGTTGGCGATCTAGTGCTTTTCTCCGTGCAAGCCATCGGCACGCCCGCGCTGCGCTATCAATGGAACCGCAACGGCCAGGCCATTGCGGGCGCGAACTCGCCCGTGTTGTTCTTTACCTCGGCGCTCGCGGACAACGCTGCGGTCTACACCGTCACCGTATCAAACGCCGCTGGCAGCGTGACCAGCGCGGCCGCGACCTTGACCGTGAACGGCCTGAGCGCTCCGGTCATCACCACGCAACCTGCGAATGCCGCTAGCGTTGTAGGCGGCGTGGGCGTGTTCAGCGTCACTGCAACCGGCGGTGGCCTGCAATACCAATGGCGCCGCAATGGTGTGGCCATCGCAGGCGCCACCGCGCCTGTATACGTTACGCCCGTACTCGCGCTGACAGACAACGGCGCCACATTCGATGTGGTTGTGTCCAACACGGCGGGCAGCGTCACCAGCGCTGCAGCCACGCTCACCGTCACGCCCAACAATACCGACCAGCAACTGGCCCTGATCCGTCTGGCTTTTCTGGGATTTGAATTCGTCGGCTTGGCGCAAGCCAGTTTCCTGACAGTGGATGAAGAGAGCTTGTTTATGTCATCGGCGCAGACCTGCAGCGCAGGCGGCTCGGTCGCGGCCACGCTCAACGGCAGCGCGGTCACGGCGGGCGCCGCACTGCCGGCAGGCAACAACACGCTTGCAGCCACGTTTACCAACTGCGCACTCGACAGTTTTGATACCTACATCGGAACTTCTTCAGCGCAATACAACATCACCGGGTCATTCACCGGCAATTTCACCGCAAGCGGCACCGGCACCATGACGAACATGCGGCGCGTGAGCACCAACGGCCAAACGCCACTGACGGTTGAGGTGGACATTACCGGCAACGGCAATGTGGGCTACACCGGCAGCCAGACCGTAGCGGGCGCGCAGATCACCAATGAGTTCGCGGCAACCCCGGCCGCAGGCGCAACGCTGCGCAGTGCGTTGACCAATCTCACGGCAACGGCGGTGTCTGGATCACTCAGCGGTAGAAGCGTGGAGACGGTGCAGGCAGGCGGCATGGTGCGCACCGACCTGTCCCGCTTTGGCGCCACGGCCTACACCTTCACCGTGGGAAGCAACACCTACGTGACCAATGGCACGCTGGAGATCAGCTTTAACGGTGCCACAGTGACCGTCACCGGCGCCATTACGGTCACCGAGAACGGCACGCAGATCGGCCGCATCTTTGCCGATGCGAACGGCGTGCTACAGATTGAAGTCAACGGGCAGATTGTGCCGTTTGGCAAGCCTCAGGCCAGTAGCAAATCGTTGCCAATGCTAAAACACCGCTAATTTCTTGTTTGCAGTACGCAGTATTCATGAGCTTTTTGGGCCATTTTTGCCTGAAAACCCGCATGAATATTGCGTACCTCTACTTTTATAAAGGTCAAAACATGCACTTGAACAACTGCCCAGCACCGCTCCGTGCGCGGTACACGCGCAGCGCAAAACCCATCACCTCCATCACTTG
>JBOFGW010000250.1:0-4427 GCA_051649325.1 Burkholderiaceae bacterium | reverse complement strand
GAGCCGATTTGTTGGCGGCTTCGCACATCGCTGCCAATTCTTCGTGCTTATCGAGAAACGCGCGGTACCAGTCTTGCGCATCCATGCCGGCGCGGTCGTTGAGGTCGATCTCGCGCACGGGCTCCACGCCATCGAGGTAGGCAAACTCCTTGATCAGCTCGGGGTCGGTGACGGGTGGCATGAGGTCGCGCAGCTCAGTGGCAGCGGCGACGTTGTCGGCGTACTTGATGGCGATGCGGTGGGTGCGCGCGGCGTCGCTGATGCCAAAATGCTGTTCGACGGCGCCCTTGATGCCGCGTGCCATGTTGTGCCACGCGTCGCCCACCAGGCGTTTGCTCATGGTGCACATGTCGTTGGTGATGTATTCCTCGCTATCGTGGTGCAGCGCTGCGCGCAGGCACATGGGGTTGAGGATGGCGCCGCTGCGTTCCAGGATGTAGACCACGAGCAAAGCGTGCTCGGCCACGCTCATGGCGCGTCTGCAGGCTCCTCCCCATCGGTTGATGTGGGCCAGGTGCCAGGCCACGTCTTCGATGCAGACCATGCTGGACTTGGAGTGCAGCATGTTGAACGCGATGCCGCTGCGGGTGAGTTTGATCATGGTGTTGCCTGTTTTGCTCGGTGAACTCACCGAGTGGGAGCTTTTTCTCGTTTGAAATTTGCCACTTGTTCGGCAGTCCAAAGAGGCTGTCGACCTCGCCTCTTCGCGGGTGCTGGCAGCCTGCCGGTGGCACGTGCTTTTTTGATCGCATGCAACGACAGGCCTTTGCCTTTGGCAATGTCCATCATGGTGAGCAAGTCTTTCTGCAGGTACTCAGGTTCTGCGGAGACTGTGGGATTGACGCGGCTCGGTGGCTGCGCTTTGGGTTTGCTCCAAACGACCGGCGGCATGCCACGGCCTTTCGTCTCGCGCGCGGCCGGCTGCGGTTGTGGCGTTGGCGGCGTGCCAATGCCGTGTTTGATGTTGGCCACCAGGTGATGGGTGAGTTCACGAAAACTTTCGACCAAGTGCACGGCCTGAGATGGCATGGCGGCTTGCATGCTCATCAAGGTGTCTGCTCTGGCCAGCGTTTGCCGCAGGCTCCAGAAGGTGTTGCTGTTGCGGCTCATGCTGTTGCTTTCAACGCCTGCAAGGCGGCGTCTTTGGTGTGGGGCGCGTTGGCCATGTTGTTGATGCGTCGCTCGCTCCACTCGGCGGCGAGCGCGGCGGTGTGATGGTCAACTTCTTCGGCCAGGGCGTTCATGACGTCAACGCCAAGCCTGGCGGCTTGGTACTCGCTGCCGCTGAAACCAACACGGCCGGTGCGGCCGTAGCGTTCAACGAGTGAGCGGGTGATTTCGATTTGCTGATGCATGTGGGTGATGGCCGGTTCGTAGCTGGCCGATCGTTTGTGCAGCAACTCGGCCACGCGGCTCCAGGTGAGCGTGGCGCCGACGACTTGCCAAAGAAGTTCTTCAGTGCCTTGACCTTTGGCGATCGCGTCGAGGTTGCTCAGGTGCACCAGCGCCAAGTCATCCACCTGCGCGCGCGTGAGTTTGCGGCGCAAGCCCGCGGGCGGCAGCGGGGTGATGACTTGGCGGCGGGTGCGTTTGCGCATGGCTACTCGGGCGTGCCCAGCAGGATCGGCACGCTGGTGCCGTCTGCGATGCGCTTCCATGCATCCTGGAATGCGGCCTCCAGTGTTTTGTGGGGGCGAATAAGCTCGTACCAGATGGTGAGCACGCCTTCTTTGACGCGGTAGCGCAAACGCGCGTGCTGCAGGCTCGGGGACTCGTTTTCAAAAACGGGGATCTGCAAAGCAATCTGCTCTGGCAGCTTGATGGTGCCGCCGGCGTCGTTGTCGGCACGCCATTGCAGATCGTGTGAGCCGTTCTGCAAACGCTGCGTCGCAACAAACTGGCCCTTGCTCGACGCTTCAAAGTTGAGTGACATCTCGAGCAGGCTTGCCCCGTCCGGCTCAATCACGTCTGGCAGGTTGTCTTGGAGAAACTCCGCAAATGCGAGTTGAGTCAGTTGCTTGCGGTCGCTGCCGTTCCAAAGCTTCCACTCGCGTGAGGCTGGCACTTTGAATTCGGCCCGGAACTCTCGCCAGCCCGCCACTTGCGGGTCTGGCAAGCCTTTGTGGTCATCGATCACTGCCAAGAAAACGGCGGGGTCGACTGTGGCGTAGATGCGGGTGTTTTCGTCCGCGTGATCCGTAACGTACTGGATGAAACTCTTGGCGTCTCGCAGATTGACTTTAGACCGCGGGTGCTTGGGTGATTCGCGCTGCGGCAGCGTCTGCACCTTATAGCCTTCGGGCACGACAACGTAGTGCGCGCCATGCTGATCGGGGTTTTGCACAGGCTTAGACATGGCGGCGCCCGTGTCAAACATCAGCTTCTTGCTCAATCTTGCGTCGCTGCCGGCGGGCGGTGTTGAAGTAGGTTGATTCACGTCTGTCCTCAAGCGTTGGCGGCGGCCTTGTCGGCTGCCAAAGTGATGCCCGGCAGTTCGCGCTGGGCGGGGTTGGTGCGCTGCAAGTTGCCCTCGACAGTGGGGAACATGAGCGTGCCTTTGCTCTTGATTTCCGGTTTCTTAACGGCGATGGTGTCTTTGACGATCACCGCCTCGGTGCTGCCTTTCATGGGCGACACGTCAAGCGTGAGGGTGAGACGCCCGCTTCCGCCCGTGCTTTGCACGGCCTGCGTGAGCTCTTGCATCTTGGCGGCAAGCTCGTCGATCGGCTCTCCGCCGCGCAAGTCTCGGAGTACTTCAAAAAATGGTCTGCGTGCCATGGTCTTCCTTTGTTCAGCCTGCCTGCAGGCTGGTGTTGATGATCTCGACGTCTGATCCAGTGATGTCGAGGGTGACACCGCGTTTTTTGCTGCGATCGACGGCGAACGCTTTGACTGTGACGGTGCTGCCTTCGCGCAAGTGGTGGGCCTTGTTGCGTGCGGAAATCTGTGCGGCGGGGCCTGCGCCCACACGCTGGACAACGCGGATCACGGCGTCGGAGAACTGATCTGTGCGCATCAGCACTTCAACAAAGGCCTTGGCCTCTTGAGCGTTGTTGCCGCCCTCGATCAGGGCTTTCGCATTTGCAGTTGCCTTGCCGGTGATGACCACGGTGTGATTCATGGCACCGCCTTAAAGACCCAGCCAGCCGCGCAAGTACAGGTGCACCATGCCCAGCACGCAGAGCACACCCACCACGCCAACAAACAACCATGTGATCGGGCCGCTGCTTTGCTCGGTAGTCTTGAAATCACGCGCCAGTTCATCGGCTGTGAGCTTGCCGCGCTTAAGCATGGGCATGTGCGGCCACGCCAGCGTTGGGCACTCGCAGCGCGCGGCGCCAGCGGCGCCGCACTGCGCGCCGTGGGTAGTGTGTTGGGGCTGCACGCTCAGCTCAAATTCATGCGGCTTGAAGCCAGCCGCAACGGCATTTGCTTGGGCGGAGTCTGCTTGTCTGGGTGCTCAGCCTCGGCAGTCTTTTTGGCACGCTCGGCGGCGTCGGCCAGCCATTGCGCCAGGTTGTTGGCACCGACCTGAAAACCGTCTGGCACACGTGCTCGGCCTGGAGGCGGGCACAGCCACGCCGAAGGTTCAGTGCGGCGGCTGCAGGGCGGCGAGGGCAGGGGTTGGCGGCGGATGACGGGTGGTTTGCAGTCGGTGGTCATGCGCAGCTCCACATGCCCAGAGCGCGCAGCAGCCACGCGCCTGCAATCGTGGCGACGGCGCCGATGACGATGATGGCGTCAGCCACTCCCCCTTCGCGCCGCAGCGCGGCCAAGCGCGGGCCGGTATAGGGCGTGGGCTCGTCAAGCAACGGGATGTAGTCGCTGGGCTGCGTGTCTTGCCACGTGGCGCGATCGCTGTTGGGCTCATCCAGCAAGCCAAAGTCGGTGCGCTCTGCGACAGTGAGGTCTTCGATTTGCAGCTCGTAGGCATCGGCCACGGGCACGATCTGGGCCAAGCTGGCATCAAGCGCGAGCTGGGTGCTGCGGGCGTGCTGCAGCGTAAGGATGGAGGCGGTCATGCTGCCACCTCTTGCCCGTGCGCCACCTGCGCCCAGTGCTGGGTGCTGCGTGCGCCAGGAGCGCTGCCATGATCGCCAAACAACGCGGTGTGCGCCGCGGTGCGCTGCCGCTCTTGCATGGGCGACAGATCGCCAAAAGCCGAGGGCCAGGCGGGTGGGGCGGTGACTTTGGGGTTCGGTTGCATGGGCACTCCTTGATGAGTGCCCGAAGTATGGGACTAAGAGTTACCGCATGTCAAGGACCGAGAGTTACCGAATGATGAAACTATTTGTAAACAGTGACGATGGGAGTGCCGATTTCTGCGATGCCAACTTCAACGGGTGTCATCAGGTGGGCCCGAAAGATCCATGTCTGCCCAGCGGCCACATGGGGTTCAGTGGTGAGGCAGTAAGCAACCTTGATGG
>JBOFGW010000249.1:0-8509 GCA_051649325.1 Burkholderiaceae bacterium | reverse complement strand
GCCAATTTGATTGCGCAGGGGCAGGGCGTTCGCGTTGGTATGCGATGCAAATCTGCAGCCAAGCACCTGCTCAAGGCCCCTCAGCCCCACAGTGTTTTGCCGCCCTACGGCAAAGGGCGCGAAGTGATTTCAAGTACGCCGCCTGAAATTTGGGCGCTGGATTCGATCGGTAAGGTGCAGTCGTCCGACGCAGGAAAGGTGCTGATTATTGGGTCACACGGCGCGTTGCATGCGGGCGAGCCGGATTCTGCGCTCCCGGTAAAAGCGGCGATCGCTGTATTCAACGATGCAGGCGGTGGTATCGATAATGCGGGGTTTTCGCGTTTGACGGTATTGGGCACCTCAGGCACCGCAGCGGTGACCGTTGCGCACACCAGTGCACGCATCGGCGATGCGTTATCGAGCTGGGAAACCGGTGTCATCTCCAAAACAAACAGCGTAGCGCGGTCTTATGGTGCCCGCGAAGGGCAGAAACTTGCGGATTGGATTCGCGGCGCAGTGGCTTACATCAATCAATGAAGCACGCAGCAGGTTTGCGTTGATTTGCCTTGGGTGCGGTAGATTTGCTACACTTCGAAGTTCTGGCGCGGGGTGGAGCAGTCTGGTAGCTCGTCGGGCTCATAACCCGAAGGTCGTAGGTTCAAATCCTGCCCCCGCAACCAAAGCCCTGACCTGGGCGTTCTCTGGTGTTGATCAGGCCTGTTCCTGATTCCCAAGTTTCTTGAGTTTCGTAAGTTAATCATGCGGCTTCAAAATGGCTGCGAATAAATGAATAGCATCCGTGCTAAAGCGGTGCTCGAAGCGGCCTTATTGGCCAGCGCTGCACCAATGACAATTTCTGAGCTGCGCCGTCTCTTTGATGAAGAAGTCGGCGCGGATTCCATTCGGTTTCTTCTTGAAGAACTGCGCGCGGATTCTGCGAATCGCGGTGTTGAACTAGTAGCAGTGGCCAGTGGTTGGCGGTTTCAAACGCGGCCCGAGATGCGCGAGTTTCTGGATCGCTTGCACCCGGAAAAGCCGCCCAAGTATTCGCGTGCCGTGATGGAAACGCTTGCGATCATTGCCTACCGACAGCCGGTGACGCGTGGCGATATTGAAGATATCCGTGGCGTTACCGTGGCATCCACGATCATCAAATCGCTTGAAGACCGCGGCTGGATTGAAACCATCGGCCACCGTGATGTGCCTGGCCGGCCATCGCTTTTTGGCACAACCCGCCTTTTTCTGGACGATCTTGGGCTTGCCTCTTTGTCCGAACTGCCGGCGATTGGGCCGGATGGTGCGGTTCCTACACTGGTTATCCCTGGGCAGCAAGCCATTGAATTTACCGAGCCAACGATTGAATCGATTGCGAGCACAACAGATGCGACTGAGCAAGAATCTGCTCGCGAACAGGCACAGGCTTGATGAATACTGAACCGACCGAATTTGACCAAAACCTTGCGAGCGCAGCACCCAATGCGACGGGTGCAGTGAATGCGTCTACGCAAGAAGATGGACAAGAACGCTCAGATTCGCGCAAGCCCCGCAATAACCGCAATCGACGGTCGCGTCGCGGCGGTAAAAACGGCGCTGCCAAGCCGGCTGCGTCAACCGATGCAGTTGAGCTAGCTGTTATTAATCTCAATGAGCCATTGCCCGGAGATGATATTCCGCTACCCGCTCCGGTGGGATCGGTTTTTGCTGCACTGAACGGCGGGGCCACAGATGGCGCTGAAGACGCGCCCAAGCTGCACAAGGTCTTGGCGGATGCTGGGATTGGTTCGCGCCGCGAAATGGAAGAGTTGATCCTTGCCGGGCGCGTTTCGGTCAATGGCGAGCCCGCCCATATTGGCCAGCGTGTGTTGTTTTCGGATCAGGTACGCATCAACGGCAAGCCGCTGCAGCGTAAGGATACGAACCGGCCGCCGCGCGTGATCCTTTATCACAAGCCTGCAGGCGAGATCGTCTCGCATGATGATCCGGGTAAACGGCCGCGCGTATTTGATGTGCTGCCAAAGGTCAAGAACGGCAAGTGGCTGTCTATCGGCCGGCTTGATCTGAATACCGAAGGCCTGCTGATCTTTACCAATTCCGGCGAGCTCGTGAACCGCATGTCGCATCCGCGGTTTGGGCTGGAGCGCGAATATGCCGTCCGGTTTCTTGGCGAAATGGCTGACGCGCAGCGCGAGCAGTTGCTTTCCGGTGTGACGCTTGACGACGGTCCGGCGCGGTTTTCAGAGATCGCTGATGCGGGTGGCGAGGGCGCGAACAAATGGGTGCGCGTCACGATTGCCGAAGGCCGGAATCGCGAAGTGCGGCGCATGTTTGAAGCAGTGGGATTGACCGTGAGCCGCCTGATTCGCATTCGCTTTGGCGGGTTTGTGCTGCCGCCGCGCTTGAAGCGCGGTCGCTGGGAAGAGCTCGATCCGGATACTTGCCGTGCGCTGGCGCTTGAGCTTGGCGTGATCAAGCCGCAGCGGGACGATTCAGAAAACGGCAACCGGCGCAATGGGCCGCCCAACACCCGGCCAGCGCCAAAAGGTAGACAGGCGCAGTTGCAGTCCACACACCATGAGAGCGGGCATGTCATGCTGACTTCGCATGCGCTCAATATCGATCCCACCGCGCCGGTACGCCCAATGATGGGGCGGCCGGGCCAGCCACGCAAAACCGCTGGCCCAAACCGACCGGGCGGACCACCCGGGCAGGGCAACAACCGTCGCCGCCGGGGTCGGAGCAAGGGTTAACGGGCAACTTTCGGGTTGCCGCCGCATGCGATAGCGGCCCTATGCGCTTGGATTGCCAGGCAAAAAGCCTTACAATTCAATTTGTTACATATCGGTTGTCGGCAACGGCCATAAGGCAGTTGTCTGGATGTGGGCGCGTGCGCCCATTTTTTTTTGGTGTTTGTAATTGGCAGATTCAAATCTGAATGCTGTCGTTGATCAGACCGTTCGCGGTTTGGGATACGAGTTGGTGGAGCTGGAACGCTCCGGCAGGGGATTGCTGCGCGTCATGATCGATAGGCCGCAAGGCGCCGCCGGCACCATCAAGATTGAAGATTGTGAAACCGTCAGCCGTCAACTGTCACAGGTTTTGTTTGTTGAAGGTATTGATTACGCGCGTTTGCAGGTTGAATCGCCGGGTGTTGACCGGCCGCTTAAGCGTGTGACGGATTATGTGCGGTTTGCGGGCGAACAGGCTGTTGTAAAGCTGCGTTTGCCGATGGCCGGCCGCAAAACGTTTTCAGGCCGCCTCGGATCGCCGGTGGGTGACGGGCCTGCGGCAAAGCTCAGTTTGGAGTTTGCGGGCAAAGAAGGCGAAGCACAAGTGCTCGAGTTTGTATTGTCGGAAGTGGATCGTGCGCATCTGAACCCGACGCTGGATTTCAAGAAAGGTATGCGATGAATCGCGAAATGCTGATGCTGGTGGATGCGCTGGCTCGCGAGAAAAACGTGGAAAAAGACGTGGTGTTTTCGGCGCTGGAAACCGCGCTGGCTTCCGCCACAAAGAAAAAATTTCACGACCCTGAAGTGGACGTGCGCGTCGCGATCGACACCGAGACCGGTGATTTCGAGGCTTTTCGCCGCTGGCTAGTGGTGCCGGACGACGCGGTTGAAACACCATCGATGCAGATGGCCCTTTCAGAGGCGCGTGCGCAATTACCCGATATTGCGCTGGAAGACTACGTCGAAGAACAAATTGACGATGTCGAGTTTGGCCGGATTGGCGCGCAAGCGGCCAAGCAGGTTATTTTGCAGCGCATTCGCGATGCCGAGCGCGAGCAGATTCTGACCGACTTTTTGGCACGCGGTGACAACATCGTGACCGGTTCTGTCAAGCGTATGGATCGCGGCAGCGCCATTGTTGAAGCCGGCAAGATTGAAGCCGTGCTGCGGCGCGAGCAGATGATTCCCAAGGAGAATCTGCGCATTGGTGACCGTGTGCGTGCGTTCATTTTGAAAATTGACCGCACTGCGCGTGGGCCGCAAGTAGAGCTTTCAAGAACAGCGCCCGGCTTCATCATGGAACTGTTCAAGATGGAAGTGCCGGAGATTGAGCAGGGCTTGCTCGTGATCAAGGCGGCCGCGCGCGATCCCGGCGTGCGCGCCAAGATCGCCGTCTTCACCAACGATCGACGGATCGATCCTATCGGTACTTGCGTCGGTGTGCGTGGCTCACGCGTGCAAGCCGTGACCAATGAGTTGGGCGGCGAGCGCGTGGATATCGTGCTGTGGTCTGAAGATCCGGCGCAGTTTGTGATTGGTGCTCTGGCGCCAGCCAACGTGCAATCCATCGTTGTGGATGAAGAAAAGCACGCCATGGATGTGGTGGTCAATGAAGATGAGCTGGCCGTGGCAATCGGTGTGGGTGGGCGCAATGTGCGGCTCGCCTCTGAGTTGACCGGCTGGCAGATCAACATCATGACTGCGGATGAGTCCGAGCAAAAGCAGTCCGGTGAACGCGAACGTGTACGCGCTTTGTTCATTGACAAGCTGGATGTGGATGAAGAAGTTGCTGACATTCTGATCGAAGAAGGCTTTACAGGCCTTGAAGAAGTGGCGTATGTGCCGCTGAATGAAATGCTGGCGATCGCAGCCTTTGATGAAGACACCGTCAATGAGCTGCGCGACCGCGCGCGCAACGCCTTGCTCACGGAAGCGATTGCGCGGGAAGAAAGCGTTGAGTCGCAAACCGACTTGGTCAAACTCGAAGGTTTTGATTCAGCTTGGCTCGCCAAGCTCAAAGAAAACGCTGTCTACAACCAGGAAGATCTCGCGGAACTGTCGGCCGACGAGTTGATGGAAATTGTTGAGGTGGATGAAGAGCGCGCCCGTAATCTGATTCGTCAGTCGCGCGCTCAGTGGTTCGCCTGATTGTTTAGGGGTTCACCGCGCCGCGTAAGCAGGTGCGCCGAATCCGATTTGAAGGAAATGCATGGCCAGTAATACCGTTGCCCAATTTGCCGCCGAGCTGAAAATGCCGGTGCAGCTGCTGCTTGACCAGCTCAAATCCGCTGGGGTTGAAAAGCAAGCGGCTGAAGACACGCTCAGTGCCGGCGACAAAGCCAAACTGCTCGAGGGTCTGCAAAAGGCGCATGGATCCGAGTCCGGTGAGAAAAAGCGCATCACGATCACCCGCAAGCAAACCTCTGAGATCAAGCAGGCTGACGCCACCGGCAAAGCGCGCACAATCCAGGTTGAGGTGCGCAAGAAACGCGTGCTGGTCAAGCGCGATACACCGGATGCTGCGCCGGAAGTGGCTGCGCCGGTCGAGTCAGTGATCAGCGAGCAGGAAGCCAAACGCCGCGAAGAAGAAGCGCGCCGTCAGGCCGAGCTTGTCGCCCGCCAGGAAGCAGAAGCGCGCGCCCGTCAGGAGGCTGAAGAACGCGCCAATCGTGCGGCCGAGCAGGCCATGGCTGCTGCGCAAGCGAGCATCGCTGCAGCAGAAGATACGCAAAGCGAACAGGATAATGTCGCTGCTGTCGCTGCCGCAGCCCGTGCAGAAAAAGAACGCGCCGCACAAGCCGCCAAAACTGCTGAAGAAGCCAAGCTCAAAGCCGCAAAAACTGCTGAGCAGGATGCGCTCAAGCGCCGTGATGATGCGCGCCGCAAGGCCGATGCAGAGGTCGCTGGCATTCGCCAGTTGATGGCCGCGCCCAAAAAAGTGGTCAAAGCACCTGAGCCAGAGCAAGCCGCCGCGGCAGCAGCACCAAATCTCGCAGGCACTTTGCATAAACCCGCAAAAAGCGCGGGTGCTGAGGCCAAAAAAGACGACAAAGCCAAGCCCGGTGCCGGCAAGACCATCAAGACCACCGAGGTTTCTTCCAGCTGGTCTGACGATGGTGCGAAGAAAAAAGCGCTCAAAACCCGCAACGACGCGCCCAACGCGCGCGCCGGATGGCGTGCTGGCCCCAAAGGTGGCAAGCGTGGCCGGAATGATCGCGGCACCGAGGAGCAGCGCGAACCAGTGGTGGTCGAGGCCGTGGTGCGCGACGTCGCCGTGCCAGAAACCATTACCGTGGCTGAACTGGCGCACAAAATGTCCGTCAAGGCTGCGGAGGTTATCAAGACTCTGATGAAAATGGGTCAGATGGTCACCATCAATCAGGTGCTGGACCAAGATACCGCCATCATCGTGGTGGAAGAAATGGGCCACAAAGCCCAGGCTGCCAAGCTGGACGATCCAGAAGCCTTCCTGATCGACGATGCGCTGGGCGAAGCTGAGTCATTGCCCCGTCCGCCGGTGGTTACCGTGATGGGCCACGTGGATCATGGCAAGACCTCGCTGCTGGACTACATCCGCACCACGCGCGTGGCCGCGGGTGAGGCCGGCGGCATTACGCAGCATATCGGCGCGTATCACGTAGAAACGCCGCGGGGCGTGATTACCTTCCTTGACACGCCGGGTCACGAAGCGTTTTCTGCCATGCGCGCACGCGGTGCGCAAGCGACCGATATTGTGATTCTTGTGGTGGCTGCAGACGATGGCGTCATGCCGCAGACTAAAGAAGCGATCTCGCACGCCAAAGCTGCGGGCGTGCCGCTGGTGGTTGCGATCAACAAGATCGACAAGCCTGATTCCAACCCAGACCGCGTCAAGCAAGAACTGGTCTCTGAAGGGGTTGTGCCTGAAGAATACGGTGGCGACTCGCCGTTCCTGTCAGTGTCTGCCAAGACCGGGCAAGGCATTGATTCCCTGCTAGAGAACGTGCTGCTGCAGGCTGAAGTGCTGGAACTCAAAGCGCCAAAAGACGCGCCAGCCAAGGGCTTGGTGGTTGAGTCGCGCCTGGATAAAGGCAAGGGCCCCGTCGCAACCGTGCTGGTGCAATCAGGCACGCTCAAGCGTGGCGATGTCGTGCTGGCCGGCGCAAGCTTTGGCCGCGTGCGCGCCATGCTGGATGAAGACGGCAAGAGCATCGCTGAAGCTGGCCCATCCATTCCTGTGGAGATTCAGGGGTTGACCGAGGTGCCGTCAGCCGGCGATGAAATCATGGTGCTCGGCGATGAGCGTAAAGCGCGTGAGATTGCGCTGTTCCGCCAAGGCAAGTTCCGTGATGTGAAGCTCGCCAAGCAGCAAGCGGCCAAGCTCGAAAACATGATGGAAATGATGGCCGAAGGCGATGTGAAAACCTTGCCGCTGATCATCAAGGCCGACGTGCAGGGCTCGCAGGAAGCGATTGTGCAAGCCATGCAAAAGCTTTCTACGGATGAGGTACGCGTGCAGGTTGTACACGCGGCCGTGGGCGGCATCAGTGAAAGTGATGTGAACCTGGCGGTCACTTCCAAAGCCGTGATTCTTGGCTTTAACACCCGTGCTGATTCCGGCGCGCGCAAGCTGGCGGAGTCCAGCGGCGTGGATATCCGCTACTACAACATCATTTACGAAGCGGTGGATGAGGTGAAAGCCGCCTTGTCGGGCATGCTCTCGCCGGACAAGAAAGAAGAGATTGTTGGCCTCGTACAAATCCGCCAAGTGTTCAGCATGTCCAAAGTCGGCAACATTGCCGGCTGCATGGTCACCGAAGGCTTGATCCGCCGCGGTTCGCAAGTGCGTCTGCTGCGCGACAACGTTGTGCAATGGACGGGTGAACTGGATTCGCTCAAGCGCTTTAAAGATGACGTGCGTGAGGTTAAAGCCGGATTTGAATGCGGCCTGACGCTCAAGAACTACAACGACATCAAAGAAGGCGATCAGCTTGAGGCCTTTGAAGTGAAGGAAGTAGCGCGTACTCTATAAGCCTCTACGCAATATCCATGCGCCTTTTGGAGCAAAAATGCCTCAAAACCCGCATGGATACTGCGTACTGCACATTGAAAAGTGCCTGCGCCAAGCCCAACATGACTCGCCACAAACGCCAATCCGCTGCAATGCCCGGCCGCTCCTTGCGGGTGGCAGACCAGATCCAGCGTGATCTGGCGCAGCTGCTGCAGTTTGAGGTGAAAGACCCGCGCGTGGGCTTGGTGACTATCACCGGTGTGGAAGTCACGCCTGACTACAGCCATGCCAAAGTGTTTTTCTCCACGCTGGCCGATAGCGCAAAAATTCCAGAAGTCGAGCAGGGGCTGAACGCGGCGCGGGGTTTTCTGCGCAGCTCACTGGGCCGCAAACTCGGTATTCATCAAACGCCTGATCTGCACTTTGTGCACGACGAATCGGTTGCGCGCGGCGCTGCGCTCTCGCAGCTGATCGACACCGCCCTCAAAGACACCGCGAAAGACTAGCGCGCATGAATTCACCCGACTTCGCGCGCACTCACCGGCGCGTGGAGCGCCGGGACGTTCATGGCGTGCTGCTGCTGGATAAACCCAGCGGCATTACCTCCAACACCGCGCTGCAAATCTGCAAACGCGTGCTACGCGCCAATAAGGCAGGCCACACCGGCACGCTGGACCCGATGGCCTCCGGCCTGCTGCCGCTGTGTTTTGGCGAGGCGACCAAGTTCGCACAGGATTTGCTGGGTGCAGACAAAGCCTATGAGGCCACGCTTAAGCTGGGCGAGCGCACCAACACGGGTGATGCGGAG
>JBOFGW010000248.1:0-8877 GCA_051649325.1 Burkholderiaceae bacterium | reverse complement strand
GAAGGTGCAGACGGCTATACCCGCTCACGCGATTTTGCGGAGCGGATTGCTACATCGCTGGCGCGGTTTGGGGTGAAGCGGGTTTACATTGATGGGCAGGAGCTTTCGCAGGCGACGCGGTTGTAACGCACAACCTTTTTTGGCCGCAAGTCGGAGGCTCTCTACTTCCGGACGACCCTCACCCTAACCCTCTCCCGCTCGCTGATGCGGCGGGAGAGGGGATTTTGGGCAGAACCTGATTTTTAGGCAACCCTACCGCAGCACTACGCAATATCCACGGGCATTTCCAGCCATTTTTCCCTGAAAACCCGTATGGATATTGCGTACATGTCTTTCAAACCACCTCAAAACACTCCTCCAAAGCACTGATTTAAAGCAATTTGACAATCTGTGGGTCATCTGTGGGTGACCCCTACTTAGGATGCTTCCTGAGGGCAGACGCGGTGTCTGCAGTACTTCGGGAGAGCATTCATGAACACTCTGCAAAAACTTGGGGCGCTGTTCTTTGAAGAGCAGTACTGCGTTCCGACGCGTGCCGGTAATAACTTAGCAACTCTCGCTGCCGCCGCGCCGGCCGGCGCAACCTCCTTCGCGGCCGGTTCATTGGTGCAGGCGCTGGAGCGCATGTGCGAGCGGCAGGTCAAGGACGCGCTGGACGATCCTGATCAAGGCGTGGCCACCGCGCAAGTGGCGCTGGTGCATCGCGCACCCGTGCTGCCCGGTGCGCAGTTGTTTGTGCGCGCATGGGTACAGCGCGTGGGTTGGGACGTGGTGAGTTTTGAGTTGGAGGTGCGTGACCGCTACAAGCTGGTATGCGAAGGCACGCTCACCCTCGCCCTGCAGCGTGTGGTGGCAATTGCGCGCAAACCGCTGCCACCGCCAGCACGCCAAGCCGCCCCGCGCCACGCGCCGCTGTTTGGCCTGTTCAGCCCGGCGATGGCCGGTCGCGCGTTGCCGGCGCTGCTCTGGGGTATGGCCAGCGTCATGCTGGTGGCGGTCACGCTGTTTGCGCTGGCCCCCAATCTTGAGCGCCGCGCGCAAAACGCTGCGCAAGCGCAGCAAGATCGAGCCAATGCCGCCGCGATTGTGGACTCCAGCGTTGCGCCGCAACTATCGCATCCGCTGCGTACACCGGTCGAGGCAAAAGACTCGCGCAACGAGCAGGTTGCGCATGGAGGCTGAGATGAACGCCTTCAAGGCGGTAATGGCTGCTGCCGTTGCCGCCGGCGCTGCGCATGTGCCGCCAGCGCACGCAGATCAACGGGCGGACCCGATGTACACCATGGCCATGGCACATTACGCAGCCGGGCGCTATGGGCAGGCGGCCACGGCGCTGCGTGAATCTGCATCACTAGGCAACGCGGTGGCCGCGGAGACTTTGGGCTTCATGCTGTATTTCGGCGACCAGATGTACGCCGGCAGCGTGCCCACCAATCGCCAGCAAGGCCTGCGCTGGCTGCTAGTGGCCGCGCACGGCGGCCGTGAGCGGGCGCAGCAATTTGGGCAGCCGCCCGAAGTGCGCACCGCGGTGCGCGGCGCTACGGCTGGTTTGAAAGAACTGCGGCAGACAGTGATGGAGCAACCGTTGATTCTGCCGGCTGAATATTGGTTTGTGGTGCTTGCGGCGCGCTTGCACTCAAATTTGACGTCGAACTTGCACTTGAATCTGCACTTGCTGGCAGCCAGGTTTGCGCAAGCACTGCCCAGTCTTCGCGCTTCTCGCGCCGTGCGGGCCGCAGCGCTGCAATCACAGTTTGCGTGCGCTTTACATCAATTTGGCCATGCGCCCGAAGCTTAAGCGCGGCGCTGCCGGGGCTGCGCAGCATGCCGGCAAGCCAGGCCGCCTCCACCGCATCAAGTTCGCTAACCTGCTTGTGCAGATAGTGCTGCGCCGCCGCGCTCGCGCCGCACACGCCCTCGCCCCACGGCGCAAGCGCCATGTAGAGTTGCAGAATACGGCCCTTGCCCAGAGTGCGCTCCATCTCCACCGCAAAGAGCAGCTCGCGCAGCTTGCGTGTATGAGTCCGGTCATCCCCTGTGAATACTAGTTTGGCCAGTTGCTGCGTGAGCGTGCTGCCGCCGCGCTCAACATCGGCATTGGCTTTATTCACCGCAAGCGAGGCGAGTATCTCCGCCAAGTCGTAGCCGGGGTGTTCCCAAAACCGCTGGTCTTCTGCCGCGATCACAGCGCGTTCCATCCACACTGCAGGCTTCGCGCGTTTGCGCGGCACGCTGCCGCATTGCGCGGGCCACTTGGCGTTGGCAAGCGCTTCAGTACCTAAGCCGCTGACGCTAAAGCCATCGACTTGCGGCTTAACCGACCACGCGCCGCTGGGCAGTTGCAACGTTGCGGTGGCGGATGCGGTGCCATCAATCTGCGCTTGCCGCGCCTCTGGCACGGCATCTGCCGCAAGCGCAAACAAATCTGCCAGCGGTGTTTGCGGCAACTGCGCGTCGATTGTCAGCGCTTTGGCAGACAGCCGGCCTTGCCACATCACGCGCACATTGCCTGCGAACACCGCGCCGCGCAGCTGGTTTTTATCCGTGCGCTGAACGCTGAGTTCCACCGCCTCAAGCACAATCGCGGCGCGGGAAAGCTCAGGCCGGTTGAAGGTGCAGGGCGCGCAGAGCAAATGCAGCGATTGCGTGCTGGCGCGCCAGCCCAGCTCCACTTGCCCGTAGCGCGTGTGAATGTGGCGGCCATGCAGCCACGGGCCAACGCGTGGGTGCATGGCGGTGCGCAGCACGGCCGGCACGCTCACATCCAAGGTGAATCCAATGCGCTGCCCGCCGACGCGCAATGGCTTGGTCCATTCGCCCTGCGCAGGCGTAAATGCATCCACAGCGGCAACGGTAAGTGCCACAAGCGCCATGCACAGCACAATGCAGCTGATGGCAGCGCATTTCAGAAAAAATCGCTTCATGATGTTGGCTTTCTACAGGGGCTGCGCGGATGTCACTGCGCGCCACGGCCCGGTGCTTTGCCGCATGGTGGCCGCCCAATACCAGGCCGATGTGTCGGTAAACACTTGCCCTTGGCTGTCGGTAATTTGCTCGCACACCCGTAGGCGGTTTGTGCCGTTATCGGCAATAAAACAGCGGCGCAACTGCTGATCACGATCACGTTCAAGCTGCTGGCTTTCCACGCGATAGCCCAAGCCGCGATAACAATCTGCAGCCGGGTGAAGCATGCGCGTGGGTGCATTCACATGCCGCAGCACCAGTACTTGCTGCCCGTCCGTCATGCGCGTGATGCTGCCGGGAAAGCGGTTGGCAAAGCGCTGCTCCACGCCGCCAAACGCCAGCGGCCGCAGCGGTTTGCCGTCCCAGGCCGTGGGCCATTCCGGCGCGGCTTGCGCGGTGTGCGGCGTTTCATGCGCCGCGCCTACGTGTGCAAGCTGCAGCACCGCGCAGCCAATCATCGCGGCGCCGAAGATGGCTTTGACAGCTGCGCCTTGCATCAAGCGCTGCACCAAGTTGACATTAGGCATGACGGCGCCCTCCGTTCATGAGCAGCGCAATGCTTGCGCACACACCTGCCAGCACCCCGAGCCCCACCGCGTCATGCGACCATGCCGGCCAATCTTCACCACTCACTTCAAGCGCAATCAAAATGCAGTTACGTACTACGTTGCCGCAGAGCACGAGCAGGCCCACCAGCGGCAAACGCATGAAGAACGCGCTAGCAGGCAAGCGCGCCAGCACCGCAACCGTGCAGGCGGTGAAGTACGCCAGCCACACCATCTGCACGCCAGAGCACGGCGCATCCACAATAATGAGTTCGCCGTTCACAATCACTGCGCTGCCTGCGCGTTCTGCCCCGTAACCAAACAGCTTGAGCAAAATCTTGCTGGCTTCAGCCGTGAGCAGCCTCAGCGGAAATCCGGCGTAGAACTGCAGCGACGAAACAATTGGCAACGCCAGCACCAGCAAACCCGCCAGCGGCGCGAGCGGGCGCGCCACGCTGACATGCGTTGGCATAAATGCCGCGATGCATGCCGTGAGTGAAAGTGCGGCCAGCACCGCAACCACCAGCGGCGGCAACAGAGTGCCCGCGGTCACGGTCGAGGCAGTGCCCGCGAGCGCCGCGCCCAACCAAGGCCAGCTGGGTGATGTGCGCAGGATCTTGCGGTCTAGCCACAACACCAGTGCGAGCACGGCCGCGGCCGCAACGCCCAGCGGATCATCCGACCCATCCGTCATACGGGCGAAGGCCCACTGCCAGCTTGGCCAGAGCGCGAGCGCTTGCAACGCGATCCACGCACCGGGTGGTACGGTTTCAATCCAGGCAGCAGCGCGCACCAAATGCGGCACACGTCTTAAGGTCAATGCACTCATGGCCGGCCCTTACACGCTGCGGCGAATTGCAATGCTGGCTGCGGCGAGCAACGCAACCAGTAATGCAAGCCAAGTCTCAGGCTCCGGCGTGCTGGGCACTTCTACGCCTAGCGCCAGATTGCTCACGCCTTCCGGCAAGGGAGATGGCTGCTGCACTTGCGCATTGGGTTGCAGGTTGAGGTTGCGCACCACCTGGTCTACCGCGATAAAGCTGGTGTACTGGGTAAGCAAGTTGTATTTAAGGCCGAGCGACAGAATCGCCGCGCGCTGACCATCGCCACCCTCAAGCGCTTCCTGGTCAGACAGTTGCGTGATGCGGTTGCGTACCCACAGATAACGCAGCGCAGCGGTGTCTTGCGAGATGCGGTCATTGACTTGAATCACATTACGGTACGCCCCGTTGGCGCTCATGCCTTCGATGACGATTTGGCCTTTGGCTTCACCTTTCCATTTGCCAAACACAATCACCGGGCGCTCAGACAGCACATCAGGCAAATTGGCAGGTTCAACGTCATACACGTCCAGCCCTTCAAACTTGGCTTTCACTTGCGTGAGCACGGGAGCTTCAATCATCTTTTTGAAGCGGTCTGCTTCTTTGGCCGCTTCTGCGGGTTTGGTGATGATGAATGGCTCGCTTTGGCCGGCGCGCGCAATGCCATCCATCAAGTGGCGATTGACGGAAGAGCCGATGCCAAACGCAAACACGTTGGTGCTGTTCAAGTGTTTGCGCACGAGTTGGAACACTTCTTTCTCCACCGCCACATAGCCATCCGTGACGATGATCACCGTGCGCGCTACGTCTGCTTGCTTGGGATACGCAGCGATGCGCTTGAGCGCGGGCACAATTTCTGTGGAGCCGCCGCCACGCTGCTGGTTGATGGTGGCAATTGCCTGATCGATATTCGCTTTGGTTGCCGGCACGGAGTGTTCATTGAGCATCTGCGCGCTGCCGGAAAACAGCATCACGTTAAACGTATCCGAAGGCCGCAACTGGCCAATCAGCTTTTGCAGCATGGCCTTGGAGGTTTCCAGCGGAAAGCCATGCATGGAGCCGGAAATATCCACGAGAAAGATGTACTCACGCGGGTTGATCGCGGTGGCCGGCACCACTTTGGGTGGCTGCACCATCGCCAGGAAAAAGTTTTCTTCCGCGCCTTTGAACAGCATCACGCCGGACTCAATCGCATCACCGGCCAGGCGGTAGTTCAAAATGAAGTCGCGGTTGTTCTGCACCTTGCCGGTATCGGGCAGGGAAACTTTGGCGATGGTGGTGCCTTCGCCTTCCACCTCAACATCGTGCGATGTGCTTTGCACCTGCTTGATACCAATCGGTGTAGTCATCTGCACGTTCAAATCGAATGCGGTGTCAATCGCGGTGTTTGCGGGTGCGTAGAGATTGCTGACCCATTTTTCTTTTGCTGCTGAACCGCTCGGCGAGTTGTAGCGCGGCCCGACCACAGTCGGGTAAACAAACTGGTACTGGCCATCGCGCGGAACAAGCAGCTCGGTGTAGCGCAGCTCTACCCGCACATCGTCGCCAGGCAGGATGTTGGCCACGTTCATTTCAAACACATTGGGGCGCTGCTGCTCCAGCAGCGCAGCGGTTTTGCCCTGCGTTTTGGCGGCTTCGTACTCAATGCGCGCGGCCTGCTTTTCTTTGATACGGGCCGTGAGCAAGCGTTCTGCCAGGCGCACATTCATCGCATATACCGCGGCATTGGCCGACCCGGGAAAGACATAGCGCGCTTCAATCGCGCGAGTGCCTTCGTTTTTGTATTGCTGCGTGACCGTGACATCCGCAATCACACCGGCGATACGCACATCCACACGAGTGGATTTCAGCGGCAGTTGATCGACCGTGGGGTCATCGCTCTTGATAAAAAAGTACGGGCTCTCGGTTTTTGTTGCCGGCGCATCTCTGTCTTGCGCGGCGACGGGACGCGTGGTCAGTAGCGCCGCGCAGGCAAAAGCGGCAGCGCAAAACCCCAAGTAGCGCGCGACGCGGTGGGTGAACTCCATGATGTTTTCTCCTGCTCAAGTGCGATGGTGCACAGGTGACAGGATGAACACCGAGTGAGGTGGTGGTTTGAAGCGTGCGTGCGGGGAATGTGAAGTCTGCGTGAAGTGGCTACAAATTCATTTTTGAAATGCTCTACGCAATATCCATGCGGGTTTTCAGGCAAATAAGCGCCAAAGACCGCATGGATATTAGGTAGCGTGCTTTAAAATCCGATTAGCCGCGCGTGTTCAATCTTGATGCAGCAATCCATCACGCTAACAAGGCCGTGCTCGCGCGCCAATGCATCCGCTTCATGATTCTCCACGCCTTGCTGCTGCCACAGACACTTGGCGCCAATGGCTACGGCGTCTTGCGCAACAGGCAGCACGTCGGCGGTTTTGCGGAACACGTCCACAATGTCCACCGCAAACGGAATATCCGTCAGCCGCGCGTAGCTTTTTTCGCCCAGCACTTCTGCGTACTTTGGATTGACGGGGATGATGCGGTAGCCGTGTGCTTGCATATAGCGCGCTACGCCATAGCTGGGGCGATCAGGCTCGGCAGACAGGCCAACGACGGCGATGATCCTGGCGGTTTGCAGGATGCTTTTGATGGCTGCGTCGTTGATGTACATGGTGGCAAAGTTAGGGTCCGGCGGGGAATATCAACTGCGAAAGCTCAACAATGTATTGCACCAGTCACCAAAGGGGTCTACGCAATATCCATGCGCCTTTTGGGGCATTTTTGCTTGAAAAAGCGCATGGATGTTGCGTACGCCGCTTCAAATACTAAGTCCTAGGCAACGAAAACGTGGCCACCGCACCTTTACCATCGACCGCGTTCTCAAGCGTGATCCGTCCGTGATGCAGCTCGGCAATTTCTTTCACAAACGCCAGGCCCAGGCCGGTGCTTTTCTTCTGGCTGTGCGGCCGCGCGAGCGAGTAGAACTTCTCAAACACTTTACCTTCCGCGTAGTCTGGAATACCGGGACCGTAGTCACGCACTTTCACTTGCGCAACGCGTGGATCAACATGCAGATGGATGGCAACCGCGCCGCCATCCGGTGAAAAATCAATTGCGTTGTCCAGCAGGTTACTGAGCGCGCGGCGCAGCAGGAACCCGTCGCCCTGCACCGTGGCAACGCTTTCAGAATCAAACGCGATGTTGATGCCGCGCGAGCGCGCCGCGGTCTGCGCACTGTCCACGATTTCTTGCAGCAGCGGTGTGAGCGCGACAGACTCGGTGCGTTCAAGCGACTTGCGCGATTCCAGCGCGGTGAGTTCCATCATGCGGTCAACCAGCTCTTGAATACGCTGCGTTTCGCGGCTGATGTTGGCGGCAAAGCGCGCACGGTCTTGCTCCGGCATGCCGGGTTCTTGCAGCAGTTCGGCCGCGCCGCGGATGGCGGAGAGCGGGCTCTTCACTTCATGCGTGAGCGTTTGCACGTAGTCAGCCACGTAGTTGCGGCCGGCGAGTGCGTCGCGCATCTCATCGTATGCCGCGCCAATCACGCCCAGCGCGCGGCGGCCCAGCCGCGGCAGTGAAAAGCTGCGCTGCGCACGCACAAAGCGCACATAGTCCGCAATCAATCCAAAGGGCCGCGCAAGCCACACTGACAGAATGAATACGCCCAGCAGCACTGCGGCGACCGAGTAAATGCCGACCCAGATAGTCTTTTGCCGCGCTGCCTGCACAAACTGGCCAAAGCTTTGCACCGGCTTGGCGGTGGTCACCACGCCAATGATTTCATTGTTGTAGGTGATGGGCGCGCCCACGTACATCACCGACGTTCTTGCATCGTTATCAATGTCCGCCGTGGTGCGCGCGCCGTATTCGCCGCGCAGCGTCAGCTGCACATCGCGCCATTGAGAGTAGTCGGCACCCAGGTTGCGGCCGGTGGAGTCGTAGATCACGCGGCCGCTGCGGTCTGTGACGTACACGCGCACTTCAACACTGTTCTTTTCAATCCCGAAAATCTTGGCAGAAAACTCGCGCGAATAGGCGCGGTGAAACATCGGCGCGAGCACGGCGGGGTTGATGGCGCCATCTTGCACCTGCGTTTCTACTAGGCTGGCCAGCAGGTGGGATGTTTCTACCAGCGCTTCTTCTGCAGATTCGCGATAGCGCGGATCAATGTCTTCTAGCTGCCGGTACAGCAGAAATACTGCACCCAGCACGTAGGCCAGCAAGATGCCGATGAAGATACGGTTGCGCTTACTCACAGCGTGACAGGTAAGTTTTCTTCCAGCGCATAACCCGCGCCGCGCGAGGTGCGAATCGGCTCCAGTTGCGGCGCGATGCTCTTGAGCTTTGCGCGAATGGTCTTGATGTGTGCATCCACCGTGCGGTCAAAGCTCTCGCCGGGGTCGTCCCACACCAGCTCAAGCAGCTCATCGCGCGAGTACACGCGGCCGGGCCGGCCGGCGAGCACTTTGAGAATGCCGTACTCATAGCGCGAAAGGTCAAGCGCTTTGCCGTAGAACTTGATGATGCGACGCTCCACATCCACCACCAGCGGCGTTGCAGCAGCACTTACCGCT
>JBOFGW010000247.1:0-6425 GCA_051649325.1 Burkholderiaceae bacterium | reverse complement strand
GGCGGCGAAGTGTGGCCGCGCACGTGGGAGACGCCGGCAATCGGCCGGCGCGGGGGCGATAGTTGTGTGTGGTCGGTACGAGCGTTCATGGATGGGCTCCCAAAGCGTGGCTGCGCGCCAGAAGCTTACTGCGGCGCGGGCGAGGGTGTCGCGCCCCCGGGAGCCGGTGGCAAGCCAAAGGTGGGCGGCGGCTCTTCCTCCATCGAATCCTCAGGCGTGGTGATGAAGATGTTCACGTTTTCCACGTCCAGCTTCTTTTGCTCGCCCAGCCCCGCTAAAACGATCTCGGGCTTCCAGATAACCGCAGCGACCATGATGAGCTGCAAGAAAACAAAAGCAATCGCACCGCGGTAAATATCGGTGGTTTTCAGCGGCGCAATTTTTTGCCGCGTGATTTTGTCGATGTACTCTGATTTTGGCGCCACGCTACGCAGATAAAACAGCGCAAAACCGAAAGGCGGAGTGAGGAAAGAGGTTTGCAGGTTCAGCGCAATCATTACGCCAAACCAAATCAGGTTGATCCCCATCTCCACCGCCACCGGCAGTAGCAGCGGCAAGAGAATGAAGGCGATCTCAAAGAAATCCAGAAAGCAGCCGAGGATGAAGATCAGCGTGTTCACAAAAATCAGAAACCCTAGCTGCCCGCCCGGCAACTCCGCAAACAGCGCTTTGACCCACACCGGTCCATCAATCGCTTGAAAGGTCAGTGCGAAGATGGTGGAGCCAATCAGAATCATCAACACAAAGATAGAAAGGCGCGAAGCTGAATCCAGCGATTGCTTGAGCAAGCTGAGGTTCAGCCGCCTGCGGCCAATGGCCAGGATCAGCGCGCCTGCGGCGCCCATTGCGCCGCCCTCAGTGGGTGTGGCAATGCCTAGAAAGATCGTGCCCAACACCAAAAACACCAGCAGCAGCGGCGGGATGAGTACAAAGGTCACGCGTTTGGCCAGTTCAGACAGCAGGTTTAGGCGCAGCATCCGGTCAATCAGGGCGATGATCAGTGCAAACACAATCGTGGCCATCAGCGCCATCACGATGCGTTCATCAATCGGCGGTGCAAACTCACTCTTCCAACCGAACATGCCTTTGACTTGCGCGTAGTTGGCAAACAGCAAATAGCCAACCACCAGCGACGCAGCAGTGAGTAATGTGAGCGAGGTGTAACCGGCCGAGCCTGAATGTTCGCGGTAGATGCGCGCTTCAGGCGGTAGTGCCGGCACCCACTTGGGCCGCACGATCGCGACGACGATCATGGTGACCATATAAAGTCCCACCAACGCAAATGCGGGAATGAATGCCGCGCGGTACATATCGCCCACACTCTGGCCAAGCTGATCTGCAATGACGATCAATACGATGGATGGCGGAATGATTTGCGCGAGCGTGCCGGATGCAGTAATCACGCCTGCAGCCAGCGGGCGGTTGTACCCATAGCGCAGCATGATGGGCAGCGAGATAAGCCCCATAGAAATGACCGAGGCAGCCACCACGCCGGTTGTCGCGGCCAGCATCGCACCTACGATCACTACGGCGATTGCAAGGCCGGCGCGCAGCGGGCCGAATACCTGACCGATTGTTTCCAGCAAGTCTTCCGCCATGCGGCTACGCTCAAGAATCAGCCCCATAAACGTGAAGAACGGAATGGCGAGCAAGATGTCGTTGCTCATAATGCCGTACAGCCGCAAGGGCAGGGCGTTAAAGAACTGCGCGGGCACCAAATCTACATAGATCGCGAGCAGCCCGAACAAAATTCCGCACGATGCAAGGCCAAATGCGACAGGAAACCCGGTCAGCAAAAGCAGCAGCAATGAGCCAAACATCAGCGGTGCGAGGTTCTCCGCAAGCCAGCTCATGGCTTTGCTCCTGCGCTTGCTTGCTTGGCCGCTTCTTTGGCCTCGGCTTCGAGCCGCAGTTCTTCAAGCAGCCGCTCTTCGTCCGTCTGCTCTGGCTTGGCGTGTGGGTCTGGGCCTTTGCCGGCGAGAAACGCAATGCGTTTGATCAGTTCTGAAAACGCTTGGGCGAGCAGCAGGCCAAAACCAATCGGCACCAAAATGTACAGTGGCCAACGAATCAAGCCGCCGGGGTTGGCAGAAACCTCCTGCGTTTCAATCGCCAGTTGAACCGAAGGCAGCGACATCCAGATGATGAGCGCACATAGTGGCATGAGAAAGACAACGATGCCCACCACGTCAATCCAAACCTGGGCTTTGCGCTTGAGTTTGCCGGCGAGCACATCAATCCGCACATGCTGATCGTGCAGAAACACGTAGCCGGCACCCAGTGTGAACATCGCGGCGAACAGGTACCACTGCGCTTCAAGAAACGCGTTTGAACTCATGTCAAACGCCTTGCGCACGATGGCATTAACAGTGCTGATGATCACCGCGATCAATAGCAGCCAGTAAACCCCACGGCCAATCTTTTCACTGACCCAATCAATTTTTTTTGAAATACTCAGTAGCGCGTTCACCGCTTACCTCTTGAGGCTAGACCTGCTCTTTTTGTGGTTAAAAATAAATAGCCGAGAACAGGCTTGGGCAAAGCGCCTGCGCAGCTCGCGAGTTCTGCTTCGTACAGCGCACAACAAAGCAGGCGGTGTCTGCCGCCTGCTTTTAGAAGATCACCTGCCGCTTTATCCGCGCAGAATTGCGCCCATAAAGTCATCAAACGTGTTTTCAGTAATGCGCATCCAGCCCACGGCTTCACGCTGGAAGCCGGCATAGCTGTCATACAGGCGTTTGAAGTTGGCGTTGGAGCCGCTCAGCTCGGGATACATGCCTTGCGCGGCTTTATGGAACGCTTCCATCACCGGGCGCGGGAATGGTTTGATGACAGTGCCGCCGGCGATCAAGCGGCGCAGCGCGGGCGCGTTGCGCGCGTCGTAGCGCGCCATCATGCCCGCATTGGCTTCGTGCGCGGCGGCGTTGAAGATGGCCTTGTATTCGCCGGGCAGTGCATCCCAGGCCTTGTTGTTGACCAGCCAGCCTAGCGCGGCGCCACCTTCCCAAAAGCCGGGATAGTGATAAAACTTGGCGACCTTGTTAAAACCAAGCTTCTCATCGTCATACGGCCCCACCCACTCGGCCGCGTCAATCGTGCCTTTTTCCAGCGCAGGGTAAATATCACCACCAGGAATTTGCTGCGGCACCGCGCCCACTGCAGAGAACAGCCGGCCACCCAGCCCTGGAATACGCATCTTCAAGCCTTTCACGTCGTCCATGGACTTGATCTCTTTGCGGAACCAGCCACCCATCTGCGCGCCCGTGTTGCCAGAGATGATGTACTGCATGCCTTGTGGGCGCAGCCAATCGTTGAACAGCTTGCTGCCGCCGCCTTCTTTCCACCATGCATTCATTTGGCGGAAGTTCATCCCGAACGGAATGCATGAACCAAATGCCCAGGCCGGATCTTTGCCCACGTAGTAGAACGCTGCGGTGTGCGAGCACTCCACCGTGCCTGCAGCAACCGCGTCAGCGGCTTGCGGCATCGGCACGATTTCACCAGCCGGGGCGACGGAGATCTGAAACTTTCCGCCGGTAGCATCGCTGATGCGCTTGGCTGCGTCTTCTGCTGCGCCGTAAATCGTATCGAGCGCTTTGGGAAAACCGGATGAGCAGCGCCAGCGAATGGCGGGCTGCGCGCTGACAATCGCGGGGGCGGCAACCGCTGCTGCCGCAGCGGTGCCGAGTGTGGCCTTCTTCAAAAAGGAACGACGTTCCATGCAAAGTCTCCGTATGGTTCACATCAAGGGGCAACACGTACGCTGACGTGGATCCTTGCAGATCCGGGCACTGCTTGACTCCCTGTCGGTCAACGTTTGCGAAGAGGTTGAATGATGCGTGCGCATGATCCATACCCGGCACGCATCTTATGCAGCAAGGGCATGAAGTTAGAGTGGTTTCTCGGGAAAGTCCGCGGCGGGAGCTTCGCTTACGCTTGTGCCTTACACCGGTGGCGTAGGTGTTTACTCAAGCGTAGGAACGCGGGCGTGCAACTACTGATGAAACGCCTTGCTTATGTCACTTCAAATGGGTTTTGTGGCGTCAAAACATTGCTCTACGCAATATCCATGCGCTTTTCCAAGGCAAAATGGCTGGAAATTCCCATGGATATTGCGTAAACACTATTTGAAGTGCTTCAAATAGCCGCCCCGATAGTGTTTACCCGCGCGGAATCACAGCAGTGCATTCGATCTCAACCAGCGCGCGGTCTTCCATCAGCGCGGCGACTTGCACTGCGCTCATGGCGGGATAGTGAACGCTGCCGTGAGCAGACATCAACTCGCGATAGACCACACCGATCTCTTTGCCGCGCGCAAGATATTCGTCTTTGCGGGTGACATACCAAGTCATGCGCGCAATGTGCTGTGGCCCGGCATTGGCCTCACGCAGTACTGCTAACACATTGGCAAGCGCTTGGCGCGTTTGCAGAACAAAGTCGTCCGATTCAAATTCACACTTTGCGTTCCAGCCAATTTGGCCGGATACGTAGATTTGTACGCCATCTACCGCAATGCCGTTGGCGTAACCGCGCGGCCGCATCCAGTGGGCAGGTTGTAGAGCTCTCATAAATCTGTTCGTACCTTCCACAACTCAGGAAAAAGAACAGTATCCAACTGGCGGCGTAAATACGGCACGCCATTAGTGCCACCAGTGCCGGGTTTAAAGCCGATGATGCGCTCCACCGTCGTTACATGGCGGTGACGCCATTGCCGGAACGCGTCTTCCAGATCAATCAGTTCTTCTGCGAGCTGATACAAGTTCCAATTGGCTTGCGGACTGCGATACACAATCAACCACGCCGCTTCAACACTGTCATCAAACTGGCGCGGCTGACTCCAGTCGCGCTCTGCATGCGTAATCGCATGGCCGTGGCGCGTGAGCAGGCGGATGGATTCGTCATACAGCGATGGCGACTTAAACGCCGCCTCTACCTGCGCGTACAACTGCGGCGCGTGCGCATGCGGTTTGAGCATGGCGGCGTTTTTATTGCCGAGCAAAAACTCAATCTCCCGATACTGGTAGCTCTGAAAGCCGGAAGAATGGCCCAGGTGCGGCCGGATCGCGCTGTACTCACTGGGCGTCATCGTTGCCAGCACATCCCACGCATGCACGAGCTGTTCCATGATGCGCGACACGCGGGCCAGCATTTTGAATGCCGGTGCAAGATCGTCCGCTGCGATATTGGCAATGGCTGCACGCAGCTCATGCAGCATCAGCTTCATCCAAAGCTCGCTGGTTTGGTGCTGGATGATGAACAGCATCTCGTTGTGATCCGGGCTTTTTGGATGCTGTGCATCCAAAATAGCGGCTAGGCCCAGATAGTCGCCGTAAGACATATCGCGCGAAAAGTCTTTTTTCGCATCCAGCGCGGGATCAGGGTGCAGGTTGCCAGGGTCGCTCATGTCACCGCCTGCCGCTTTTCAAAACGCTCTTGCTGCCACTGCGCCGTGTTGAGCACATCGCGCAGCACTTCTACCGCGTCCCACACATCGACATAGCGCGTGTAGAGCGGCGTGAATCCAAACCGCAGCACATCCGGCGCACGAAAGTCGCCGATCACATTGCGTGCAATCAGCGCCTGCATGACCGGATAGGCTTGCGGATGTGTGAAAGACACCTGGCTGCCGCGCTCTGCGCCTGCGGTTGGAGAGGCAAGCTGCAAACCATGCCCCGCGCAGCGCGTTTGCACAAGCTCAATAAACGCTTGGCCGAGTGCCATCGATTTTTTTCGAATGGCCTGCATACCGCCGGCCGCGTTTGCCGCAAGCAAGGTATCCACGCCGCACTCCAGCGCCGCAAGCGAAAGTACGGCCGGCGTGCCGCACACAAAGCGCGCAATGCCGGCGGCGGGCGTGTAGTTGGCAGAAAAATCGAACGGTGCAGCATGCCCCAGCCAGCCAGATAGCGGCTGCTGCGCGCTCTTGGCATGGCGCGGATGCATCCAGACAAACGCGGGCGCGCCCGGCCCACCATTCAGATACTTGTAGCCGCAACCTACCGCAAAGTCCGCGTTTGCCGCGTGCAGATCAACCGGCACCGCGCCGGCGGAGTGCGCCAAGTCCCAAATCACAAGTGCTCCGTGTGCTTGCGCTGCCGCGGTGACCGCGGCCATATCCCACAGTTGCCCGGTCTTGTAGTTGACGTGGGTGAGCATGAGCACCGCGGTGTTGTCTGACATGGCCGACAGGATCTCGTCGCGCTCCAGCATGCGCACCGTGACGCTTTGCGGGCAGAGCTGCGCCAAACCTTGTGCCATGTATAAATCAGTGGGGAAGTCGCCGCGCTCCGTCACGATTTCTACGCGCGCTGGGCTGCGCTGCTGCGCAATCCGCATGCTGGCCGCAAGCACCTTGAACAAGTTGATGGAAGTGGAGTCCGCGGCAACCACTTCGCCCGGTTGCGCGCCGATGAGCTGCGCACTCT
>JBOFGW010000246.1:0-3404 GCA_051649325.1 Burkholderiaceae bacterium | reverse complement strand
CTGCCCGGTAGCGCAGGCCGCGTGTTTTCCATATCTTCAATCACACGGCCCAAGCGGTCCTTAATCACGCGCCGGCTGCCAGGCTGGCCCATCAGCGTTTTTTGCTGCGCAAGCTCAATGCCTTCTTGACCTACGTCTTCCACGTCGGTAAAGCCCAGCACGTGTGCCAGCGCCTCGCCTTCAGGGTAAAAGCGGCGGTACTCGTCTCGTAAATGAATGCCGGAGAGTTTGAGCGCGGCAATTTTCTGCGCAACTTCCGGCGCGAGTTGGCGGCGCAGATAGAGAAACTTGCGGTCTTCATCGGCCAGGCGGCGCCTTAAATCAGCAAGCGGCATGTCCAGCAGCGTGGCCAGCTGGCGCAGTTGCTTGGCGTCTGCATCCACATCTTCTGGAATCGCCCAGACGGCCTTGGCGGGAATGCTGGAGGCCACCACCACGCCGTTGCGGTCCATGATCTTGCCGCGCACAGCAGGCACATCCAAGGTGCGCGCATAGCGCGCCTCACCACGCTCCTGCAAAAAGTCTGAGAACGGGCCTTGCAAATACATGGCGCGCACAATCAGCGCACCAAACGCCAAGGTCAGCACTGCCAGCGCCACTTTGGAGCGCAGTTCCGAGAGTTGCAGTTTGCCCACGCTGCTGCTCACTTGGCGGCTCCGTCGTTTGCTTGGGCCGGCGGCGTGATGTAGATCGTGTGCGCCGGCGTCACGCGCTCCATGCCAAGCACGCGGCGCGCAGCATCATCGATCAGCGCAGGTTTAGACAGGCTGGTCTGTTCCACTTGCAACTGCCGATGCTCGGTATCCAGCCGCTGCGCAAGCGCGTCTGCGCGCTCAATGTCGATGAACAGCTTGCGCGAGGCGTGCTGGCTGGTGATGATGGAAAACATACTGGCCAGCACCAGCGCAATCAGTACGAGCTGGCTGGCCTTCACGCGTGCACTCCTGCCTGCGCTCCCGCATCCACGTTGCGCTGCGCCACACGCAGCACGGCCGAGCGCGCGCGCGGGTTGGCCCGCACTTCTTCTGCGCTTGGCTTGATCTTGGCCAGCGGCTTCCATGGCCCAGCGGCCACAAGGTCGCCACGCAGCGGCAGATTGCGCAGGCGCACATCCAGCTTGGGCGGAGCAAGCAGTTGCTTGACCAGCCGGTCCTCAAGCGAATGAAAGCTGATGACCGCTATACGGCCACCGGGCTTGACTAAATGGATTGCCTGCGCCATCACAGCTTTGAGTTCCTCAAGCTCCCGATTGATGAAAATCCGTAAAGCTTGAAAGGTGCGGGTTGCCGGATCCTGCGCGCCTTCCCGCGTGCGGACGACGCGCGCCACGAGTGCGGCAAGTTGCCCCGTGCTTGCGATGGGTTGCTCCTGGCGGCCGCCAACAATCGCCGCTGCAATTCGCGCAGCAAACCGCTCTTCACCGTACCCACTGATCACCTCCGTGATTTCTGCCTGATCTGCACTCGCAAGCCAATCTGCTGCTGTGATGCCGCGCGTGGTGTCCATGCGCATATCCAGCGGCGCATCGAAGCGAAACGAAAAGCCGCGCGCCGGCGTATCGATCTGCGGGCTTGAAATTCCCAGATCCAGTAACAGTCCATCGAGTTTCACAACGCCGATCTTGCCAAGCTCCTGTGAAAGCTCTGAGAAGGGCGTGTGAAGTATTTGAAACCGTTTGTCTTGAATGTCTGCCGCCGCGGCCACCGCATCCAGATCGCGGTCCAGCGCAATCAGCTTTGCTTGTGGGCCAAGCTGCGAAAGCAGCAAGCGGCTGTGCCCGCCGCGCCCAAAGGTGCCGTCCACATACACGCCTTGCGGGTCCGTGATGAGCTGCGCAACGGCCTCGGAAAGGAGCACCGTCCGGTGAATACTGCCTGGCACCGAATCTGTCACGCGTCACGGTCCCTTTATCCTCAAAAAACCATTTTGCGCAGCGACTCGGGCATGCCCTTGGCCATCTCTGCGCGTTCTTTCTCAGCCAGCGTTTGCGGATCCCACAACTGCAAGTGCGTGCCCACGCCAATCATCATCACATCGCGCGTTAAGCCCACCACAGTGCGCAGCTCAGGCGCGATCAAAATGCGGCCGCTGCCATCCACCTCCACATGCTGCGTGTAGCCCAGATACATCGCCTTCCACGTCTCGGCTTCTGCAGGCAGCGCGGCGATTTGCTCGCTCACGCGCTCCCACGCCGCGCGTGCGTAGAGCATCAAACAACCATTCGGATTGCGCACCAGCGACACGCGCAGATCACGGCCCTCTTGCGTGAGCAAGTCACGATGCCGCGCCGGGATCGCGATGCGTCCCTTTGCGTCCAGCGTGATTAGGTTTGGGCCTTGAAACATGGTTATCTTCAGTGCTTGCCACTTTCACCCCTTGGATGGGGCTGAGCAGCCAAAATTCGCCACAAAATGGCCTTTTTTCCTACATTTCTCCACTGTAAGGGAATCAACTTTGCCGTGCAAGTCAAAAAAACCAATGAAATGAAGGACTTAGCCACGCTTTGTGTAGTGCTAAATTGTTCAAAAAGAAGCAGATACCCCACACACTTAAAGTGCAGCATGAGGTTTTCGCTGGACAAAAAAACAGCTCACACGTTTTTTGGGCAAATTGTGCGCACTGCAGGGTGGAAAACCGCTTACATCGGCGCAACATGTTCGAGCAGTAGCCTCCAAAGGCTGCGCTAATTCCTTCTCAATGCTCACACTTTCCTCAAGGAGAATTCCATGACCGCACCCGCCGTCAACGTGCTCTACACCGCTCACGCCCATGCAGAAGGCGGCCGCAACGGCCACACCCAAAGCAGCGACGGCATCGTGTCAGTCGATCTATCAGTGCCCAAAGCCATGGGCGGCCCCGGCAAACCCGGCACCACCACGCCCGAGGATTTATTCGCAGCCGGCTACGCTGCCTGCTTCGGCGGTGCAGCCGATTTTGTGGCTAAGAGCATGCTCAAGCTGCCAGCGACCTCGATCGCGATTGACTGCGCCGTCGGCATCGGCAGCATTCAGCCCGCCGGCTTTGGTTTGAAAGTCGACATCACCGCCACCGTAGGCGGCTTATCGCAAGCCGACGCAGAAAAACTCATCCACACCGCACACCAGGTCTGCCCTTACAGCAACGCCACACGTAACAACGTGGATGTTTCGCTGACAGTTAAAGTGGCTTGACGCAGGTTTTATGCGCTTTTTCAGGCTATTTTGCTTGGAAAGGCGCATGGATATTGCGTAGAGGCGCTTGAACAGTCCGAAAAGAGGCGATCAGAAGTTCATAGCGCGGTGCCCGCACGTTGACCAGCCCTCTAAGCCGCCAAAGTTGAACAGCGATGCGGCGGGTTTCGGCCAAAAGCTGTTTGAGCGCAGCGAGTTCTTTTGGCCGCGCCGCAGCGATGTTCAACTTTGGGA
>JBOFGW010000245.1:0-7959 GCA_051649325.1 Burkholderiaceae bacterium | reverse complement strand
CAATGCCGGAATCAATCATGGCGATCAGCGTGCCCGCGCCGTCAAACCCGCTGGCCTGTAGAGCGGCGCCACCCACATAAGGCACGGTCTCTGCCAAATTCAGCTTGTAGTGCACCACCGGGCGCACTTTCACCACGCCGGCCATGCCTGCCAGCTCTTTTAGGCGCGCGGCGTCCACGCGCAGCGCTACGGCGTTGTGCGCAACGTTCACGCGCCCCAGTTCTTCACCGCCCAGGCTTTTCATGGCCGCGGCAAATCCGCTTTGCTGGCCCGCGAGTTTTTCGCGGTGGCCCACAGCTTCTGCGCGGATAGTCTTGAGCGCGGCCGATTCAACCGCAGCTGCAGCTGTCTTGCCCTTGCCGGCGGCAGCCTGCGCGGCGATCTTGGCCGCTTTCATTTCGCGGAATAGTTCGCCCGGCTCCATGCCCATGTCAGCCGCGCGCTTGGCCTGCATTGCCGCCAGCGCAGGTGTGTCTAGTGTGACCCAAACCTCAATCGGCCCGGACGCGGTACGCAGCCGCGGATCGATCTTGCTCATGGTTTGCTCGGCACTGGGCAGCGCAAGGCCGCTCATGTCGCCGGCCACCGGCGCGAGCGACGCGGCGGGTGGTTCGGAACTGATGACCGGGTCTTGTGAACCGCCGCCACCGCCGCACGCTGCGAGCAAGGCCGCAGCACTGATGGCCGCGAGCGCGGATAAGCGCTTGGCCGACTTGCGAACTACGTTCATGATGTGCATCTCCTCTACTGCGATTGAAGTGAAACAACAACTGCGTGGTGAAAACTGGTCGGATAAAAAAAGTTGATCTGCCGCGTTAGTTGCGTTTTTCCTCTGGCGGCTCTGGTGCTGCCGCGCCATGCAAGCGGTTGTGTTGCGATACCAAACTAATCGCACGCACGCCGCTTAAGCTGCGCAGTTGCGCAGCCTGCTCAGCAGTTGCCTGCACCGCCAGTGCATTGCGTACATGGGTCACGCGGCCGCACACGGCCACGCCGCGCTGCGCGAGAATTTCAGTGATCTGTGCTTGCTGCTGCTTGATGGCCTGCAGATGCGCTTGCCGTTTGCTTGACGCGACACGCGCAAGCGGCGGCAGAGTCAAATCGAGCCACCACTCGCGCGTTGCGCTGCTTGATTCGCACTGCGTGGAGGCAAGCGTGGGATTGAGAGGGCCTGTCGAGGATGCTGCTGCGCAAAGTGGGATTGCAGCCAATACTGCGCCAGCCCAAAGACGGCCACACGTGGTGACGCTACCGTCCATGCGGACTTGCGCCACCCAACTTTCCCCTTGAGCGATCATGCTGATGCGCCTTCCCTGGCGGGACTTACCGAATACTGTGAGAGACGGTAATTTTTCCCGAGGCGCAGAATGTCGAGCAAAATTGCAGTTCCGTCAAGAAGTCTATAAACGGTATGCCTTGTGCGGCGCACACTTCAACTTTGAAACACTGATGCACGCTTTACTTGAACATAATCGAAAACTCTCTACGCAATATCCATGCGCTTTTTCAGGCAAAAATGGCTGAAAAGGCGCATGGATATTGCGTAAAGCACCTTAGAAGGACGTTCTGACGGGTAATTCATTGTTACCAACCGTCGCAAACCTTTGTGCCACGGGGCTTTTCAGAGGTTATGCGGAATCAGAATAACTGCATGAACACATAGCATTGGCGCCGCTGATGCGCGCTGCGCCACAATGCGCGGCACTGAAATTTTCAAGGACAAATGAGTGATGGACGCCAAAAGCGACACACACAGTACCGGGCTGAACGTCAAGGTGATCCGCCGCGACGACGCCCCGTCGTATCTTCAAGGTGACCTCGGCCCCTGGGGCGTGTATTTGGAACAAGTTGATCGCGTGATTCCGCACCTGGGCCATCTGGGCCGCTGGGCCGAGACGCTTAAGCGTCCCAAGCGCAGCCTGATCGTGGATGTGCCGATCCACTTGGACAACGGCAACGTGGCGCATTTTGAAGGCTACCGCGTGCAGCACAACACCAGCCGCGGGCCGGGTAAGGGCGGCGTGCGGTTCCATCAAGACGTGACGCTCTCAGAAGTCATGGCGCTGTCAGCGTGGATGAGTGTGAAAAACGCCGCGGTCAATGTGCCGTATGGCGGCGCCAAAGGTGGCATCCGCGTGAATCCAAAGCTGCTCTCGCGCAGTGAGCTGGAGCGCTTGACGCGCCGCTACACAAGTGAAATCGGCATCCTGATTGGGCCAGACAAAGACATTCCCGCGCCGGACGTGAATACCGACGCGCAAATCATGGCGTGGATGATGGACACCTACTCCATGAACGCGGGTGCAACGTCTACCGGTGTGGTGACTGGCAAGCCGATCCAGCTGGGCGGCTCGCTCGGCCGCAAAGAAGCGACTGGCCGCGGCGTATTCGTGGTCGGCCAGGAAGCGATGAAACATCTGGGCATGCAAATGCAAGGCTGCCGCGTGGCGGTGCAAGGCTTTGGCAATGTGGGCGGCGTGGCGGGGCAGCTCTTTATGCACGGCGGCGCAAAGGTTGTCGCGGTGCAAGACCACACCGGCACCATCGTGAACGAGGCCGGCCTGGACGCAGACAAGCTGGTCGCGCATGTGGCTGCTACCGGCGGCGTGGCCGGGTTTGCAGGGTCCAGCAAGATCGAAAACAACGACTTTTGGGCGGTGCCGTGCGAGATCATGATTCCGGCCGCGCTGGAGTCACAGATCACTGTGGCCAATGCCCACAAACTGCGCGCCAAACTGGTGCTCGAAGGCGCCAACGGGCCTACTACGCCGGCGGCCGACGACATCCTGCGCGATGCCGGCGTCACCGTGGTGCCTGATGTGATTGCTAACGCCGGTGGCGTGACGGTGAGTTACTTCGAGTGGGTGCAGGATTTCTCCAGTTTTTTCTGGTCCGAAGCAGAAATCAATGAACGCTTGGCACGCATCATGCGAGAGGCATTTGATGCGGTGTGGCATGTGGCGCAGGACAAAAAAGTATCGCTGCGCACGGCCGCGTTTGTGGTCGCGTGCACGCGCATTTTGCAAGCGCGCGAGCTGCGCGGGCTGTATCCGTAACGAATGCTTTGCCGATGGTGGGTGGAAGAGCGCGTGAAAAAGCACGCGCAAAAGAACGTCGAATGAAGCGTGGTTTTCCACAACCGGCAAAGTAGGTGCAAGAGTGGTTGTGCTCTGGTTTGTCCTAGCTCGAGCGCAGCGGGAAAAGGGGTGAAAACCCGTACACTCTTTAGGTTTGTCAACGCCCTCGCCAGTCGGGGGCTTGAAGCTGGTGGGGGAACGGTTTTCGTTTCGCGGTTGTGCGCCTATTTTTGCGGCTGGCGCGCAGCCACTTCAGATATAGCCGCAGTTCGCTTCGGAGACTGTATGAAAAAGTTTTTACTCGCGGCCGTGGCCGGCGCCCTGGCCTTCTCTGCGCAGGCACAAGAGACCGGCACGCTGAAGAAGATCAAGGAAAGCGGCAAGATCGTGATCGGTGTGCGCGACGCATCGATTCCGTTCTCGTATCTGGACGATAAGCAGCAGTACATCGGCTACTCGGTCGAGTTGTGCGACAAAATCGCCAGCGCGGTGCAAAAGAAAGTCGGCCTGACCGAAATGAAGCGCGTGTACCAGCCCGTCACGTCCGCCACCCGCATTCCGCTGATGGCCAATGGCACGATTGATCTGGAGTGCGGCTCCACCACCAACAATCTTGACCGTCAAAAGCAAGTGAGCTTTGCGCCCACCACGTTTGTGACAGCCAACCGCCTGTTGTCGAAAAAAGCGTCCAACATCAGTACGCTGGCTGACATGAAAGGCAAGACTCTGGTGTCCACCGCCGGCACAACCAATCTGCGCCAAGTGACCGAGCTGAACAACACGCGCCAGCTGGGCATGACCATCATGACGGGTAAAGACCATAGCGACAGTTTCTTGATGGTAGAGACCGGCCGCGCAGTTGCATTTGCGATGGATGACATTCTGCTCGCCGGCCTGGCTGCCAACTCCAAGGCACCGACCGACTTTACGATCAGCAAAGAAGCGCTGTCTGTAGAGCCATACGGCATCATGCTGCGCCGTGAAGACCCGGAGTTCCAGAAAGTGGTTGACCAAGCCATCGGCCAAGTGTTTTCGTCCGGCCAGATCAACGCGATCTACAACAAGTGGTTCATGAGCCCGATTCCACCGAAGAATGTGAACTTGAACATCCCCATGAGCGACGCGCTCAAGATGGTGATTGCCAAGCCCACCAACAACGGTGATCCAGCGGCTTACGTCGTGAAGTAATACCGCTGACGAGGCCGCTGCGTATCAGCGGCGGTCGTGGCAGCGAATGCCGCGCAGTTGATGTGAATACACTGCGCGGCATTTTTTTGCGCGGAGATTGTGTAAGAAGCGGATTTTTGCCTTGCAAGCCGCGCGTGATGACGGCAATATCCGGGTAAGCCCTTAAACATAAATGCTAGGTGTCTTTAAGCCTAGGGGGCAGCGCTGAAGGGGAATGAATGTACAACTGGAACTGGAAAATACTCACAGATTTGTCGCCTGACGGCGTCAATACCTATATCCAAACACTGATCAACGGCTTGGGCTGGACGTTGACCGTAGCGCTCACAGCCTGGGTGATGGCGCTGCTTCTTGGCGGCATCGTCGGCGTGATCCGCACCACCCCCATCAAATGGATGGTCAATTTCGGCAATGCGTATGTTGAGCTGTTTCGCAACATTCCGCTGCTGGTGCAAATGTTCTTGTGGTTTTACGTGGTGCCTGAGCTACTGCCTACGGCGCTAGGCTCAGCCATCAAGGCCTGGCCAAATTATTCGGTGCTGGCGGCGATTTTGTGCCTGGGGTTTTTTACCTCCGCACGTGTGGCTGAGCAGGTGAAGGCCGGCATTCAAGCCTTGCCGCGCGGCCAGAACATGGCAGGTACCGCAATCGGCCTGACCATGCCGCAAACCTATCGCTACGTGCTGCTGCCGATGGCGGGGCGCATCGTGATTCCGCCGCTGACCAGTGAGTTTCTGAACATCATCAAAAACAGCGCAGTGGCCTTCACCATCAGCGTGGTGGAGCTAATGGGCGCGGCGCGCTCGATGCAGGAGTTCAGTTTTCAGGTGTTTGAGGCGTTTACCGCCGCGACGATCATTTACCTCATCATCAACGGCTGCGTCATTTTGCTAATGCGCACGATTGAGCACTTCACCCGCGTGCCGGGCTTTATCACGAGCGGCGGCGGGGGAGGGCACTGAGATGGGCGGTTTTGATTTTGAAGTCATCCTGCGCACCTGGCCCATCTTGTGGGATGGCTTGCTCTTCACCATTCGCGTCACCATCATGGCGGCGGTGGGCGGGGTGATCTTTGGCACTTTGCTGGCAATGGCGCGTTTGTCCAGCATCAAGCCATTGTCCTGGATTGCGGGCGTGTATGTGAACGGCCTGCGCTCAATTCCGCTACTGCTGGTGATCTTTTGGTTTTACTTTCTGGTGCCTTACCTGGGCGCGTGGGTTTTCCGGCTCGACAAGCCTATGCAAGTGGGTGCCTTCTGGAGTTGCCTGATCACCTTCATCATGTTTGAGGCCTGCTATTTTTGCGAAATCATGCGCGCGGGCATTCAGTCAATTCCCAAAGGCCAGGTGTCTGCGGGCTACGCGATTGGGCTGAATTATTGGCAGTCGATGGGTAACGTGGTGTTGCCGCAGGCGTTTCGCAACATGCTGCCTGTGCTGCTGACGCAGACCATCATTCTGTTCCAGGACGTGTCGCTGGTGAGTGTGCTGTCGATCAAAGACTTCTTTGGCGCGGCCGATTTTGTGGCCAAGCGCGACGGCCGGCCGCTGGAGATGTACATCACCGTTGCGGTGGTGTACTTCATCATCTGTTTTGGCCTGTCCCTGCTGGTGAAGCAGCTGCAAAAGAAAATTGCCATCATCCGCTAACGCGAGAACCCTCTCCCTCGAAGGGGGAGGGCAGGGTGAGGGTGAAGTTTTTGGCAAGATGCATTAATAGGAATTGAACGATCATGATTGAAATCAAAAACGTCTCCAAGTGGTACGGCAAGTTTCAGGTGCTCACCGACAACACGACTTCGGTCAAGAAAGGCGAGGTCGTAGTGGTGTGCGGCCCTTCCGGGTCGGGCAAATCCACGCTGATCAAGACCGTGAACGCGTTGGAGCCGTTCCAAAAAGGCGAGATCTTCGTGGACGGTATTGCGGTGCATGACCCCAAGACCGATCTACCCAAGCTGCGTGCTCGCGTGGGCATGGTGTTTCAGCATTTTGAACTGTTCCCGCATCTGTCAGTGACGGAGAACCTCACGCTGGGCCAGATCAAGGCGCTGAACCGCTCGCCCGATCAAGCGCGCGAACACGGCTTGAAGTTTTTGGATCGGGTTGGGCTGATTGCGCATAAAGACAAATTTCCTGGCCAGCTCTCCGGCGGGCAGCAGCAGCGCGTCGCGATTGCGCGGGCGCTGGCGATGGACCCGATTGTCATGCTGTTTGATGAACCCACATCAGCGCTCGATCCTGAAATGGTCGGCGAGGTGCTGGACGTGATGGTGGATTTGGCCAAGAGCGGCATGACCATGATGTGCGTGACGCATGAAATGGGCTTTGCGCGCAAAGTCAGCCACCGCGTGATCTTCATGGACCAAGGCAAGATCATTGAAGATTGCCAGAAGGAAGAATTCTTCGGCAACCCGGATGCGCGCAGCGATCGGGCCAAGTATTTCTTGAGCAAGATTCTGCAGCACTAAGAAGGCTCTACGCAATATCCATGCGATTCTTCAGACAAAAATGCTTGGAAACGCTCATGGACATTGCGTCATTGCCTCCAGGGCGGCTCACTTAATCTTGATTTGAGCAGCTCAATGCATGCACGCACGCGGCTGATCTGCGCCGCGTCGCGCGAATACAGCGCGTAAAAATCCGAGTCCAGCGTGCTCCATTCCGGCAGCAATACGCGCAGGCGTTTGGCGCGCACATGCTCGGCCACATCCCACTCAGAGCGCATCAGCATGCCGTGGCCGTCCAGCGCCCAGGCAAGTGCCACCTCGCCGTGATTGCAGGCCATTACGCTGCGCACCTTGACGTGATGCACGGCCTGGCCTTTGCGAAACGTCCACACATCAAACGGCGCCTCGTTCTCGCGGATCACAATAGCCGGCAGCTTGGCGCAGTCGGCCGGCTTGGCGGGCACCGGCAAGCGGCGCAGCAATTTGGGACTGGCTACCAGCATGTGGCGGTTGGGGGCGATGCGCGTTGCCACAAAGCGGCCATCCTGCGGCTCGCCTAGGCGGATCACCACGTCAAACCCGGTTTGCGCCAGCGATTGAATAGCATCAGACAAATGCAGTTGCACCGATGTTTCAGGATAAAGCCGCGCGTATTCAGACAGAATCGGCGCCAGATGCCGGCGGCCAAACCCCAGCGTGGCGCCCACGCGTAAGAGCCCGCGCGGCGTTTCTTTGCGGCTGGCTAGGCGTTCTTGCAGCGCTTCCAGATCGGCCCGGATGCGCTGCGCTTGCGTGAGAAACAGCTCGCCTTCATCGGTAAAGCTCATGCGCCGCGTGGTGCGCGAGATCAGCCGCACCCCCAGCCGCGCCTCCAGCGCTGCGAGCTGCTTGCTCACGGCCGGCGCGGAAAGATTGAGCGCGCGCGCGGTGCGGGCAATGCTGCCTTCACGCGCGAGTGCGGCGACAAGTTCAAGATCAGTTTGATGGATCATTCGTAACAAGATAGAACGAATCAAATGATTTGTCACGCATTCCGCATACGTGTAGCCGGTCTACACTTTGTGCATGAATGCTCTGAACGAGTTGTTGCCCGGCTTTACACACTGCGTTGCCGCGGTGAACGGCATTACTGTGCATTACTCCATGGGCGGCGCAGGCCCGCCGCTGCTGTGCCGGGCCGGCCACCCGCACACCCGCGTGATCTGGCACAAGATCGCGCCAGAGCTGATCAAGCGCTTCACCGTCGT
>JBOFGW010000244.1:0-1710 GCA_051649325.1 Burkholderiaceae bacterium | reverse complement strand
GCGCCTTCAAAAGACAGCACGCCGCACTCGATTGCGGTTACTTGGCCTTTGATCCAGTCCCGAAGAATCGAATAGACCGCAACGCTGGCGATGTTCATGGCTTTTCGTTTGTGCTCTGCCTCTGAGCCACGCGAGCGATACGTGTATGGGTGAGCTTTTAGCCATTGCGCTGCATAACCTCTGATCGACGCCTTCACGCTGATGTTGCGACCGCGATATTCAAATTGCACCAGCACGCTGCCTTCGGTGTCGTCCGCCATGCTGCCAAACTTCGTACAGCCAAAAGTGCGCAGGATTTTTTGCAGTTCACCGAGCGCGCGCTCGCCGCTTGTGGCGGACTCGTAGGGTAATAACGTCATGTCACTATCTCTTCATTGATCGTACGGCCACCGTTTGCGTCAGGCCAGGTGGCGGGTTGTTCACAGCAGGCATGGTGTCTTGTTCGCGGCAACGACGCGCACGCGGTTGCCTGCAAAGTGCTCGACAGCTTGCCCGGCCAGCCAGTCCGCGACCAGGTAGCTTGGGATGACTGTGGGCGCGGACTGGTCAATGCGCATGGATTGCTGGGCGATGTAGAGCGGTGCCCATTGCTCCTGCTTATTCATCACTTCGACCAGCCAACCGTCAAACAGCGGCTTATTGTCCGGCGCATCAAACAGGGTCTTGTGCAAGCGTTCAAGAAAGTGCAGGTGAAGCAGATAGTCGTTAGCGGCGTGCGCAGCGTCTTGTTCCAGGCCGCGTTGCGTCGCTGCAGTCAGTTTGACCAGCGCGTTGCGCATGATCTGGACGGTCGCGATGGCGCGCGACAGGTCGTTTTCTCGCATGGTCATGCGGCGGTCTGGATGGTATGAATGTTTTGCGGCCGGCTGTGGGCCGCGGCTTTTGCCAACATGCACAAAAAGTCCAGCGTCGATTTCTCACGCATGTAGTTGTTTGTGGATGACCCCGCCGCGGCCCGCAACTGGTGGAGCGCCAAGCGGTGCTCAGGCAGCAACACGCGGTCGCGGATGCGGAAGTAGATGCCGGCTATATCCACGCGCAGCAGCGCGTAGGCTTGTGTAATCAATTCGAGTGATTCTTCCTCGGTGAGCGCCGCAGGTCGTAGCTCGGCTACCGCTGCGCTGGCTTCGAGCAGGCTTTCGGCCAGCGCGCGCAGTTCTGCGGCGTTTTTTGCCAAATGTGCCGCAAGGGCGTGGTTCTGTTGCTGGTCGCTCATGAGAGGGTCTCGCAAGAATAGTCACGCGCGGCCTGCGCGGCGGTGTAGGTGAGGGGTAGCGGCTTGCCGATGGCGCAGCGGTTGCGCGCGTGTTCAAAACCCTTGCGCATGTCATCCGCAAGTTGCAGCCGCTCCTGATCCTGAACGGCGTGGACACCGGTGATGATGGTGGGCAGTGCCGGATCCCATTCCTGAGCGCCCATGTGCCAGCGGACGCCGATGGCGAATGCTTGTGCGCTGTTCATGGCTCGCAGCCTTTGCCGATGGCGCCAGGGTCGTCGTCGGCGGCGAAGTCTTTGTGATGCACCCAGCCGCGATGGGTGCAGTGAAATCCCCAGGTCCGATACGCGGGTCCTGTGATGAACAGTGTCAAGCATTCGCCATCGGTCAGTTCGATGCGGTGCGCGTGTTTACCGGACCACCGGATCGTCACGTCACCAGCCACGCGGAGAGTGCGTTGGTGAATGCCGCCGGAGGCGATGGTGTGCTCGGCG
>JBOFGW010000243.1:0-8723 GCA_051649325.1 Burkholderiaceae bacterium | reverse complement strand
CGGCGGCGGATTTGAACGTGCCCGTGCGCATTTATGCGCCAGTGGGTGAGCCGCGCGATCTGCTTGCGTATCTGGTGCGCCGCCTGCTGGAAAACGGTGCAAACACTTCATTTGTGCATCAACTCGCCGACGCGCGTGTGCCCGCGCAAACCCTCACCACACTGCCGCTCACTGTGCACACATCGACAGCGCTGCCGCTGCCCGTGCATCAATACGGCGCTTCGCGTGCCAACAGCCGCGGGCTGGATGTACTTCAGCGGCATAGTATGAAGAGTGCTCTACGCAATATCCATGCGCCTTTCGAGGCAAAAATGCTTCAAAAAGCGCATGGATCAAGCGTATCTGCCACTCAAGTTCCTCCCCCTGCGGGCAGGGGGAGGTTAGGAGGGGGTTCTGGCCAAGAGCACAGAAACCTCGAACAACCCCACCCTACCCCTCCCCTGCCCACAGGAGAGGGAATGATCCTCAGTCCTGTTGATGGTGCATTTGTTGGAGCAATCAAACTCGCCACCGCGCAAGATGTCGATGCCGCCTACACCAAAGCACAAGCGGCTTGGCCCGCGTGGGAAGCGCAGCCCGTCACGCAGCGCGCCGATTGTTTGCGCAAAGCTGCGGATGCGCTTGAGGCGCAGATGGAGGAATTTTTGCCGCTGCTCGCGCGCGAAGCCGGCAAGACCATTGCCGACGGCGTGGCCGAGGTGCGTGAAGCCGTGGATTTTCTGCGCTACTACGCGCACCAGGCAGAAAAGCTCATGTCGCCGCAAACCCTGCCCGGCCCCACGGGTGAAGACAACACCCTCACCGCACGCGGCCGCGGCGTGTGGGCATGCATCAGCCCGTGGAATTTTCCGCTCGCGATTTTTGCGGGCCAGGTTGGCGCAGCGCTTGCCACCGGCAATTGCGTGCTCGCCAAACCCGCGGAGCAAACACCACTGGTGGCTGCGCGCATGATGGCGCTACTGCATGCCGCGGGTGTGCCACAAGATGTGCTGATCATGCTCGCCGGCGCAGGCGACGTGGGCGCCGCCATGACACGCGATGCGCGCTGCGCCGGCGTAGCCTTTACCGGCTCCACCGAAGTGGCGCGATTGATTGCCAAGAGCCTCGCCAACCGCGACGCACCACTCGCGCCACTGATCGCAGAGACCGGCGGCAACGCCATGATCGTCGATTCCACTGCGCTGCCCGAACAAGTGATTGATGCAGTAGTCACCAGCAGCGCCTGCAGCGCCGGCCAGCGCTGCAGCGCGCTGCGTGTGCTGGCGATTCAAGATGACGTGGCTGATGAAATCATCGCCGGCATTGCGGGCGCGCTTGAAGTGCTGCGCATGGGTGACCCGCTTGATCCCGCCACCGATGTGGGGCCGATCATCGACCAAGAAGCGCTCACTCGTTTGCAGACCTATGAAGCGCAGCTTGCCACGCGCGCCAAGCTCGTTGGCAAAACCTCTGGCCTCCCTACGCGCGGCCACTACTTCGCCCCCTGCGCCTACGAAGTCAGCAGCATCGCCGACGTGAAAGAAGAAGTCTTCGGCCCCATCCTGCACATCGTGCGCTACAAAGCCAAAGAGCTGGATGCGCTGATGGATGCGATTAACCGCTTTGGCTATGGCCTGACCCTGGGCATTCAAACCCGCATCATGGGCCGCGCTCAGCAAATCGCCGCCAAACTGCGCGTGGGCAACGTGTATGTGAACCGCAGCATGATTGGCGCGGTCGTGGGTGTGCAGCCGTTTGGCGGACAAGGACTTTCCGGCACCGGACCCAAAGCCGGTGGGCCGCACTACTTGAGCCGTTTTGTGACGGAGCAGACGGTGACGATCAATACTGCGGCGGCTGGTGGGAATGCGACGTTGCTGGCGAGTTTTGGGCAGTAGTACCCGCCACTGATCGCCGAGCCGCGCCGCCGCGCCACAATACTCGTCATTCCGAGCGCAGCGAGGAATCTGCCCCATGCACGCTGAGATTCCTCGCTACGCTCGGAATGACAATCTCTCTTGAAGCAAGGCCGCGGTGATTTACGGCCTCTCTACTCGCCGTCCCAGTAATCGACCGCATTCTTGGCACGCGTCATGTGATAGAAACCCTCCGGCCCGCCTTTGTCTGAGTAAACGCCAATCTTGCCGGAGTCTGGGTACTCGCAAATGTCCGGGTCGATGGATGAACTCATCGCCAAGTAGCGCAGTGGCTCGCCGCCGGTGTTAATGAGCTGGTGCGCGGTGCTCGCATCGCCCGCCGGGCAGCCGATGAAGTCGCCCGCTTTGACCGGATGGCGCGCCTGCCCCAGACGCAGCTCGCCTTGGCCAGACAAGATATAAAACATCTCGTCGTTGACGATGTGGCTATGAAATGGATACGCCGCTTTGCCCGGTGGGACCACAGTCAATGTACAGCCCAGCGTTTTGAGCCCCAACCGCTCGGTCAGCCGTGCACGGCTGGTTTCAAACTTCTCTGCAGCAGCGCCGGTGGGGCTGAATTGCGGCGGACGCGGTTCGGGTTTGAGATCAGGAATCGAAACAACGGGTCCGTTCATGATGCATGCTCCTTTGACGTGCAAATAGTTTAGTGCGCCGCAATCATGACAATCTCTCTTGTAATGGCGCAAGGCGCAAAAAAGCCCCGCTTGCGCAGGGCCAAAAAAGTGCAGGTCGAACTAAAAGAGCTGCTAAACCAAATTACTTCGGCATCACCACAGTATCAATCACGTGAATCACGCCGTTGCTGGCTTCAATGTCGGTCTTGGTGACTTTGGCGCCGTCAACGGTCACGCCGTCGGCGGATTTGACGATGTTCATCATGCCGCCGGCAACGGTTTTGACTTCGCCGGTGTTCACATCTTTGGCCATCACTTTGCCGGGCACGACGTGATAGGTCAGGATGGCAGCCAGTTTGGCTTTGTCTTTGAGCAGGCCATCCAGGGCACCAGCCGGCAGCTTCTTAAAGGCTTCATCGGTCGGTGCAAATACGGTAAATGGGCCTGCGCCTTTAAGCGTATCCACCAGATCGGCAGCTTTGAGTGCGTTGGCCAAGGTGGAGAAGTTGCCTGCTGCGACTGCGGTGTCGATCAGGTCAGGCGTGCCAGTGACGATGGCAGCGGTATGGGTAGTTTGCATGGTGATTCCTTCATTGATGTGGCACGCCGGACCTGCGCGTACATGCTTGGCCGTGAATGGCCAAGACTTGATATAGCGCCTGATGTTGCTCGCGCTACCCCGGCCGAGAGCCGGTCAGGGATGCGCACTATGCGCCGTTATCTTCAAACGCCCTAACCTTTTACTTATTTAAATGCCTTGACTTCCCTAGCCTTGGCGCGGCGCTACTGTCCACGCCGTCTGCCGGAAAATGCTTAACTTCCAGAGCAGCCATTTCAAGCTTTTTAAAAGGGTTGCGCGCCTGCCTGCATTGGCAAGATGATCTCTTGCCACACCAATCTGCGCACCACTTGGCTAACATGGGCAACATGCAAACCAACCAACTCAAGATCGCCTTTGTCGGCGGCGGCAACATGGCCGGCGCGTTGATTGACCGCATTTTGGACGGCGCGCTCACACCGCAGGAACTGCTGGTGATTGAACCGGCTGATGCGGCAAGAAACGCATTGCAGGCGCGCGGCATTCATGTGCACGCGCTCGCGCATCCCGATCTAACGGCGTGCGATGTTTGGGTGCTTGCCGTGAAGCCGCAGGCCATGCGCGAAGTGTGCGCGCAGATTGCGACGTTCTTGTCTAGCGACAAGCTCGTCATCAGCATTGCTGCGGGCCTGCCGCTGGCTACGATTGCACCTTGGCTGAATCATCATGCCAAGCTCGCGCGCGCGATGCCCAATACGCCGGCCAAAGTCGGGCTGGGTATGACGGGGCTGTTCGCGCTGCCGGGCTGCGATGGCAATGACATCAGCGCGGTGCAGTCCTTGTTTGAAACTGCGGGCCAAACCATGTGGCTGGCGGATGAAGGCATGCTGGATGCGATCACGGCGATCTCAGGCAGCGGCCCAGGCTACGTGTTCTACTTTATGGAAGCGATGGAGCGCGCCGCGCTTGACCTGGGCTTTCATCCCGATGAAGCACGCAATCTGGCAGTGAGCACATTTCAAGGCGCGGCTGGATTGGCTGCGCAATCGCCCGAAGCACTTGCCGTACTGCGCGAACGCGTCACCAGCAAAGGCGGCACCACTTACACGGCGCTCTCGCACATGCAAAGCGCGGGTGTGGACACACATATCGTGCAGGCACTCAAAGCCGCGCAGGCAAGGGCCAAAGAACTGGCAGAGCAGCTTGCAAAGACATAAAAAGGCATGTACGCAATATCCATGCGCCTTTTGGGCCATTTTTGCCTGAAGAAGCTCATGAATAAACGATCTTCAATGGAAACGGATGTGCTCCATGGCCGCGCAAACTGAAATTACCAACATGGCGCTGTTCTGCGATTTTGAGAACATTGCGCTGGGTGTGGAAGAAGCCAAGTACGCCAAGTTCGACATTAAAAAAGTGCTGGAGCGGCTCTTGCTCAAGGGCAACATTGTCGTAAAAAAAGCCTACTGCGATTGGGAACGCTACAAAGGCTTCAAGGCCGGCATGCACGAGGCCGCGTTTGAACTGATTGAAATTCCGCACGTGCGCCAGTCCGGCAAAAATTCGGCAGACATCCGCATGGTGGTGGACGCACTTGATCTTTGCTACACCAAAGAACACGTAGATGCGTTTGTGATCATCAGCGGCGATTCAGACTTTTCGCCGCTGGTTTCCAAACTGCGCGAGAACAATAAGCATGTGATCGGCGTGGGCGTGAAGCGCTCCACCTCTGACTTGCTCACCGCCAACTGCGACGAGTTCATCTTTTATGACGATCTGGTGCGCGCGCAGGAAGCGGCGCAAAAGCGTGTGGCGCGCAAGACGCCTGCGAAGTCTGCGGGCGCTAACGCAAAACCCGCGGCAGATAAGACCGTGGATGAAAAGGCCGAAGAGCATCGGCAGCAAGCGTTTGATCTGGTGGTTGAAACGCTTGAAGCACTGCTGGCCGAGCGCGGCGAAGATGACAAGGTGTGGGCGTCCACACTCAAGCAAGCACTCAAACGCCGCCGGCCGGATTTCAACGAATCTGCGCTGGGTTACAAGACATTCAGCCAGTTGCTTGAGGACGCGCAGAAGCAAAAGCTGCTTGCGCTGACGCGTTCGGATAAGAGCGGGTATTTGGTGCAGGCGGTGGGGGTGGAGCGGGGTTGAGGAAGTGGGAAGTACCCGGCTCCAAGCTGGACAGCGCTTTGAACTAGAGCTGTCATCCCGGCGAAGGCCGGGATCCAGGAGATGTTGCGCGCTCTGATAGCGGCGCCTGGATTCCGGCTTTCGGGGGCGATCTCTGCGCGGGAGGTTGCTGCCGCTGCCTCCGGTAGGCCTTCTGCAATTGGTGCGAGTCAGGGTCGGCAGCAAGCCGCTTGACGCTTACCGTCGATCCCCAGCCCTTGGCTGGGGCCCCTCGCCGGGTTCGTCAAGCGGCTTTCTTCATCTCCGCATCCCGAAGTTCTCTACGCAAAATCTTGCCCACATTAGTCTTGGGCAATTCAGTGCGAAACTCGATGTACTTGGGTTTTTTGTAGCCGGTGAGGTTTTTGGCGCAGTAGTCGGCCACGTCGCGCTCGGTGAGTGCTTGGTCTTTCTTGATAATGAAGAGCTTGACCGCTTCGCCAGAGTTTTTATCGGGCACACCGATGGCAGCGCACTCGAGCACGCCGGGGCAGGCGCTGGCGACTTCTTCAATCTCGTTCGGATACACGTTAAAGCCGCTGACCAGAATCATGTCTTTCTTGCGGTCGACGATGCGGATGTAGCCGTTGGGCTCCATCACGCCGACGTCGCCGCTTTTAAAGTAGCCATCCGGGCTCATGACTTTTGCGGTTTCTTCGGGGCGCTGCCAATACCCGGCCATCACTTGCGGGCCTTTGATGCAGATTTCGCCGCGCTCGCCAAGCGGCACTTCGTTGCCGTCATCGTCACGCAGCGAGACGATGGTGTTGGGCAATGGCATACCAATCGTGCCGGTGAATTCTGTGCCGTTGGGTGGCGTGACGGTTACGCCGGGCGATGTCTCTGACAGGCCGTAACCCTCGCCCACCACGCTGCCGGTAATCTCTTGCCAGCGCAGTGCGGTGGCCCGGTTAGTGGCCATGCCGCCGCCCAAGGTGACCCGCAGTTTGGAAAAGTCTAGCTTGGCAAAATCCGGGTTGTTGTTCAGCGCGTTGAACAAGGTATTCAAGCCCGGGAACATGGCAACCTTGTAGCCCTGCAGCGTTTTGACAAAGCCGGGAATGTCACGCGGATTAGGAATGAGCAGCGCAGTGTTGCCCAGGCGCGCGCCCATCATGTAGCAGGCGGTCAGCGCAAAGATGTGATACAGCGGCAGCGCAGTCACGCAGATGCGCTCTTCATTCGGGTCGCTGCCTTCCACCAGGTGCTTACCGATCCATGCCTCATTCTGCAGCACATTGGCCACCACGTTGCGGTGCAAGAGCGTCGCGCCTTTTGAAACGCCGGTGGTGCCGCCGGTGTACTGCAAAAACGCAATATCGTCCGGCCCTACATCTACCGGCTTGAATTGCATGCGCTCTGCTTCATCCAGCATTTTGTTGAAGCGGATAGCACCGGGCAGCTCGTAGGGTGGCACCATTTTCTTGACTGCGCGCACCACAAAATTGACGAGCTGGCCTTTGAGAAAGCCCAGCATGTCACCCATGCTCGCCACCACCACATGCTTCACCGGCGTGTTGGCCAGCACTTCTTGCAATGTGACGGCAAAGTTCTCCAACACGAAAATCGCTTCCGCGCCGGAATCTTTCAATTGATGCTGCAGCTCGCGCGGCGTGTACAGCGGGTTGACGTTCACCACCGTGTAGCCTGCACGCAAAATCGCTGGCGTACACACGAAGTACTGCAGGATGTTGGGCATCATCACGGCAACGCGCGCGCCCCTTTTCAGCCCTTTGCTTTGCAGCCATGCCGCAATTTGCTTGCTGGTCTCATCCACTTGTTTGTATGAGATGCGCGCGCCCATGCAAATGGCCGCCGTGCGCGAGCCATGCGCGGCATACGCTTCTTCGAGGATTTGCACCAGGCTGCGATATTTGGTGACGTCTATTTCTGGCGGCACGCCAGGTGGATAGCTTTTGTGCCAGAGGTAATTGGCCATGTGTTGTCTCTCCTTGTTTTTTATTCCACTAGTTGAATTATGCCGACTACAAAGCAAATGCATGCGTGAAAACACCCAAGTATTTACCCGGCCATTAAAGAGTTTGCGTGTTGCGATGCAGCACAGCGCGCTTCATACAAAGCATGATCAAACTGCTGTCTACGCAATATCCATGAGGCTTTCCAGGCATTTTTGCCTCAAAACCCGCATGGATATTGCGTAGAAGCCTTTGAAATTCGTTATTTTTGCACTGCAAGGCGCTGTGGCGGCGCAGCCTCTGGTGCAAGCGCAATCAGTTGCTGCTCGCGCGCTCCCTTATCGAGCTTGGCCAGTTGTTCCGCTGCGGCGTAGAACTTGCGGATGTCGTTGCCTTCGCGCGCAAGCAGCGCGCGAAAGGCCGGCAGCCACTGCGTGTAGGTGCCAATGGCAGCCAGATGCGCGTTGGTGAGCGGCTGCGCAAACCAGCGGTCGTAGCCGGCAAAACCGTTCCACTTGTCGCGTTTGATGACCTCGTATTCGTCACGCAGCTGTTTGAACAACGCGGCCTTGCGGCTGCGCTTTTCATCATCGGTGCCGCTTTTGAATGCGTCTTCAAGCAATCCGCGATAGCGCGCCAGCAGTGCGCGAAAGTCTTTCTTGCGCTGCCCAAACACCTCGTACTGCTCACGCTGTTGCGCGCTGCCGTGCGCAGCGAGCCAGCGCGCCACACCAAACTCTTCCACCGCAGTGGCAAAAGATTCGTTGAAGGTGGAATCGCCCTTGACATACAGAAGCTGATGCGCAAGTTCATGAAACACCAGGCGCGCAATTTCACCTTCTGGGTACACGATGAAGGTGTTGAGCAGCGGATCATCAAACCAACCCAGGGTGCTGTAGGCCGGCACATCGCCCACATGCGCGTCGTAGCCTTGCGCGCGCAGCGCTGCGGCCTCTTGCTCTGCCGCTGCTTTGGAAAACCAGCCCTTGTAGCTCACGCAGCCGGCCACTGGGAAGCACCATTGTTTGAGCTGCATGGATAGTTCCGGCGTGGCCACCACATTCCACAGCACGGCGTTGCGCTTTAAGTCTGCGTAGGCGGTGTAGCTTTTATTGTCGGGCAACCCCAGCTCGCTGATAGCAAACGCGCGGATGCGCTGCGACGCTTCAAGCTTGGGTTTGATGCGTGCGTCCGTCGATGGGTCTTGCAGCACTTCTTCCACCGGCCTTGCGGCACTCTGCAGCGCCAGCTGGCCCTGCGCGGCCTGCCAGTAATACTGCAAGTGCGAGCAGCCGGCCGCGCCTGCGGCCAGCACAATTACGGCGACTGCGGCCAGGCGCACAGCCCTGCTCCTAAGCCAACCAACGTTTGGCATACCCACCCTCACCCCAACCCTCTCCCTGGGAGGGAGAGGGAGAGATCAACCGGCAAGACACAGCAAGCAAACAGTGCCGGCTCATGAAGGTACTTTCTCAACGTCGACCAGGCAGTCATAAAACGTCGCGCCGCCGCCTAGATCGGTCAACGCTTGGCTGGCCACTTCATTGACGTTTTTGCCGTCCGGCGA
>JBOFGW010000242.1:0-14963 GCA_051649325.1 Burkholderiaceae bacterium | reverse complement strand
ACGCCTGCGTTGCGAAACCCCGCCAAGTTCCCCTGCGCGCAGTGGAGGGGGCATACGGTTGGATTCGCTAAAGCGAATCCAACAAGCTCGCATGGTTGAGTTTTGGGAAATCGCTAGCTACGTGGTGACCGTGATCGGTCTGCCGCTGGCGATTTTTGTCTTTCTCTACGAACAGCGCAAAGAGCGCGACAACGAGGAAGAAGAGGCGTACCAAATGATCAGCGATGCGTACAAGGATTTTTTGCGCATCGTGCTGGAGAATTCCGACCTTCGGCTGCGCACTGACACCTCCACGCCCAATCTCACCCCGGAACAGCGCGAACGCATGATGCTGATCTTTGACATGCTGGTGAGCCTGTTTGAGCGGGCTTATCTGGTGCTGCACGAACCCGACATGAACGAGCGCCAGCGCCGCCGCTGGGCCAGCTGGGATGACTATATGCATGAGTGGTGCCGCCGCGAGGAGTTTCGCACAGCGCTACCGCTGCTGCTGCGCGGTGAGGACGCGGAGTTCACGGCCTATATCAGGCGCGTAGCGGATGAAGAATTAAGCGCAGCGCTGCATTGATTCAATAGATTTTGAAGGTGTATACGCAATATCCATGCGAGTTTTGAGGCATTTTTGCCTCAAAACCCGCATGGATATTGCGTAGAACTTCTCAACGAGTGTTTCAGAATCCGTTCGCGTTGAGCCTGTCGAAACGCATTCGAGGTTAGCCATTCATGTGCTTGGTTGTCACTGGGCTTCGACAGGCTCAGCCCGAACGGATCGAGCGGGTGCGAGAAGCTCTCTTCGCGTTGATTCACTTTGCTGCGTGAATCGCATCCGTCAGCGCAATGTATTGCTCCACAGAAACGTCTTCAGCACGCAGCGTGGCCGCAATACCAACCCCTTCCAGCGCGTTGCGGTGCGCGGCCAGCGTATTGCGCAGCATTTTGCGCCGCTGTGAAAACGCCTGCGCCACTACTGCGCCAAACGCGGCCCAATCGCGCACCTGCGGCGCGGGCAGTGGAATCATGCGCACGATGGCGCTGTCTACCTTGGGCGGCGGATCAAACGCGGCGGGCGGCACATCGAACAAGTTTTCCATGTGATAGCGCGCCTGCAGCATGACAGACAAGCGGCCGTAGTCAGATTCGCCCGGCGCGGCCACCATGCGGTCAACCACTTCTTTTTGCAGCATGAAGTGCTGGTCGAGAATGAACGCGGCCCACTGCGTGAGATGAAACAGCAGCGGCGATGAAATGTTGTAAGGCAAATTGCCCACGACCCGCAGCGGCTTGTCAGTGCTGCGCAAGCTGCCAAAATCAAACTGCAGCGCATCAGCGGCGTGCACCGTGATGCGCTCACCAAACCGCTTGGCAAGGCGCGGCGCAAGATCGCGATCCAGCTCCACCGCATGCAAATGATTCAAATGCTCAAGCAGCGGCGCGGTGAGTGCGGCCTGGCCGGGGCCAATTTCTACCATCAGATCGTCCGGCTGCGGCGCAATTGCGGACACGATGCTGTGGATGATGCCTTCGTCCACCAGAAAATGCTGGCCGAAGCGCTTGCGGGCGACGTGTGCGGTCATGCGTGTGTGGGCTTGCGTGCGCCTGCCATCTGCACCGCGCAATCCAGCGCAGTGAGCAAGCTGCCGCAATCGGCCATGCCTTTGCCGGCAATATCCAGCGCCGTGCCGTGATCGACCGAGGTGCGAATGACCGGCAGCCCCAGCGTGATGTTGATGCCATGGCCAAAGCTGGCGTACTTGAGCGTGGGCAGTCCCTGGTCGTGATACATCGCCAGCACGCAGTCCACGTTCTTCAGAATGTGCGGGGCAAATACCGTATCGGCCGGATACGGGCCGCTTGCCTCGATGCCCGCAGCCTGCGCCTGTGCGATCGCGGGCGTGATCACATCAATTTCTTCGCGGCCCAGATAGCCGCCTTCGCCGGCATGCGGATTCAAGCCGCACACGGCAATGCGCGGCGCGACAATGCCGAACTTGTTTTTCAAATCTGCAGCAATGATCTGCAGCGTTTGAACCAAACCGCTGATACTCAGCGCCGCCGGCACCGCCTTGAGTGGCAGGTGTGTGGTTGCGAGCGCGACGCGCAAACTGTCTGGCTGCGCGCCGGCGGCCAGCATCATCACCACTTGCGCTGTACCGGTTTTGGCGGCCAGATATTCGGTGTGGCCGCTAAACGCAACGCCGGCATCGTTGATCACGCTTTTTGAGATCGGGCAGGTCACCATCGCATCGGCGGCGTGCAATGTAGCTGCTTCAATCGCCAAGTCCAACGTGCGCAGCACGTAGGCGGCATTGCGCGGATCGAGTTTGCCTGCGGCCGCTGGCGCGGCGAGTGGTACATGCCACACGGTAAGCCCTTCATCGGCCCACTGATGTAGCGGTAATTGTTTGAGCACCACATTCGGCGCGTGCTGCCGCGCATGCGCAGCCAGCAATCCAACATCACCAATCAACGCGCATTGCGCCGCGCCACTGAACCGTGCGAGCGCTTTGAGCGCGATCTCTGGCCCTATGCCGGCTGGCTCGCCGGTGGTGATGGCGATGCGCGCAGGCACGAGGCTAGTCAGTCTTGCCGCACTTCAACATAAGCGCGGCCGCGGATTTCTTGCGCCCACTGCGCAAACTGCTCGTCGGCCTTGCGCTCACGCAGAATGTTGCGGGCGAGATTGCGCTGCTTGTCCATCGGGATTTCACGCGCGCCGCGCTCCTGCACCTGAATCAGATGCCAACCAAACTGCGAGCGCACGGGCTGGCTGATCTCACCGGGTTTGAGTGCATCCATCGCACGCTCAAACTCCGGCACGGTTTCACCGGCCATCAGCCAGCCCAGATCGCCTCCTTGCGCGGCAGAGCCGTCTACCGAGTTTTTGCGCGCTTCATCTTCAAACTTGCTCTGCCCGCTGGCAACGCGCTCGCGAATGGCGTTGAGCTGCTTGCGCGCGCCTTCATCGCCCTCCGGGCCTGGCCGCACCAGGATGTGGCGCGCACGAATCTGCGGCGCTTGTGCCGCCGACGCACCGGCGGCGCGCTTGCCCACCAGTTTGAGAATATGAAACCCGGCCGGGCTTTGAATCGGCCCAGTCACTTCGCCCGGCTTGAGTTTTTCTACTGCCTGCACAAACAACTCAGGCAAGCGGTCAGCCGCGCGAAAGCCAAACTCGCCGCCCGCAGAAGCTTCTGGCGAGGCCGAGTTTTCGCGTGCGAGCTTAGCAAAATCTTCACCTGCCTTGACGCGCTGTGCAAGCGCATCGGCCTTACCGCGTGCATCCGCGTCAGAGGCGCGGATCAAAATCTGCGCGATGTTGATCTCGCTCGCGCCGGGCGTGACGCCGGCTTCCTGCGCGAGAAAATCGTCGATCTCGGATTCAGAGATTTGGATGCGCTGCTCAACCTCGGACGAACGTGCGCGCGACAAAATAATCTCGTCACGCAGATCGCGCCGGAATTTGGCCGGGTCAACGCCTTCACGCACGAGACGTTCGCGAAAGCCTGCCACCGACAAGCCATTTTGCTGCGCGATGTTGGTAAAAGCCGCGTCAATCGTTTGCTCATCCACGCGCACATTGTTTTCACGCGCCCAGGAAAGAATCGCGCGCTCTGTGATAGCGCGTTCCAGCACTTGCTTTTCCAGCACATCGCGCGACGGCAGTGCGATGTTTTGCTGCTGCAGCTGGCGCTCGGCGTTGCGCATGCGCTCGTTAACATCGCGCTTGGTGATGATCTGATCGTTCACCACGGCGGCAATTGCGTCCACCAGTACCGGCTTGCCGGTTTGCGCGGGCGCTGAAAGCGAAGGCGATAGCGCAGTCTGCGCCGCTGCGGCTAAGCCAGTGCACAGCAAGGCTGTGCCGATTAGTAGGGATCGAACTTCCATGGTTGCGGTGTATCCAGTTTGCGGTAGCCGGGGACGCTGCGGCGAATGGTGTCAATGGGATTGTTGCCCAGACTGCCAAGGCCGATCAGCTCCAATTGAAAAAACAGTGCGGTGGTGGAGGTCTGCGTTGCGGTGGAAAACCGGCTTGCAACCACTCGGGCCACCCAGCAGTTTGCATCGTACTCCAAGCCTGCGAGCGATTCAGCAATGCGCTTATCGCGCGTAGAGTAGTTGAGCCGCGCCACGGCATACCAGCGGCTGCCCAGGCGCCACTGACCGGAAACGTCAAATTGTTCCAGCGGTGGCGCCGCGTTGCGGTTTAAACGGTAAGCAAAATTCAGCACATTGCGCGCCGACGGGTTGTAGCGCACGCCAACGCTGGAGCGCACGATGCGGTTGTCTTCGGAGTTCAGTTGCAGCGCAGAATCCAGCGTCCAGGCTTTGCCAAATGAGCCTGCAGCGCCCAGCAGCAGGTCTGAGGACTTGCCCACGGGAATCAACGCGCCAGGCAGATCAACCCGCTGCGCAGTGAAATACTGCCGCTTGCCGATGGAGAGGCGCAGCCGCTCTTCGCCCGTATCAGGGCGGATAAAGCGTGATGTCAGCGCCAGCGTGAGGTGATTGGCATCGGCAATACGGTCTTGCCCGGCGAACACGTTTTCTGAAAACAGCTGAGCAAAGCTGAAATCAGTCAGGCCGGAATCAAAGTTGGGCAGTTTGCTCTGGTCTTTGAAAGGTACGTGCAGGTAGTACAGGCGCGGCTCTAAGGTTTGCTTTAGCTCGGGCACAAACATGGCGTTGGGACGCTCAAAAATCAGTCCCGAGTCCACCGATGCAAGCGGTAGCACCCGCGAAGCAGAGCGTGGCCCTGCATAAGCCTGCGACCCCGGCCCGCCCGGGCCGCCGTCCACGCTGTTGTACTGCGTGGCATGCACCGACAAGCGCGGCGTAACAAAATAGCCTGGCGCGACGATCGGGTAGCTGACCGTCGGGTTGATCACCGCGCGCAGGCCTGTATCAACATCAATGGCCGCTGGAAGGAACTTGCCGTCGCGCAGGCTGGGGTACCTGAACTGCGTGAGATCGGCCATCACGCCAAAATCAAAACCTTTCAAACCGGGCTGCGCATAGTTGAGCAAAAGCTGCGGTACGCGCTCGTAGTTGACTGCGCGTGCGCCTGCTCCCGCATCAAACAAATTCTGCGCCGTGGTCACCCTTGCGCTTGCGCTCCACAAGGGCTGCCCATAGCTGAGCCACGCTTCACGCGGCAGAAAGCTGGTTTCCACCGTGGTGATTGATTTTGCAAGGTCAGAAAAATACGTGTCGTCCGAGACATACTGCACATTCCAGCCCGCGGACCATGCGCCACGGGCCCAGCTGTGCTGCGCATTCAGTGCGCCGCGCCCGCGCCCGGTTTCCTGATCATTGGGCAGCCATTCAGCCCGCGCTTCACCCTTGTAGGTCGGCTCAAGATAACGGTAAACGCCGCCCAAGAGCACGCCACGCTTGGTCATCAGGCGCGGCTCCAGCGTCAGATCGCGGTTGGGCGCAAGATCGATGTAGTACGGCACGGTCACATCAACACCGGTCCTGCTGGTGAGCCCCAGCGACGGCGGCAAAAAACCGGTGCGCCGTTCTTGGCCGAGGGGAAAGCTCAGATAAGGCGAACCCAAAATCGGCAAGCCCTTAAAAATCACCGACGCGCTGCGCGCTTGGCCTACGCTGGCGTCTTGGTCTAGATCAATCGTTTTGGCACGCAGCAGCCACGATTCATCACCCGGTTTGCAGGTGGTGTATTCCACATTGGTGAGCCGCTGCTTTTGGTCGCCCAGCAGATCGAGCTTGTCGCCCTTGCCGCGCCCACCCACTTTGCCCAAATAAACCTCCGGCTGCGTGGCGGAGCCCACATTGGTATCCAGATTGAGCTTCAGCTCGGGCGTGAGCAGTATGTCACCTGCGCGATCAAGCCGCACTTTGCCCTGCGCGTGGACTTCATCTTCCACAACAAAATGCTCAATTTGGTCTGCGCGCAGCCGCGTGGTGCCGCGGGTCAGCTCAGCCTCGCCGGAAAGCGTGGTGCGCTGGTCTTGCTGGCCAGTGATGCTGCGCGCGGTGCCAACCGTGGGCTGGTCTTGCTCCTGCTCAGACTTTGGCGCAGGCATCACCGCTGCCGGCGGCCGTTCAAAACCTTCCTGCGCATGCGCAGCCGCGGCACCAAGGGCCAGCGCAATCAAGCTCAGGGGGGGCAGAAGGCGGCAATTCAAGAGCAGTGGGCAAGTAGCGCGCAGAAGGTTGAAAAGCGCGCCACCATCGGGCGCGAAAGCATGATGCCGGCTCTTGAAACCGGCAATTGCCCGGTATTATAGGAAGCCCCACCACTTCAGCGCCTTTTTATGCGGGGCTTGCGGTTTCAAGATGTAAACGCGCTGGATTCTTTATTCTCTCTTCAATGACTCTTGCTCCAATTGACAAGGCCGCGCGCGAGCGCGGCGCCCTAGGGTTTGTGCAGCAACTGCAGGGGCAATACGGCCTTGCTCCCGAAACTTTGCAGATTGCCTCTGCTGACGCGTCATTTCGCCGCTACTTTCGCGTACAGGGCGGCGCTAACAGCTACATCATCATGGATGCGCCGCCCACACATGAAAACTGCACACCGTATCTGCACGTGAGCCAGCTCTTTGGCGCCGCCGGCGTGCACGTGCCGCAGGTTCACGCGCAAGACCTGGAACAAGGTTTTCTGCTGCTGGAAGATCTTGGTCAAACCATGTACCTGCCGCAGCTCACAGAAAGTAGCGCATCTGCGCTTTACGGCGCCGCGTTTGATGCTTTGCTGAAGATTCAGCGCGCATCTAAACCGGATGAGCTGCCGCCGTACAACCGCGACCGCCTCGTCAACGAAATGATGCTGTTTCCCGCCTGGTATTTGGACAAGCATCTGGGCAAACCGGCCAGCGCCGACCAGATGAATGTGATTGCTGCTGCGTTTGAAACGATTGCCAAGGTCGCCCTGGCGCAGCCCGCGGTGTATGTGCACCGCGACTTTCACTCGCGCAACCTGATGGTGACGCAGCATGACAGCCCCGGCGTGATCGACTTTCAAGACGCGGTGCTCGGCCCCATCACCTACGATCTAGTGAGCCTGCTACGCGATGCTTACATCGAGTGGCCAGAGCCGCAGCAAATCGACTGGACCATCCGCTACTGGGAAAAAGCGCGCGCGGCTGGTCTGCGGGTACCGCAGGATTTTGGCGATTTTTGGCGTGACTTTGAACTGATGGGCTTGCAGCGCCACTTGAAAGTGCTAGGCATCTTCGCGCGGCTTTATCACCGCGATGGTAAAGAGGGCTACCTCAAAGATTTGCCGCTGGTGAGCCGCTACACGCGCGCCGTGCTGGAGCGCTACCGGGTCTTTTTGCCGCTGCTCAAAATTTTGGACGCGGCGGAAAACTACCTGCGCCCGACCGGTTACACATTCTGAGCACGCTGTCCTTGCGCTTGCGCGGCACGCCAGTCACTCGCCAGCAGGCCAAATAGCGCAGAGTCCTGGGCTTCACCGTGCGTGAGCCAGCGCTCGCGCAAGTGGCCTTCTTGCGCAAACCCTAGCCGTGTGAGCACGGCAATGGAGGCCGCATTGCGCGGATCAGTGTCTGCCTCAATGCGATGCAGACGCAGCGGGCCAAAGGCAAACTGCAGCGCGCGGCCCACCGCTTCGCTGGCGTAGCCTTGGCCCCAATAGGCAGGGTTCAGTGCAAAACCAATCTCTGCGCGCCGGTTGCGCGCATCCAGCTGATGCAGCGTGCAAGTGCCAATGATCTCATCGGTCTTGAGCAGCGCGATGCCCCATTGAAACAGGTTCTTGTCTGCAAACCCGGCCTGGATGGCACGCAGGTACTCGCTCGCCTGCGCCAGCTGCGTCATCGCCGGCGTGCTCCAGTAACGCATCGCTTCTTCGTGCGAAAACACGGTAAACAGCGCAGGCACGTCAGCCTCTGCCAGCCAGCGCAGCTTGACGCGGCTGGCCACCAGCGTTGGCAAAGTTGGTGCGTCAATCATCGGTACTTACAATTCAAATAGCGCGAACTCTGAAAACATCTTATGAAAGCCATGATTTTGGCAGCCGGGCGCGGTGAACGCATGCGGCCGCTGTCTGACTTTACCCCTAAACCCATGCTGGGCGTGGCCGGCAAGCCATTGATCCGCTGGCAATTGGATCGCCTGGTGGCTGCAGGGTTCACCGAGATTGTGATCAACCACGCCTGGCTGGGCGACCATATCGAACACGCGCTGCGCGACGGCGAAGGCTTTGGCTGCAACATCCAGTACTCGCATGAAGACGAAGCGCTAGAAACCGCTGGCGGCATTGTGCAAGCCCTGCCGCTGCTGGGCAGCGAGCCGTTTGCGGTGGTGAGCGCAGACATTTATACCGAATACAACTACCTCACGCTCGCCCCAGTCATTGAAGATGTTGCGCGCGGCAATGTCGATGCGCACCTGGTGCTAGTGCCCAACCCCGAGTTTCATCCCGCCGGCGACATGGGCCTGGCCGATCACCGCATCGCGCCCGATCTTGAGCCGCGCTTTACCTACGGCAACATTGCCGTGTTCCACCCAAAACTGTTTGCCGGCCTGCCGCGCGGCGAAAAGAAAAAACTCTTCCCCTGGCTCTACGAATTCGCCCGTGCTGGCCGCGTTAGCGGCGAGCTGTTTGACGGCGTGTGGGACAACGTGGGCACGCCAGAGCAGCTCAATGCGCTGGATGCGCGCCTGAGTAGGCCCGTGCGAGTGCATTAGAAGTGCTCTACGCAATATCCATGAGATTTTTCAGCCATTTTTGCCTGAAAAGGCGCATGGATATTGCGTATTGCTGTTTTTACTCTCCCTTCAAAGCGCTGCAGGCACTACACTTGGCAGATCAATTGAAGGAGTGCGCATGAACGCCCGCACCAATGTGAACATCTACTCAGAACGCCGCGCGCACGCGATTGCGCGCATGAACGCCGCCGGCGGCGGCATTGGCATTGTGGCCACCGCGCCGGAAGTGCCGCGCAATGCCGACAGCGACTATCAATACCGCTATGACAGCTACTTTTACTACCTCACCGGTTTTGAAGAGCCACAGTCGGTGGTGGTGTTGATCGCGGGCGACAAGCCTAAGCAAATTCTGTTTTGCCGCGAAAAGAATGAAGAGCGCGAGATTTGGGACGGCTACCGCTACGGCCCGGCCGCAGCGCGTGAAGCGTTTGGCTTTGATGAAGCCTATGACATCACCAAGCTGGACGAAATGATGCCCCAGCTCATCGCCAACCAAAGCGCGGTGCACAGCTTTGTGGGCACCAGCATGGACGCCAAGCTGGCGCAGTGGCTTGGCGTGATCCGCGGCCAAGTACGCGCCGGCAAAGTGGCGCCGCAAATATTTTTTGATCTGCGCAAAATTCTCAATGAAATGCGCTTGATCAAAGACGCGCATGAGCTGGACATCATGCGCGCTGCCGGCAAGATTTCTGCCGGCGCGCACGTGCGCGCGATGCGCAAGTGCAAGCCGGGGCTGCGTGAATATCATCTTGAAGCTGAGCTGCTGCATGAGTTTCGTATGCATGGCAGCGAATACCCGGCCTACGGCAGCATTGTGGGCACCGGCGCGAACAGCTGCATCTTGCATTACCGCGCCGGCAACACCGAGATCAAAGATGGCGACGTGGTGTTGATCGACGCCGGCTGCGAGCTGCAAGGCTACGCCAGCGACATTACGCGCACGTTTCCGGCCAACGGCAAATTTAGCGGCCCGCAAAAAGCCATTTACGAATTGGTGCTGGCCGCGCAGGAAGCCAGCATTGCGCAGGTCAAGGCCGGCAACCGCTTCTCTGCGTATCACGATGCGTCTACCAAAACACTCGCGCAGGGCATGATTGATTTGGGCCTGGTGAAGGGCAGCCTGGACGCAGTGTTGGAATCCGGCAGCTACAAACAGTTTTATATGCACCGCGCCGGCCACTGGCTGGGGCTGGACGTGCATGACTGCGGCGACTATGCGGACGCAAGCGCAACCTACGTTGAAGGCAAAGAGCGCGAAAGCCGCAAGCTGCAGGCCGGCATGGTGCTCACGGTAGAGCCGGGACTGTACGTGCGCCCGGCAGATAATGTTGACCCGAAGTGGTGGAATATCGGCGTGCGGATTGAAGACGATATCGTCGTGACTGCCCAAGGCAATGAAAACCTCACACGCGGCGTGCCCGTGACGGTGGCGGAGATTGAAGCGCTGATGCGCGGGTGAGCCTTAAGCCCTCTCCCTGGCAGGGAGAGGGTGTGGGGTGAGATACGGAATTCGCGCCGCATGCGGCGCGCGTGTCGAGCGGCCCAGGCATGCAGGCCTGGGCGCGCACCGCAGGTGAGGGTGAAGTCTCCGCACACCCGCACCCGAACGTTACAAAAACGTACACAAACCCTCCGTCGCCCGTTGCTCATTTTTTGAGCACACACATGCTATAGTTCGCGCCCTTTTCCCGCATTTCTCCTAAATTTTTTTCAAGCTGCCGGCCCATGCAACTCGGCCCCTATTTACTCCCCAATCGCGTGTTTGTCGCGCCAATGGCCGGCGTCACTGACCGGCCGTTTCGCCAGCTGTGCAAAACGCTGGGTGCGGGCTACGCCGTGAGCGAAATGGCGGCCAGCAATCCCAAGCTGTGGGCCACCGACAAAACCACGCGCCGTCTGAATCACGACGGCGAGATCGCGCCGATTGCAGTGCAGATTGCCGGCAGCGATCCGGCCATGCTCGCGCATGCCGCGCGGTTCAACGTGGACAAGGGCGCGCAGATCATCGACATCAACATGGGCTGCCCGGCCAAGAAAGTCTGCAACGTGGCCTGCGGCTCTGCGCTTTTGAAAGATGAGCAGCTTGTCGCCGACATACTTGAAGCCGTGGTGAGCGCGGTGGATGTGCCGGTCACGCTCAAATTCCGCACTGGCTGGGACCGTGATCACAAAAACGCGCTGACCATCGCCCGCATTGCGCAAGAAGCCGGCATTGCCATGCTCACGCTGCATGGCCGCACGCGCGCAGATGCGTACACGGGCAACGCGGAATACGAAACGATTGCCGCCGTCAAAGCCGCCGTGAATATTCCCGTAGTGGCCAACGGTGACATTGATTCGCCGCACAAGGCCAAGGCCGTACTCGCCGCCACCCGCGCAGATGCGGTGATGATCGGCCGCGCCGGCCAAGGCCGGCCGTGGCTGTACGGCCAGGTGGCGCACTACCTCACCACCGGTGAGCTGCGCTCAGAGCCGGCGCCCTCCGCGATCAAGCCGATTCTGCTTGATCATCTGCAGCATCACTACGCGTTTTACGGCGAATATCAAGGCCTGCGCACTGCGCGCAAGCACATTATTTGGTACACCAAACAACTCGCCGGCAGCCAAGAATTTTGTGCGCGCATGAATACGCTGGAAGATGCGCAAAGCCAGTGGAATGCCGTGCGCGATTTTTTCGATTCGCTGATTGCAAGTGGCGACACCCTGAACTACGCAGAACAACTCAAACAAGCCGCATGAGCCAGACCAACTCAATTGAAGACTGCGTTAAGCGCAATCTTGAAAAATACTTTAAAGATATTGACGGTGAAGAAGTCACCGGCGTGTACGACATGGTGATCAGCGCTGCCGAGCGGCCGATGCTCGAGGTCGTGATGCAGCGCGCCGAGCAAAACCAAAGCCTTGCCGCGCAGATGTTGGGCATCAACCGCAACACCTTGCGCAAGAAACTGATCGAGCACGGGATGCTCTGAGTGGCACGCAATGTGGAGATCAAAGCGCGGGTAGACAACATGGCCGCGCTGGAACAAAAAGTGCGCGCCATTGCCACCCGTGGGCCGGAATTGCTAACGCAGACCGACACGTTTTTTCATGTGCCACACGGCCGGCTCAAGCTGCGTGAGTTTGCCGATGGCAGCGCCGAGCTGATCGCCTATTCGCGCAGCGATCAAAGCGGGCCAAAACTGTCTAGCTACGAACGTGTGGCCGTGCATGATGCGGCTGGCCTTGCGCGCACACTCGCGCGCAGCAACGGCATCGCGCAGAAAGTACGCAAGAATAGAACGCTGTACCTCGTCGGCCAGACCCGCGTTCACCTGGATCGGGTTGAAAACCTAGGCGAATTTATGGAGCTTGAAGTTGTGCTTGCCGAAGCTGAGTCACTGGAACACGGCGAGCGCATTGCGCAAGAACTGATGCAAACGCTGGGCATTGCACCGGGTCAGTTGGTGACAAACGCCTACGCAGACTTACTCGCAACAAAACGCAAAGAAACTGCCACAACACCATGATCAAACAAGCCCTGCTCTCCGTCTCTGAAAAAACCGGTGTGGTTGAATTTGCGCGCGCGCTGCATGCACTGGGCGTTGCGCTGTTGTCCACCGGCGGCACCGCTAAGTTACTCGCGCAAAGCGGCCTGCCTGTCACGGAGATTGCCGATTACACCAGCTTTCCAGAAATGCTGGATGGCCGCGTCAAGACGCTCCACCCCAAGGTGCATGGCGGTCTGCTCGCGCGGCGCGACCTGCCTGCGCACATGGCCAAGCTGGCGGAGCATGGCATTCCCGCCATCGACATGGTGGTCATCAACCTGTATCCGTTTGAGTCCACCATCGCCAACCCGGATGTGACCTTTGACGATGCGATTGAAAACATCGATATCGGTGGCCCGGCCATGCTGCGCTCTTCCGCCAAAAACCACAAAGATGTGACCGTGCTGATTGATCCGAACGATTACGCCGGCGTGCTGGCGGAGATGCAGGCCAATCAAAATGCGGTGAGTTACGCCACCAACTTTCGCCTCGCAAAAAAAGTGTTTGCGCATACGGCGCGTTACGACGGCATGATCGCCAACTTTCTCACCCGCATTCCTAATAGTGGTGAGATGCAAGAGCGTCAAGATTATCCCGATACGCTCACGCTGCAGTTTTCCAAAGCGCAGGGCATGCGCTATGGCGAAAATCCGCATCAAAGCGCAGCGTTTTACCGGGACGTAAAAGTGGCCGACGGCCTGCTGGCCAACTATACGCAGCTGCAGGGCAAAGAACTTTCATACAACAACATTGCGGATGCAGACGCGGCGTGGGAATGCGTGCGCCAGTTTCACGATGGCGCGGCCTGCGTAATTGTGAAGCACGCCAACCCGTGTGGCGTGGCAGTGGCCGTGGACTGCAAGACCGCGTACGACAAAGCGTTCAAGACCGACCCTACCTCTGCTTTTGGCGGCATCATCGCCTTCAATCAACCAGTCAATGCGCAGTGCGCCGAAGCAGTGAGCAAGCAGTTTGCCGAGGTGATCATCGCGCCCGGCTATGACGATGCGGCGCTGAAAGTGTTTGCAGCCAAGCAAAATCTGCGCATCCTCACCTGCCACCCCGGTAACGGTCAGAACGCACTTGACCTTAAACGCGTGGGCGGCGGCGTACTCGTGCAGTCGCCCGATGCGCGCGGCATGAGCGCGGCAGAACTCAAATGCGTGACGAGTAAATCGCCCACCGCTGCGCAACTGGATGACTTGCTATTCGCCTGGCGCGTGGCCAAATTTGTGAAGAGCAACGCAATTGTGTTTTGCAAAGACGGCATGACGATCGGCGTGGGCGCCGGCCAGATGAGCCGCGTGGATTCCGCGCGCATCGCCGCCATCAAGGCCAAGAATGCGGGGCTTTCGCTTGAGGGCTGCGTCGTGGCATCCGACGCGTTCTTTCCCTTTCGCGACGGGCTGGATGTGCTTGCGGATGCAGGCGCAACCGCAGTGATTCAACCCGGCGGTTCCATGCGCGATGATGAAGTGATTGCAGCGGCCAATGAACGCGGTGTGGCGATGGTGCTCACCGGTGTGCGGCACTTTAGGCACTGATGCTGATTCGCTCGCTCACGCTGCAAGACGCGCCGGCCTACCGGCTGCTGCGCCTGCGCGGCTTTCAAGAACATCCAGACGCGTTTAACTCAAGCTATGAAGAGCAATCGCAAGAGCCGGTGTCTGCGATGGAAAAACGCATCGGAGAGGCGCTTGCGAGTCCGCGCGAGTGGATGTTGGGCGCGTTTGATGATGCCGGCGTGCAGGTAGGCGCTGTGGCCTTGTCGGTCGAGCGCCGCATCAAGCTGCAACACAAAGGCTGGGTGTATGGCATGTACGTGCCGGTGGAACATGCGGGCAACGGCATTGGCCGTGCGCTGCTCACCGAGCTGATTAGCCTGGCGCGGCAACACGGCACATTTGATCACCTGCACCTCACCGTAACCGCGAGCAATATGCGCGCGGTGCGGCTGTATGAATCAGTGGGATTTGTGGCCAGTGGCACGGAAGCGCGTGCGATCAAAACCGGTGGCCAGTATTACGACAAGCTGCATATGGCGCTGCCGCTGAAGAGCTTTTCAAAGCAGTCTACGCAATATCCATGCGGCTTTTCAGCCATTTTTGCCTCAAAATGCGCATGGATATTGCGTATGGCCTGTTAAATCTACCTAAAAACTTCAGGCCAGATCTTTGACCAACGCTGCGCGCGCTTCTGCGCTTACAGGCTGCGCAACCGTGTACGCCGCGTGGTCCACACCCATTGACAGCGTTACGCCGTACTTGAGCGCTTCGGCCATGTCTTTGGTCAGTTCAAAACGCAGAAAATGTACGGCTGCGGTTTTCTCTTCGTTGCTGCGCTCCAGGTCTTCATCCGCGATTGCGTAGACCTTAGCAGCACCTTCCACTTGTAGCCACACCTTGTGTTCCACACCGCGCAATTTTTTCAACTCGGCTTTGCGCTGCTCCACATCGTCGTACTCAATCAGCATGGTCGCTTTGAAATTGCGGCCGTCGGGAATCAGCGGGTTGTAGGCTTCCAGCTCGTCCAGAATGCCTTGCTCTTCAAAGGTTTTTTCGATGCGCAGCATTTCCTGCACTTGATAGCGCACCGTCATTTCATCTTCAAACAGCAGCGTGATGTGCTCGCCCAGATGCACGGTGCGGTTTTTCTTGTGCGCGATCACCTGCGCGCGGAATTCATTGCGCTTTTTTGAATAGGCCTCGAGCGTCCAGAGGTTTTCTAGAGTGA
>JBOFGW010000241.1:0-12090 GCA_051649325.1 Burkholderiaceae bacterium | reverse complement strand
CGGCCTGGCGCGCGCATCGGGCGGGCCCGCGCGGGACGTGTACGGCATCCGGCTTGTGCCTTCTGCATTTGGCTACAAAGAACTTTCCGGCAACCCCACCAAGTTACAAAGCGCGCAGCACTGCCGCGCTGAAGTGTTTTTGAAAGACTACGGTTGGGTGGCGATGGACCCGGCTGACGTAGGCAAAGTGATGCGGCTGGAGACGCCGGAATGGCTCAAAACCACTGACCATCCGGTGGTTGCACCGGTCAACCGCGCGCTGTTTGGTGGCTGGGAAGGCAACTGGCTAGCGTTCAATTTGGCGCACGACGTGGCGCTGCCCGGCTCCAAAGGCGCAAAGCTGGCGTTTTTCATGTACCCCAATGCGGAAAACACGAACGGCCGCTATGACCAGCTAGACCCCGACAACTTCAAATACACCATCACTGCCAAGGAAATAGCGGCGGGCTAACGCGTTGACTGGCCGGTGCGTTGACGCGCCGGCCAGTGCGTATTTTCCGAGCCACCCTCGGCGTAGCCAAACCTCAACAAACAAGCGTTTGGAGGTTTTACCCATCTAAAATCTAAAAACTATAAAAGTCATACAGGAGACGCTATGAAACGCTGGATCGCTGCCCTTATGCTGGGCATGCTTGCCGCCGCCACAAGCAGCGCGGTTGAAATCGAAGGCTACAACCTGCCCGAAACCACCGTGGTCGCGGGCCAAAACCTCACGCTCAACGGCGCAGGTGTACGCACGCGTGCAATCTTCAAAGTCTATGTGGCCGGGCTGTATCTGCCCCGTAAAGCCGCCGAACCCAAGGATGTGATTAGCCAAAAAGGCGCCAAACGCATGGCGCTGATCATGCTGCGCGATCTGAGCAGCAAAGAATTTGGCGACGCCTTTTTGAAAGGCATTCGCGAGAACGCCGCAAAGGAAGAAATTCAAAAGCAAGCCATGGCGCTGATTCAGCTCGGATCGGTGTTTGGTACGTTGCCGGGCCTGAAAAAAGGCGATCTCGTCAATATCGATTCTGTACCCGGCAAAGGCATGTTGATCAACGTGAACGGCAAAACGGTGGGTGAAGTCACCGATGAAGAGTTCTATCCAATACTGCTTAAAATCTGGTTTGGCGACAAACCTGTGGACAGCATGCTCAAGCCACTGTTGCTGGGTCAAAAACCGGTGGAAAATCGCCGCGAACCCAACTGATTTTGAAGCAGTTTTAAAGGCTTCTACGCATATTCCATGCGGGTTTTGAGCCATTTTTGCTCCGGAAACCGCATGGATATTGCGTCATCAGTGATGCAGCTTCGCATCAAATCCTTCTGACTTAAGCGCCGCGATGATCTGATCCACATGCGCGGCGTTGCGGGTCTGCACCACCACATCCACTTCGGTGTATTGCGCTGACAGCGTGGTGAACGCCCGCTGGTGATGCACCTCTTCAATGTTGGCGCTTTGCTCGGCCAGTACGCGCGTGATGTGCGCCAGCGCACCCGGCACATCACGCACGCTGACGGTGATGCGCGCCAGCCGCCCGCTTCTGACCATGCCGCGCTCAATAATGCCGGCCAGCACCAGCGGGTCGATATTGCCGCCGCACAGCACCAGGCCCACGCATCGGCCCTTGAACTTGTCTTTATGCGCCAGCAGCGCTGCAAGGCCCGCGGCGCCTGCGCCTTCCACCACGGTTTTTTCAATTTCCAGCAGCATGAGAATGGCGCGCTCAATGTCGCTTTCGGCCACCAGCACGCAATCGTCCACCTGCTGCTTGATGAGCTGCGCGTTGGCCGCGCCCGGCGATTTGACGGCAATGCCCTCGGCAATGGTGGCGCTGCCGCTTTCAAGTGCGGTGCCGTGCTTGGCGTTGTACAGCGCCGGAAAACGCTCGGTCTGCACACCCACCACGCGAATACCAGGCTTCATCGCCTTGGCCGCCACCGTCATACCGCTGATCATGCCGCCGCCGCCCATGGCGATCACAAGCGTGTCCATCTGCGGATGTGCGCGCAGCATTTCAACCGCGATGGTGCCCTGCCCGGCGGCAATCTGCGCATCGTCATACGGATGCACCAGTGTGTAGCCGTGCGCGGCGATCAGTTCCAGTCCATGCAGCCGCGCATCGTCAAAAGTTGCGCCGTGTAGCACCACTTGCGCGCCAAAAGCACGCGTGCGCTCCACTTTCACCGCGGGCGTGTGCTTGGGCATCACAATCACCGCCGGAATGTTCAGACGCTGCGCGTGATAGGCCACGCCTTGCGCATGATTGCCGGCAGATACTGCCAGCACACCCTTGGCGCGCTCTTGCTCGGACAATTGCATCAGCTTGTTCAGCGCGCCGCGCTCCTTGAAGCTGGCGGTGAATTGCAGGTTCTCGAACTTGAGAAAAACATCGCAGCCGCAAATCTCAGACAAGGTGCGCGAAGGCACGCACGGCGTATCCAGCACATGCGGCGCAATGCGTGTGTGCGCCGCGGTGATGTCGGAAAAGTTAAGCATCGTCATCAACGCATTATCGCCTGCTTCAGCGCCCCCAGTAGGCGCGCAAAGTCTTCTTCGTCGTTATAGACGTGAGGCGACACGCGCACTGCGCTGCCGCGCACCGAGACGTGAATCTTTTGCTGCGCGAGCTGTGTGCGCACGGTTTCTGCGTCAACGCCCTCGGGCAGATACACGCCAAAGATGTTGCCTGCGCGATGCGCTTCATCGGCCACACGCAAGCCCAGCCCGGCAGCTTCAACCGTGAAAGCACGCGCAATGTGGTAGCAATAGGCTTGAATGCGCTGTGACTGCCACTGCAGCAGCAACGCGGCAGAGGCTTTCAACATGCCGATGAGCACCGAATTGGCGCGCGTGCTGGTGTCATAGCGGCGCATGCCGGGCGCGTATTCATCTTGGTAGTTCACAAGACCGGCAAAGTTTTCGCTGCCCGCGCGAGTGAGCCAGCTTTCTTCCACCGGCTGGCCGTGCGCCATGCGCTGGCTGAATACCGCAAAGCCCAGGCCATAGTTGCACAGCATGGATTTGTACGAATGCACGATCAATGCATCTGGCTGGACGGCCTGCACATCAAACGGCCGCGCGCCCACAGTCTGCGTAGCATCAACCACGAGCCATGCGCCCATCTCGCGCGCGCGTGCGCCGATGCGCACCAGATCGAACAACGTACCATCGGTCCAGTGCGCGGGTTCCAGCGCAACCAGCGCGGTATCAGCATCGATTGCATCCAGCACCGCGTCGTTCCATGCCTGCGCACGTGAATTCAAGTCCATGAGCGGTGGTGAATTAATGGTTCGAAGCGTCACGCCGCGTTCGCGCAACGCGCGCCATGCATACACATTGCTGGGAAACTGCTCCGACAGCAGCACGATATTCTGGCCGCGTTGCAGCGGCAGATTTTTGGCCACCGCCGCAATGCCGTACGCGGCGGTAGAGATCAGTGCGACGTGCTCCGCGTGCGCGTTGACAAGCGCGGCGCACTGGCTGCGCACTTCATCCGCATGGGTGAAAAAATCGCTCGCAGTAATCGCGGCTGGGAATGCCCGCAGGCTCAGCGCTTGCGCACCTGCTGCCTGTACTACGCGCGGCAAAGGGCCCATGTAGGCGCTGTTCAAATAGGTGTGGTCCGCAGGGATGGAAAACGCGTCTTTTTGGCAATGCAGCGGCGCAAGTGTTTGCATAAATTGAGTGCGATAAACGTAGTGCCCGCAGTGTGCCGCGGCGCAACCGGCTCGCCGGCCTTTCACATTTGCCAGTACAGAGCGTCGTAACGGCAACTACGCAATATCTACGCGGGTTTTGGAGCAAAAATGCTTTAAAACTCGCATGGATATTGCGTGAAGCACTTTAAGAATTACATGAATTCTTTACAGCAACCACGGTGCAGGGCGCTCGGTGTCAATGTTCAGTTGCTTGGCCGCTGCCTGCATTTTCTCTGTGCTCCAGCCAAGCGCATGCAATGCTGCATAGGCAATCCAGCGCGCATCTACTTCGAAAAAATCACGCAGTTGCGCGCGCGTGTCGCTGCGGCCAAAACCGTCACAGCCCATGGCTGTGTATGGCGCATTGATGTAAGCGCGAATGCTTTCGGGCACTGCACGCACATAGTCGGCTGCTGCAATCACCGGCGCGTGTGAGCCGCCGAGCAATTGGGTTACCCATGGCTGCGATGCGCTCTGGCCCAGCCGCTGCGCGCGCTCGCACGCCATGCCATTCCGCGCGAGTTGCGAAAAACTCGTGACTGAATACACCGCCGCGTTTACAGAAAACAACTCGCGTAGCAACTGCGCGGCCTGTTGCGCCTGGGGCAGCATGGCCCCCGCGCCAAGCAAGCGCACTTGCGCCGCTGCGTCGCCACTGAGTAGATACATGCCTTTGAGCACGCCCTGCGCAGCATCCGCAGGCAGCGCGGCTTGCGGCAGGTTTTCGTTGGTGACGGTGAGGTAGTAGAACGCGTCTTCTTGCCGCTCGCAGATGGAGCGCGCTGCGTCGTCCAGAATCACTGCCAGTTCGCTTGCGTAGCACGGGTCGTACGCGCGGCAGTTGGGGATCGTCGCGGCGATCAATTGGCTGGTACCGTCTTGATGTTGCAAGCCCTCACCGGCAAGTGTGGTGCGGCCACTGGTGGCGCCCACCAGAATGCCGCGTGCGCGTTGATCGGCTGCGGCCCACAGTTGATCGCCCACGCGCTGAAAGCCAAACACGCTGTAATAGATATACACCGGCAGCAACGTGAGCGCGTGCGTGGCGTAACTCGTGGCCGCCGCCGTCCAGGAGGCGACTGCGCCGGCTTCCGTAATGCCTTCTTCCAAAATCTGGCCGTCTTTGGCCTCGCGGTAGAACATCACCGTGCCGATGTCCTCTGGCTCGTACTTTTGGCCGTGCGGGCTGTAGATGCCGTAGGTGCGGAACAAGCCTTGCATGCCAAAGGTGCGCGCCTCGTCCGCCACAATCGGGATGACACGCGGGCCGATGCTGCTGTCTTTCATCAGATTGCCCAGCATGCGTACAAGTGCCATGGTGGAAGACATTTCCTTGCCCACCGACTCAGCCGCAAACCCGCCGTAGCTCGCGAGCGGTGGCACGGTAACGGGCTGCGACTGCGTGATCCGCTGCGGTACCACGCCGCCAAGCTGCGCACGCCGCTGCTGCAAATAGCGCATCTCCACACTGTCATCAGCCGGGCGATAGAACTCAAGCGCTTCGCACTGCGCGTCGGTCAGCGGAAGATTGAAGCGGTCGCGAAACGCGCAGATGTCTTCATCATCCAGTTTTTTCTGCTGATGCGTAGTCATGCGGCCCTGGCCTGCGAGGCCCATGCCGTAGCCCTTCTTTGTCTGCGCCAGCACTACGCAGGGCTGGCCGCGGGTTTGCGCAGCCGCATAAAACGCCGCGTAGATTTTGCGAATATCGTGGCCGCCGCGCTTGAGCTGGTCAATATCCGCATCACTCAAATGCGCCGCCAGTGCTGCAAGCTGCGGATTCTGGCCAAAGAATTTTTCGCGGTTGAATGCGCCGTCATTCGCGGCGAAGGTCTGAAACTGGCCGTCAGTGGTCTGCGCAAACGCGCGCACGATCGCACCGCTTTTGTCGCGCGCAAACAGCGCATCCCAATCGCTGCCCCACACCAGCTTGATCACGCGCCAGCCGGCGCCGGAAAACAGCGCTTCCAGCTCATCAATAATGCGGCCGTTGCCGCGCACCGGCCCGTCCAGCCGCTGCAGATTGCAATTGATGACCCAGGTGAGATTGTCCAGATTCTCGCGCGCCGCGAGCGTAAGCGCGGCCATGGATTCCGGCTCATCCATTTCACCGTCACCAAAAAAGCCCCAGACTCGGCGCTCCTGCGCGGCAAGCAACCCGCGGTTTTGCAGGTAGCGCATGAAGCGAGCGCTGTAGATGCTGCTGATCGGCCCAATCCCCCTCGAGCCAGTGGGAAACTGCCAGAACGCCGGCGCCAGCCACGGATGCGGGTAGCTGGACAAGCTCGCCAGCCCTTTGCCGCGTGCAGTCAGCTCCTGCCGGTAGTGCGACAAATCGTCCGCGGTCAGCCGCCCTTCTACGAACGCGCGGGCATAGACACCGGGCGCGGAGTGCGGCTGCAGGTAGATCAGGTCGCCCAGGCTTTCTTCTGTGCGGCCGTGAAAAAAGTGATTGAAGCCGACTTCAAACAAATCCGCGCCCGAAGCGTACGAGGCAATATGGCCACCCAGCTCCGCAGAAAAACGGTTGGCCCGCACCACCATCGCCAGCGCGTTCCAGCGCATGATGGAAGTGGTGCGCTGCTCAATGGCCAGCGCCTGCTCACCTCCCGGAAAGGGCTGCTGATCTTCCGGCGCGATGGTGTTGATATAGGGCGTTGAAAGCGCGCCGGGCAACGCCAGCTTGCGCTGCGCGGCAAAGCTGGCGAGCGCCTCCAGCAGGAATTTGGCACGCTGCGGCCCGCTTACGGCAAGCACTGCGGCCAGCGCACTTGTCCACTCGCTTGTTTCTTGCGGGTCTGCGTCGGCGGCATCCAACTTGCCAAACTGAGAAGGATCGTTCAATTGCATGGTCGGCGTTGCATGCTGGAGTTTGTCATTGTGTGAGGATACTGCGACCATACAATGCACGCATGCTCGAAGTTCATCGTTTGACCAAGCGTCATGGCGGCGCGCCTGCGCCAGTTTTCTCAGAAATATCGTTTGCCGTTGCGCCGGGCGAAATTGTTGCGCTCATGGGCGAATCCGGCGTTGGAAAATCCACCTTGCTCAATTGCATCGCCGGGCTTGAGCCGCCTACCTCCGGCCGCGTGTTGATTGAGGGCGCGGACATCGCTGCGCTACCGGAAGCGCAGCGCGCCGGCCTGCGCGCGCGCCGGCTGGGATTTGTCTTTCAAGCTTTTCATGTGCTGCCCACACTCACAGTCGCGCAAAACATCGCGGTGCCGCTCTTGCTGAATCAACACGATGGCAAAGCACTTGCGCCTGCGGTGGCGGCTGCGCTTGACGGCGTGGGCCTCACAGGACTGCAAGAGCGCTGGCCGGCATCGCTCTCGGGCGGCGAGCTGCAGCGCGTCGCCATTGCCCGCGCGCTCATCCACAAACCCGCGCTGCTGCTGGCAGATGAACCCACCGGCAACCTTGACCCAAAAACAGCGGACAAAATCATCGCTCTGCTAATTGCACAAGTGCATGAACGGCAAGCGGCGGCGCTGATTGTGACGCACTCCGAGCATGTTGCGCAGGCATGCGGCCGCGTATTGCTGCTCTCACCAGACGGACTCACGCAGCGATGAACATGCGCCTGACCTGGTGGCTGACACGCGCCGTGCTGCTTTCACGCAAGGTGGCGGCGCTCTTGTCAGTGCTTGCAATCGCGCTGGGGGTTGCACTGGGATTTGCGATTCACCTGATCAACCAGGGCGCGCTGGATGATTTTGGCCGCGCCATGCAAAACCTGCAGGGCGAAGCGGATGCAACGTTGATCGCGCGGCGCGTAGAAGACGGTGTTGCGCAGCGCTGGATTGAGCAGCTGGTGCAGACCGATGGTGTAGACCACATAAGCCCGCTAATTGAAACAGCGGTGCGCATTGACGGTGTTGACAAGCGCGTTAGTCTGTACGGAATCGACATTTTTTCCGGCGCGCTGCTTGCTACCAGCTTGCTGCCGCGCGTACGCGATTCGGCGCAGTCAGACGCAGTGCTCGTGGGCGGCGTGTTTGCCTCACCCGCACTGCTTGCGCTTCTGAAGAACCAGACAGCATTGCAACTGCGGCGTGGCGACCAAATCATGACCGCACAACTGGCGGGCGATGTGCCACAAGCGCCCGCTGGCAAACTCATTCTGGTGGCGGATATTGCGTGGGTGCAGCAGCATTTTGGCGCGCAAGACCGTGTGAGCGAAATTCGCGTGCGGCTTGCGCCGGGTACGCCGCGCGCGCAGTGGATTGCGGCGCAGAACGCGGCGCTGCCAACCGGCTTGCTGCTCAAGACCGCGAGCGATGAAACGCTGCGCGTTTCCAATCTGTCGCGCGCCTACCGCGTCAATCTAAATGTGCTCGCTCTGGTGGCACTGCTCACAGGTGGTTTTTTGGTGTTTGCCACGCAGCTCACAGCCGTGGCGCAGCGCGCGCAGTCTTTTGCGCTACTTGGTGTGGTGGGCATGCCACCGGCGCAGCGCATGCGCCAAATCTTGCTTGAAGCGCTTGCCATTGGTGTTCCAGGCGCGGTGCTGGGTCTTGTGCTTGGCTGGGCTGCGGCCGTCGCATTGATTAATACCGTCGGTGCTGATCTGGGTGGCGGCTACTTTGCCGGTAATGTCATTGCAGTCAAGCCGAGCTGGCAGTCGATGCTGTTTTTTGCCGCAACTGGCTGCATCGCGGCGCTGGCGGGCGCGCTGTATCCGGCATGGCTCAATCGCACGCAGCCGCTTGCGCAGGCGCTCAAGACAGGCTTTACCACGCCGATTGCAAACCGCAGAATGGGCAGACGGCTTGCCCTCACGGCTTTGCTGATTGCTGCGGCGGCTGTACTCAGTGCTTTGCCCGCGATCCGCGGGCTGCCTATTGCTGGCTACGCCGCGATTGCGCTCTTGCTCGCGGCCGGTATCGTGGCCACGCCGCTGGTCGCGCACGCAGCGCTGAATCTGCTCAAACACGCAAGGCTGCCGGCGGGCTTGCGCATCGCCGTGCAAAACGCGGCACAGGCACCGCTGATGACGCAGGTAGCCGCCAGCGGCCTGATGGTGAGTTTTGCGCTGACCGTTGCCATGATGCTGATGGTGACGAGCTTTCGCAGCGCGGTCGACAATTGGCTGGATCAAGTACTGCCTGCGCCTTTGTATCTGCGCTCAACCAGCGGGCCAATACCGCAGGCCGTGTGGGATTCGCTCAGCGCATCGCAGGCGTTCACACGTATCGAGCGCAGCATGCGCACACCCATGGTGCTGGACGCAGCACGGCCCGCGGTAGATTTGCTGTTGCGCGAGTTTGACGGCAACAGGCCGGGCGACACGTTGCCACTGGCCACCCCCGCCGCGCAAGCGCCTGCGGGCAGCAGCGCGCAGGCCACCGTATGGGTGACCGAAGCAATGGAACGGCTGTACGGTGCATCGCCCGGCAGCACGCTACGGCTGCCGCTGGATGGCCGCGCAGTCGAGGTATTTGTGGGCGGCGTGTGGCGCGACTATGCCCGCCAGTTTGGTGCGGTTGCGATGACCGCGGCCGACTACCGCGCATTGGGATTGACCTTTGCCCCGAGCGATGCAGCGCTCTGGCCCGCCAATGACGCGCAGGCGCAGGCAGCACTGGCACAGGTAATGACGCGCGGTGGCCTCGAAAAATCCAGCGCAGATGAGATTCGCGCGCTGTCGCTGCGGATCTTTGACCGCAGCTTTGCAGTGACCTACGCGCTAGAGGGTGCCGCGATTCTGATCGGCCTGTTCGGCCTTGCTGTCACGCTCGCCGCAAGCGTGGAATTGCGCCAGCGCGAGCTGGCGATGCTCGCCGCGATGGGCTTTTCTGCCCGCGCGCTGAGGCAAACGGTGCTTGCGGAAGGTCTTGCCATCACGCTGATTGGCCTAGTGGTTGGCTGCGCGTGCGGCATTGCGATTGGCGCGGTACTGATCCACGTGGTGAATCCGCAGGCGTTTCACTGGACGATGCAGATGCGCATGCCGTGGCTGATCTTTGCGGCGGCCATCGCACTGACATTCGCGGCCAGTGCAATCGCCAGCACTCTGGCGGCGCGCCGTGCCACCCGCGTGCCTGTAGCTACTGTTTTGGGGCAGGCGCAATGAAGCGGCGTAGTCTGCTCGCCGGGCTGGGTGCAAGCGCGTTGATGCCGCGCGGGTTTGCAGCGCCGGTGCGCTATGCCGCAGTCGTTCCCGGCAGGCAACTGAGTTTTCCACGCGACCACGGCGCACACCCTGATTACCGGATTGAATGGTGGTATGTCACGGGTTGGCTTGAGTCCATGCCTGAACCGCTTGGATTTCAAGTGACTTTTTTTCGGGTGCGTCCAGGCATGGCCGAGCAGTTGCAAAGCCCACTTGCTGCCAGGCAACTGGTTTTTGCGCACGCAGCAGTGTCAGACATTTCGCGCGGCAAGCTGCTCAAGGCAGAATCAGCCGGCCGGGTGGGCATCAGCGCGGCCATGTCTGAAAGCGATTTGGATGTGCGGCTGAACACCTGGCGGATGCAGCGGCGCGCAAACGATCAGATTGTCATGCGTGTGAATACTGGATCGTTTGCATTCGACTTCATCGCCACACCGACACAAGCGCCAATGTTGCAAGGCAAAGACGGCTTTTCGCAGAAAGGCCCCGATCCGCGGCTCGCAAGTTATTACATAAGCTGGCCGCAGCTCAGTATCGACGGCACGCTCACGGTTGAAGGCACAGCGCGCACAGTGCGCGGCCGCGCGTGGTTTGACCACGAATGGAGCAGCGAGGTGCTGGGCGACGCCGGTGTGGGCTGGGACTGGATTGGCATGAATCTGGACGATGGTGGTGCACTCATGGCTTTTCGCATCCGCAACCAGGCCGGGCAGGCGGTGTACGCACACGCGGCGCTTCGCAGCGCACAGGGCGTGGTGACGCAATACGCGCCCGATCAAGTGCAGTGGCTGCCTAAACGTTTGTGGAAATCACCCGCGAGTGGCGCCAACTACCCGGTGGAGCTTGAAATACGCATCGGCGAGCACAATGTCAGCGTGATACCTCTCATGGACAACCAAGAATTGATCACGCGGCGCACCGGGCAAGTCACCTATTGGGAAGGGCTCGCGCAAATGCGCGGCACACTCACCGGCCGCGGCTACTTAGAGCTGACCGGCTACGCTGGCAAGCTGGACATATGAAGCCGCAAGATTCCCGCCCGGCACCTGTACAAGCGCCGCTGTCGCTATTTGCCACGCTGCGCCCTTTTCTTGTGCCCTACAAAGGCCGGGTTGCACTGGCGCTGCTGTTTCTGGTGCTCGCCGCAGGCACGACCCTTGTGATTCCCGTACTGCTCAAGCATGTGATCGATGCCGGGTTCACGCCAGCACTCATCACCAAAGACCCGAGCGTGCTCGCCCCCACCCTGATGGCGCTGGGCGTAGCCGGGCTGGTGATGGCCTTTGCCGCCGGCGCGCGCTTTATGGTGGTGAGCTGGCTGGGCGAGCGCGTGGTGAGCGATATCCGCCGCGCGGTGTACGCGCGCCTGCTCACGCAGCCGCCGGTGTTTTTTGAAACGCTCAAGACAGGTGAAGTGCTCTCGCGCTTGACCACAGACACCACGCTGATTCAAACGCTGGTGGGCTCCAGCCTGTCGATGGGTCTGCGCAACGCCATCCTGCTGTTTGGCAGCATCGGCATGCTATTTGCCACTTTTCCCAAAATCACGGCCGGCGTGCTGGGCGTGATTGGCGTGGTCACGATTGTCACGCTGCTGTTTTCGCGCCGCATCCGCAAACTCTCACGCGCGAGCCAAGACCGTGTGGCAGACGTGAGCAGCCTGGCTGGTGAAGTACTGGGCGCCATGACCACCGTGCAGGCCAACACGCAAGAAGGCGCGGAGCGCAAGCGCTTCAACGTGCGCGTGGAAGATGCGTTCAAGACCGGCATGCGGCGCACGCAGGTGCGCGCGCTGCTGATCGTGTTTGTGATGAGTGCTTTCATGGGCGGCATGCTGTGGGGCGTGTGGCTGGGCGGCAAAGCCGTGATTGCCGGCGAAACTACGGTGGGCACGCTGTCACAGTTTTTCTTTTACGCCATGATGGTGGGCGGCGCCGTGAGCGTGATTGCAGAGGTGTGGGGCGATGTGCAGCGCGCCGCGGGCGCCAGCGAGCGTTTGATGGAGCTGCTCAACGCCACACCGGCGATTGCCAGCCCCGCGCAGCCGCACGCCGCGCCACCAAGCCAGGGCGGGCTTGCGGTTATGTTTGATGCGGTGACCTTCACCTACCCTTCACGCCCGGAGCGGCCTGTGCTGCACAACGTTTCGTTTACCGTGCAGCCCGGCGAGCGCGTAGCCTTGGTGGGCCCAAGCGGCGCGGGTAAGTCCACCATCTTTGCGCTGCTGCAGCGCTTTTATGAGCCGCAAGATGGCAGCATTCAGATCGGCGGCGTTTCCAACGCGCTGCTTG
>JBOFGW010000240.1:0-3512 GCA_051649325.1 Burkholderiaceae bacterium | reverse complement strand
TGGGTGCATGCGCAAGACGTCAAGGCCGGCCGCAACCTTGCCGTGCCGCTGAACGAAGACGCGCTTGCGGTGCTGCGCGAGCAGCGCGGCCAGCACGCCCGCTATGTGTTCACGTACAAAAGCCAGCCAATCCGGTCGGGCGCCAGCAACAACGGCTGGTATGCCGCCATGCGCCGCGCCGGCACCCGCCCCAATTTTACGTGGCACGGCTGGCGCCATACATGGGCCACGTGGCATGTCCTCAACGGCACGCCGCTGCGCGAGCTGATGGAATTGGGCGGATGGAGCAGCTACGAAATGGTGCTGGTCTACGCTCACATGGCGCAAAGCCATCTGGCGCGCTATGCCGGCGCATCGGCGCTCGGTACAAATCTCGCACAAGTTGATCGATTCGCCGCTTTCAATCCTGTGGATAACAACGCTAAGTCATTGAATTCTAAGGGGTGGCTGATGGGACTCGAACCCACGACAACAGGAATCACAAAACGGCAAGCCAGCAATGCGTTTAAAACAAATGTGTTTGAAATCAACGACTTACTTCAGCGCAAAAAGCGTACAGCCGCTTGAAACGATCACGGATAGCTGTTTTATTCGTGATCGGCGGTACAAAAAGCGCACAAATTTTCTTGCGGGAAAGCATGCATGAAACCCTATGAAGACTTCTTGCGCGCCAAGGTGCAACTGGCCGAACAGCGCGGGTTCGAAGTGTCGGACGCCGATGTGCATCCGCTGTGCAAACCGCATCAGCGCGCCATCATCCGCTGGGCCGTTGCCGGCGGCACGCGCGCCATTTTCGCGGCCTTCGGGTTGGGCAAGACCATCATGCAGCTTGAAGCCGTGCGTCTCACGCGCGAACGCGCGGGCGGCATGGGGCTGATCGTGCTCCCCTTGGGAGTACGGCAGGAGTTCATGCATGACGCAGCGCTGCTTGGCATCACTGTGAAGTTCATCCGCCGCATCGAAGAAGCCTCGGATCCAAACGGCATCTACCTCACGAATTACGAGACTGTTCGCGACGGCAAGATCGACCCGCGCGCGTTCACCGTGGCCGGCCTTGACGAAGCGGCTTGCTTGCGTGGTTTTGGCGGCACCAAGACTTTCCGCGAATTCATGGCGCTGTTTGCTGGCGACGATCGGCGCGATCACCTGAACATGCGGACGCGCGGCGGTGCAGTGCCCTATCGCTTCGTCGCAACAGCCACGCCGTCGCCTAACGATTACATCGAACTGCTTGCCTACAGCGCGTTTCTCGGCATCATGGACGTGGGCCAAGCAAAGACGCGATTCTTCAAGCGCAATAGCGAAAAAGCTGATCAGCTCACAATTCACCCGCACAAAGAAAAAGAGTTCTGGCTTTGGGTGTCATCGTGGGGCCTCTTCGTCCAGCGGCCGAGCGATCTTGGTTTCAGCGACACAGGCTACAGCCTGCCGGAACTTGACGTGCGCTGGCACGAAATCGCCAGCGATCACGACGCCACCGGCTTTAACCATGCCGGCCAGCGTCTCATGTTCAAGGAGGCCGCGATCGGCGTGGTGGACGCCGCGCGCGAGAAACGCGAAAGCCTGGATGCGCGTATCGGAAAGATGATGGAGTTGCGCGAGGACGACAAAGCCGCGCACCGCGTCATCTGGCATGACTTGGAAGACGAACGCCGCGCGATCGAGCGCGCCATCGGGCCGCGCGTCGCGGCGGTATACGGCAGCCAGGATCTTGACGATCGCGAACAGATTGTTGCCGGCTTCTCATGCGGCGAGGTGGCAGAGATCGCCGCCAAGCCGGTCATGCTGGGCAGCGGCTGCAATTTGCAGCGGCACTGCGCATGGGCCATTTATCTTGGCATCGGCTTTAAGTTCAACGACTTTATCCAGAGCGTGCACCGGCTGCAGCGCTTCTTGCAGACCAAGCGCGTGCGCGTCGACCTGATTTACACCGAAGCCGAGCGCGAAGTGCGCCGCACACTCGAACGCAAATGGGAGCAGCACAAACACATGGTGGATCGCATGAGTGAAATCATCAAGGAGTACGGCATGAACAACGCCGCCATGGCCTACACGCTCACGCGCAAGCTCGGCGTGCAGCGCGTGGAAATCAAGGGCGAGCGCTACACCCTCGTGAACGAGGATTGCGTCAAAGAAACAGCGCGCATGGCTGACAACAGCGCTGGGCTCATCCTCACCTCGATTCCGTTCTCGACGCAATACGAATACTCGCCCAACTTCGCCGACTTCGGCCACACCGACACGAACGCGCATTTTTTTGAGCAGATGGACTACCTCACGCCCAACTTGCTGCGCGTGCTGCAGCCAGGTCGTATCGCGGCCATCCATGTAAAAGACCGCGTCGTGCCGGGTGGCATGACCGGACTGGGATTCCAGACTGTTTACCCTTTCCACGCGCGCTGCATTGAGCACTACGCCAAGCACGGCTTCGCCTACATGGGCATGAAAACCATCGTGACCGATGTAGTGCGCGAGAACAACCAGACCTATCGGCTGGGCTGGACCGAGCAATGCAAGGATGCCACCAAGATGGGCGTGGGCATGCCCGAATACCTGCTGCTGTTCCGCAAGCCGCCGAGCAGTAACGAGAAGAGCTACGCCGATCTGCCGGTACTCAAAGACAAAGCCAAATACACCCGCAGCCGCTGGCAAATCGACGCCCACGGGTTCACGCGATCTTCCGGCAACCGGTTGCTCACGCCCGAAGAACTGGTCGACCTGCCGCACGACGCGATTTTCCGCACGTTCAAGGAATTCAGTCTTGGCCAAGTCTATGACTTCGAACACCACGTCAAGATCGGCGAGGCGCTGGAAGACAAAGGCAAGCTGCCAGTGACGTTCATGCTGCTCCAGCCTCAGAGCTGGAGCAACGATGTGTGGAGCGACATCACCCGCATGCTCACCCTCAACGGCGCGCAATCGGCCAAAGGCAAAGAGATGCATCTGTGCCCGATGCAGTTCGACATTGCCGATCGCGTCATTGCGCAATTCAGCATGGCTGGAGAAACCGTGCTTGATCCGTTCGGCGGCCTCATGACCGTGCCCTATCGCGCCGTCAAAGCTGGCCGCCGCGGCATCGGCATCGAACTCAACCCTGCTTATTTCACGGACGGCGCAGCCTACTGCAAAGCCGCTGAAGATGAAGTGATGATGCCGAGTTTGTTTGATGTATTTACCGAAACGGCGTGATTTTTCCGCCGATCAGACGCTAAGCACCAGCTTAGAAGGCCGGTCTATTAACCCGCGCCAATCAACGATAGGCGCACATTTTTGGAATGTAAATCAGCGTCGCGGGCGTGCGGACTGCGCTACAGCGGAAAACCTTGATTCCAAGAATTGGAAGGAAATGCGATGTCAGTGATGTCAGTGATTTCGGAGTTTGCCGACCAAGGGCGAAGCGGCGCGGAGATGAGCGAATGCGGCCTCTATCGATACTCTTTGTGGCGTAGGTGGAGCGGCGAGCCCGCCGCAGTATTTATCGGCCTGAACCCAAGCACTGCCGACGGCAGCAC
>JBOFGW010000239.1:0-21351 GCA_051649325.1 Burkholderiaceae bacterium | reverse complement strand
TTTTTGCCGTCCAGATAGGCGTGCGTAGGCGGCACTAAGCCTTCGGGCTTGAGCGGGTAACCCACAGTGGCGTAGAACTGAGATGGTGCGATTTTCTTGAGCTGATCGCCGCCGGAAAAATGCGGCTGCTTCACCGTTGCGCCGCCGCCTTTGACCACGCTCACCTGCACTTTGACCGTGGCATCCATCTCGATGGCAGTACCAGCCACCTCGCCATCGCCCTGGGCAAAGTGCACGTCACCAATCGACAGCATGCAGCCTTTGACAAAGCACGGCAGGTAAAGCGTGGTGCCCACCTGCATTTGCTTCACGTCCATGTTGCCGCCGTTTTCGCGCGGCGGAATGGTGCGTAGGCAGCCGTCTTTGGCGCTGCCGCTGGGGCCACACACGGCGGCGGGCATGGCGTCTTTGGGCTCTGGCCCGAGCGCTACGCCGCCAGCGGCGGCCAGCGCCGCTTCGCGCTTGGCGTAGGTTGCAGTTTGGGTTGGGCCTGGGGCAACGCCTACGGTGCCCATAAAGCCTTCAAAGCGGATTTTCACGCCGGGCAGGTCGGGGGATGTCGCGCCACCGCGCGTGAGATCCCACCTCACCAGATACGGCTCCTTGAATAGATCGCGCAGAAAGCCAAAGCCGGGCACGATGATGGTGTAGCCGAATTTGTCCGGCTCAATGTCCAGCAACTTCACGGCCAAGGCATCGCCCGGCTCAGCGCCTTCCACATATAGCGGCCCGGTGAGCGGATGCACCAGGTTCAAGTTCAGCGCGGCAATGTCGGCTGCAGTGGACTTGCGCGTGAGGCCGTGGTCAAACGCATCGCGCGTGCCGAACACGGCCGTGTCACCGGGTTTGGCCTTGGCTACTGGCTTGATGTCTGCGCTCCAGCGGTTGTGGCACAGCGGATCGTCTGCGCACTTATTGCCTTTTTTCTGCAGCACGTGATTGCCTGCTGCAGCAGGCATGCTCACCGCAAACAACACTACGAGACTGCACAACGCCGCTTGCAGCGGCATCTTGCGAAAGCTCAGCATGGGATTGCCCTTTCCAATAGACCAGTTGAAAACTGCGGTGGATGTGGCATTGCCCGACCCGCGTACCCCTTGCTCACGAGCAGCCAGTTTTTTGCACGCCCGTGAAGTGTATTCTGTATTCAGATATTTTGGGTGCGCACAAAGCAAAAAGCGCGTATGCGGATTTGTGAAGACACTTTATCCAGGCGCAGCTAAATAAACCGCTCGCCGCGCACGGAAAGTTGTGCTAACGGCCATTCGCAACAACTGCCAGTATCGATATGCCTTGCGCTAGATCTTGGCAAACGCTTCCAGCAGCCAATCCAGCGCCTGCCATTCGCTGGAAAATACGCGCAGGGCGAAGCCTTTTTCTTTTGCGCGGGCTTCAAACCGCTGCTGGCGCGGCCCGATCTGCTGGTACACCACGGCCACGCGGTGGGCCGGGTTGAATTTGCGCTCCATGGCTTTGAAGCGCGGCAGGCTGGCGGCTTCGCTCAGCATGAGGATGGCGTCGCGTGCATCCACCATCACACGGGTGCAACCGGTTTGCGCCACTAGCTGCGCGGTTTGATCGATGCAGGCCAGCATATCTTGGTCTTCAAAGGTGCCGGCAACGCTCACGCGGATGATGTTGAATAGCGGGTCGTAATGTGGTTCTGTAGAGCGCATTGCGCACCTTTCCTAGCGAACAGCGGTGCGTACTGGTTTGTGGCGTGCTGCAAAACAAGATGAGCGGGCAACTGCAAACGACAATGAACGACCGGATAACAAGTGTTTCTTTAGGTGGACACTTTACGCCAAACTTCAAGGCGATTTCTCCTCCGACATTAAGCTTGAACACCTAAGTTTTAGGGATACTGTCGGCCACCTTGGCTATGCAGGAAGCAACTTGCGCGCGGCAAAAGCATCTGCAAAGCCGTGCTTTAAACGCAAATATTTCCGACAAAAGACGCAATATCCATGCGCCTTTCCAATAGTTTTTGCCTCAAAACCCGCATAAAACCTGCGTGTTCTCTGTAGAAATCTTCGCCGCAGATACTGCCGCGCGGGCGTGACGGTAGACTTTGCGCATGTCTGTCACCATCACCCACAACGCCCGCCCTGCGACGTTTGAAGTCAATGCCGTCAACGAGCGCGGCGAAACCGTGCCCACGCCGATTGCGGGCGAACATCCGCTCACGCTGTACTTGGACAAGCGCGAACTGCTCACGCTGATGACCCTCGGCGGTGCGCCTGAAGCCCTGGCCATCGGCTGGCTGCGCAATCAGCGCATGATTGCGTCGCTCGATGAACTAGCGAGCGTGCAGGTGGATTGGGAAACCCATTCAGTCGCGGTGACATCACGCTACCGCGCTGCGCATCTAGACGATGATGCGCAGGATTTTTGGCACCATCGCAATATGGAAGAAAAGCTTTCCAAAAAAACGGTGACCACCGGCTGCGGCCAAGGCACGATGTTTGGCGATTTGATGGAAGATATTGACCGCGTGCAGTTGCCTGTGTCTGCGCGCCTAACTGAAGAAGTGCTGTTTGAAGTGATGAACAACGTGCGGCGCTATGAGAGTATTTACAAAGTGGCCGGCGCGGTGCACGGCTGCGCGCTGTGCAGCAATGCGGGTGATCATCGTGGCGAGATTTTGAGCTTTGTGGAAGACGTAGGCCGCCACAACGCGGTGGACGCGATCGCAGGCGAAATGTGGTTACGTGGTCTTGAAGGGAGCGACAAAATTTTCTACACCACCGGCCGGCTCACGAGTGAAATGGTGATCAAGTGCGCGCAGATGGGCATCCCGTTTTTGCTATCGCGCTCCGGGCTGACGCAGATGGGTTATGAAGTCGCTACGCGCGTGGGCATCACCATGATCGGCCGCTGCCAAGGCAAGCATTATTTGCTGTTTACCGGGCAAGACCGGTTTGTCACGCAGCCGCGCGCTGCAGAAACGCTTTCCGCATGAACCCGCAAGATCTCGTAACGGGCCTGATTCTGTGCGGCGGCCGCGGCAGCCGCATGGGCAACGTAGATAAAGGCCTGCAGAATTTTCGCAGTGCGCCACTGGCGCTGCACGCGCTGATGCGGCTTGGCCCCCAGGTGAACAGCGTCATGATCAACGCCAACCGCAACCTGTCTGCCTATGAAGGGTTTGGCGTGCCGGTGATTTTGGATTCACGCGCCGACTATCCCGGGCCGCTGGCAGGGTTTGAAGCGGGCCTGGCGCAATGCCAGACCGAGTATCTGCTCACCGTGCCGTGCGACGTGCCGTTTTTGCCCATGGATTTGGCGCAGCGTTTGCTTAATGCCGCGCTGCTGGCGGACAAGCCGATTGCCTACCCCATTACCGGCAAACAGCCGCAGCCGGTGTTTTGCTTGATGCGTACCGATGTGCTGCAAAGCCTGACCCGGTTCATGGACAAGGGCGAGCGCAAGATCGACATCTGGACTGCGGAGCAAGGTTGCGTGGAAGTGCCGTTTGACGATTGCCCGCAGGCGTTTGAAAACGCCAACACGCTGGAAGAACTCAGAGCCCTGGAAAAAGCCGCGCCATGAGCATGCAAACGCTGCAGCAAGTCGCCAGCTGCCTGTCTGATTACGACCCCAACGCCCTACCCGTGGCCACCGCACAACGATTCATTGCGCAGTTTGTGCCGCGGATTGAAAGCGTGGAAAAGGTGGCGATCAGAAGCGCGCTGGGTAGCGTTCTGGCGCAAGACATCATCAGCCCCATCAACGTGCCGGCGCATGACAACAGCGCCATGGATGGCTACGCGTTTGATGGCACTCAGCTGCAAGGCGGCGATGTGTCTTTGCAGATTGCCGGCACAGCCTACGCGGGTGTTGCCTTTGATGGCAGCGTGACGCACGGCCAGTGCGTGCGCATCATGACAGGTGCGGTGATGCCAGCGGGCTGCGATACCGTGGTACCGCAGGAGTTTGTGCAGGCGGCTGATAATCGCATCAGCTTTGCGGCCAGTATTTTGAAGCGTGGCGACAATCGCCGCTGCAAGGGCGAAGACCTGGCCGCCGGCCAAGCCGCGCTGGCTGCAGGCAGACGCATCACACCGGCGGATTTGGGCATGCTCGCCTCACTCGGTGTGGCTGAAGTACCGGTCAAGCGCCGCCTGCGCATGGCGTTTTTTTCCACCGGTGATGAGTTGCGCTCCATCGGTGAACCGCTTGATCCAGGCTGCGTGTACGACAGCAACCGCTACACGCTCTACGGCATGCTCAAGCGGCTGGATGTGGACATCATCGACATGGGCGTGGTCAAGGACGAACCCGCCGCGCTTGAGGCGGCGATGCGCAGCGCCTGCGAGAATGCAGACGCCATCATCACCAGCGGCGGCGTGTCGGTGGGCGAGGCAGACTTTACTAAGCAGATGATGGCGCGGCTGGGCGATGTGGCGTTCTGGACGATTGCGATGCGCCCCGGCCGCCCGATGGCCTTTGGCCGCATCAACTCAAATGCCAAGAGCGCCGTACTCTTTGGCCTGCCCGGCAACCCGGTGGCGGTGATGGTGACGTTTTACTTTTTTGTGCGGCACGGCCTGGCTGCGATGCTGGGCGAAACGGGCGGGCAGCCGCTGCTGCTCACTGCCAGGAGCGAAACTGCGCTGCGCAAAAAGCCTGGCCGCACGGAGTATCAGCGCGGCATCGCCACACGCCATGCAGATGGCACGGTAACCGTGCGGATCACTGGCAGCCAAGGCTCTGGTGTGCTGCGCAGCATGAGCGAGGCCAATTGCTTTGTCGTGCTTCCACATAGCGGTGGAAGTGTTAACGAAGGTGACGCGGTGGACATCCTGCCCTTCGATGGGCTCATTTAGGATGGATTTAGGGATTGATTTAGCTTCACTTTGCTTTCATACTTGCGCTGATTTCACCCCCACCAAGAAGGAGTGCGCTATGGCCGGTAAGTTCGAACTAAAGAAGACATCAAACGGTGAGTTCATGTTCAACCTGCTCGCAGGCAATGGGCAGATCATTCTCACGTCCGAGACCTACAAGGCCAAAGCCTCGGCCAACAACGGGATTGAATCCGTCCGCAATAACTCCACCGATGATGCGCGCTACGTGCGCGACACGGCCAGCAACGGCAAGAGCTACTTCAAGCTCAAGGCACGCAACGGCGAAGTGATCGGCAAGAGCCAGATGTACGCATCTACGGACTCGATGGAAAACGGCATTGAGTCATGCAAGACCAATGCGCCCAAGGCTGCAGTGGACGATCAAACTGCTTAGGCATTCTATGCATTACGCAAAGGCACCTGCGGGTGCCTTTGTTATTTGGAGACCTGCTTTATGAAGTTTCCCTGCAGTCTCCCAACCCGTTCGGGCTGAGCCTGTCGAAGCCCTCTGGCCAAGAATTGTGATTCACCTCAAATGCGTTTCGACAAGCTCAACGCGAACGGAGATTGCGAGAACTCCCTGCAAGCACACTACGCAATATCCATGAGGGTTCTGAGCCATTTCTGCTTTAAAACCCGCATGGATATTGCGTGAACTGGTTATGAATATGCCTACTGTCCTTTAAACAGCGACTGAAAATGCCGTGACACCGGCAGCTTGTCCGCCCTGCCCTTGAGCGTGACATGCATGTTGCTCTCGTCCACCCGCACGGCGCTGGCGACATGCGTGTTGTTCACGATCACGGAGCGATGGATTTGCCAGAACTGCGCTGCATCCAGTGTTGCCAGCAGTTCTTTGAGCGGTGTGCGGATCAGTGCTTCGCCGCCGGCATACACCACGCGTGTATAGCGTGAATCGGCCTCGAAATACACCACTTCATCTGCTGCGATGAGTTTGATCTCGCGCCCCACCGTGGCCTGAATAAACTTGGGTGCTGCCGGCCGCGACACCTGCGCCGCAAGCTGCGCGAGCAGCGCAGTCATGTCCGGTGTGGCTTGTGCGCTGGCCGGCTGCACACGCGCCTTAATGCGCTCTACCGCCTGCGCCAGGCGCGCATCTTCCACCGGCTTCATCACGTAGTCAATCGCGCCGGCGTTGAAGGCCTGCACGGCGTGATCGTCAAACGCAGTGACAAACACCACCTGCGTGTTCACGCCGCTGGCTGCAATGCGGCTTGCCACGTCAAGTCCGGTCAAGCCGGGCATGCGGATATCCAGAAAACACACCTGCGGTTCGTGCTCTTGAAAACTATCCCACGCGTCGACGCCGTTATGCGCCGCGTCCACAATCTGCAGCTGCGGCCAAACACGTTTAAGCGCAGCGCGGATTTGTTCGCGTGGTGCTTCTTCATCGTCGGCAATCAATGCACGGATGGTCATGACAAGGTTCCCTGGTAGTCAATGCGGGCAATGGTTTTGCCCTGTACTTCGTCGCGGTGCAAACTAAAGCGTGCCGCGGTGCCATACAGCGTGTCAAGCCGCTCCTGCGTATTGCGCAGGCCGACATTGAACTGCGGCGGCTCGCTAAAACCCACGCCGGTGTCGGTGACCTCAATCCACCAGTGCGCGCCGTCACGCCCCGCAGTCACATCCACGTGGCCGCCGCGCAAGGCCGGTGTGATGCCATGCTCCAGCGCGTTTTCTGTCAGCGTGAGCACCATGCCGGGCGCGATCGGCTGCGCGGCAATCTCCGGTGCGTGCGTGAGTGTGTAGGTCAAGCGCGCGCCCATCCGTGCGGTCATGATGGCCAAGTAGCTGTTCACCAGTTCAAACTCTTCCGCCACCGTCACAGTGGGCTTGTCCAGCGCCTGCACCGATTGGCGCAAGAACTGCGTCAGGTTGCGCAGCAGCGGCCCGGCGCGCTCGTCTTTGCTGTCCACCCAATGCTGCATGGCGGCGAGCGTGTTGAACAAAAAATGTGGCTTGATCTGGACTTGCAGTACCTTGAGCTGCGCCTCTGCCGCCGCGCGCGCGGCCTGGTCGCGTTCGCTTGCGGCTTGCAGCAACGCATTTTCCTGCTCTAGCTGGTGCCGGCGCGCACGCGCCACACCGGCAAGCAGCGCTGCCCAAAGCAGCACGCCGCCAGTGGCCAGCCACACGACCGGCTCTTGCGATGCACGCAGAAGAATATCTGCAAATTCAGAGACAGTAGGAATCCGGCCTTTGGTCTGCAGCGCTTTGGCTGTTGCGCCTGCGATGACACCGAAAATCACGCCAGCAAGCATCAGCGGCACGATCTTGACCAAGTTCACCTTGAATGTCTTGGCGTAAAAGCGCGGCGTATACCACGCCAAAATGATAAAAGATGCCAGTGCGGTGATCAGCACGTAGCCGACAGGTACGCCCAGCCATAGCGGCAAGTCCAACTGGTCGCGCGCAAGCAACGCCAGTCCGGTGGCCAAGAGCAACTCGACCACGTGAATCCACCAGCCGCGCCAGCTGTAAAAATAGTCGGCATACGCATCCATGCCCGCCAAGTCCTGTGGATCGGAGATCGTGCGGCTATAAGCACGGCGCTCCCAGGCGCGGTAGCGCGCCAGCAGCGATGGTTTGCTACTTAATTTCTCTTGCGGCGTTTGGGCGGACTCCATGCAAGAAGTGTACGGGCAGCCTGCGCGAGCAACCTGCGCCCCGGGGCGGGTAGCGCAAAACAAGCGCTGAACTGCAAAAAGCCGCGCGTGATTGGCTGGCCTTACACGCGCAGCAAAGCCTTACTAAGGAGATTTTTAGAGCGATTTAAAGGCAGCGTACGCAATATCCATGAGCTTTTCCAAGCAAAAATGCTCCAAAAAGCGCATAGATACTGCGTAGAGCCGCATAAATCTACCTTTAGCGATATATATATTCTCGCGTCAATGGCAGCGCCGTAGGCCCAGGTTTGGTCTGTTTGCTCGCCAGCACCTGATACAGATTGATCCAGCCCTGCTCAAATGCATAGGCGCAGCCGGCCAGATAGGCGCGCCAGATACGCAGCGTTTTTTCTGGCACCAGTTGCTGCGCCGCGGCGAGTTTGGATTCAAGCGCCCCGCTCCAGTGGCTGAGTGTTTTTGCGTAGTGGATGCGCAGGCTTTCTACGTCCGCAATCTCCAGCATCTGCGCGCTCATCTCGCGCATCACCAGTGCGATGTGTGGCAACTCACCGCCGGGGAATACATACTTTTCGATAAAGTCGCCGCCACCGCCGCCCACGGCACGGTTGTTGACATCCATCGAGGTAATGCCATGGTTCAGCGCCAGGCCACGCTCCTTGAGCAGCCGCCGAATGATTGCAAAATACTGCGGCAGGTTTTTCAGCCCCACATGCTCAAACATGCCGACCGAGGAAATTTTGTCGTATACGCCGTCACCGGTCAGGTCGCGGTAGTCGCGCAGTTCGATCTTCACGCGCTCCTGCAAACCGGCGGCGGCTACGCGGACGCAGGCTTCTTCATGCTGCGCTTTAGACAGCGTAATGCCGTGCGCATGAACGCCATAATGCCGCGCTGCGTGGATGACCAGGCCGCCCCAACCGCAGCCGATATCCAGCAAGCGTTCGCCAGCGCGCAGCTGCAGTTTGCGGCAAATATGGTCCAGCTTTTGCTGCTGCGCGAGGTGAATGTCCTCAGATCCATTTTTGAAATAGGCGCACGAATACACCATGCGCTCATCCAGCCAAAGCTTGTAAAACGCGTTGGACACGTCGTAGTGGTAGCTGATGGCGGCTGCGTCCTTGCCGCGTTGATGCTCCGCGAGCTTGAGCGCCGCGCGGGCTGCCGCGCTGGCACCATGCGCGTCGGCGATCGAATCGGCTACAGCAATCACTTCATGGATTGGCCCTTGGACATCAATGCGCCCCTCGACAAACGCTTCACCCAGTGTGCCCAGGCTGGGCGTAATAAAGTCGCGCAGCGCCATGGGCGAGTTCAGCTTCAACGCAATGCGTGCGCCGCGCCCGCATTCAAAACTGCGCCCATCCCACAAAACTAAACGCAGCGGCAGCCCAATTGCTTGCAACCGCGCCACCGCGGGTTCAAGTTGCCGCTCAAGAGAAGATTCCACCCAACGGTCAAGCAATCCAGCCAGCATGATGTCACCTGCACGCAGCGAGAGAGAGCAAAAAATCTAGCGCAGGAGAAGAAATTTTCCAAGCGGAATGCCCCTTGGGTTTGATCTAAACCAACCGGTTGATTTAATCAATCAACGTGCGCTGACGATGCTGTTCATACAAGCAAATTGCGCACGCAGCAGCCACATTCAGCGATTCAGCACCGCCCGGCATGGGTATGCGGACTTTTTTGGCCGCGTGTTGATTGATTTGCGCAGACACGCCCTGCCCTTCGTGGCCAAATACAAAGGCGCACGGTTTACGCAAATCAACTGCTTGGATGGAGTCCGATCCTTCCAGGCTCGTTGTGATTAGTGCAGCGCTCAGTAATTTCGGCAGATCGTTTGCGTCCACGTGCTCGCGCACAGAGAGCCAGAATTGCGCACCCTGGCCGGCACGCATTGCCTTGCTCGACCACGGGCTTGCGCAACCGGTGGTGAGCAGCGCATGTCGCACGCCAAAGGCCCAGGCCGTGCGCAGCATGGTGCCTACGTTGCCGGGATCCTGTACGCGGTCAAGCACCAGGCAGTCAGAAACAATAGGGGCGGCACCAGGTAATGGCACGTGGAGCACAGCGGCAATTTCAGGCGCAGATTCAAGCTGTGTGAGCGCGTCCATCACCTCTGGCGTTACAAGATGCGTGGCGTCAGCGCGGGCAGCATTTGCGCCATCGCGCTGAATCAGTTCAACCACATGCAAGCCGGCCCGCTGCGCTTCTTGCACCACATGCTCGCCCTCAACCCACACCAGATTGTGATCGGAATTTCGCTCCGCCTGCTGCGCAAGCGCCTTCCAGCGTTTGACATTCGGGTTGGCGCGCGACGTGATGCGCATCACCATTTGAGTTCGCCTTCGCGTTCGATCATCAAACGCACCGGAGCAAAACTGCGGCGATGCACGGGGCACGGGCCAAGTGCTTGCAAAGCCTGCAAGTGCGCTGCCGTGCCATACCCTTTGTGCTGCGCGAAACCATAGCCGGGAAAGTTTTCGTGAAGCACCTGCGCCTCGCGATCGCGCGCGCCCTTGGCAAGAATCGATGCAGCAGAAATTGCCGGCACAGTCGCATCGCCTTTGACAATTGTTTTGACTGGAATTGAGAGCTGCGGCGCGCGATTGCCGTCTACCCAGGCAGCCTGCGGCGTCACCACTAAACCCTGCACTGCCCTGCGCATCGCCAGCAGCGTAGCCTGGAGAATATTGAGCCGATCGATTTCCGCTACGCCCGCGCTTGCAACACACCACGCCAGCGCGCGCGCGTGAATTTCTTTTTCAAGCCGCTCGCGGCGTGTGGCGGTGAGCGCCTTGGAGTCGCGCAGACCTTCAATTGGATCGCGTTCATTGAGCACCACTGCCGCCGCAAACACGCTGCCCGCCAGTGGGCCGCGGCCGGCTTCATCTACCCCCGCGATACATAAGCTTGCTGAAGCAGTTGGCGCGATCATGCGGCTTACAAGTATTCCATGACGACATCGGCCGCAGTGCGCGAGAAATCGCACCGCAGCTGTTCATGCATTTGCATAAAGCGATCATTGAGGCGCGTAGAAAGCGTGCGGTCACGCATTTGCTCGATCAATGCACCCGCCAGTGCGCTTGGCGTGGCTTTGTCTTGAATCAGCTCCGGCACCAGAAACTCACCGGCGAGAATGTTAGGCAAACCAACGTAGGGCAGATAACCCTTGTTTCTCATCATCCACCACGACACGGTTGGCATTGCGTAAGCGATGACCATGGGTTTTTTGTATAGCGCGGCTTCCAGCGTGGCGGTGCCGCTGGCTACCAGCACGCCGCTACATGCTTCCAGCACGGTATGTGATTGCCCATCCACCAGTTGTACCGGCAAGCCTGGAAAGCGCGCGAACAAGCGCTGCAGCTCCACCCTCCGCAGTTCGCTTGCGGCGGGAATCAGAAAGCGCGCGTTTGGCTCTTTAATCCGTAGCAATTCAGCCGCTTTAAGAAAAAGCGGCGCAATGTGAGCGATTTCGTCTTTGCGGCTGCCTGGCAAGAGCGCAATGATGCAGCTCTGCTCTTCAAGACCGAGTTTGCGCCGCGCCTGCCCGACATTGGGCTGCAAAGGAATCATGTCCGCCAGTGGATGGCCAACATAACTGGCCTTGACACCATGTTTTTCCAGCAACTCAGGCTCAAAAGGAAACACGCAGAGCATGTGATCCACCGAGCGTTTGATTTGCGTGATCCGCTGCGCGCGCCACGCCCAAATGCTGGGACACACCAGATGAACGGTGCGGATGCGCGCTGCGCGTAGCTTCTCTTCCAGTCCGAGATTGAAGTCGGGCGCGTCGATGCCAATAAACAGGCGCGGCGGCGATGCGATCATCTCCTTGGCCAGCCCGGAACGCAGCTTGAGCAGACCGAGCAGATGCCGCAGTACTTCTACATAACCGCGCACAGCGAGCCGTTCAAGTGGAATCTGCGCGTCAAACCCAAGCTGGGCCATACGCGGCCCGCCAATTCCGCCAAAGGCAACATCGTTGGTCTTGGCGAGCAAACCTTGGAGAAGCAGCGCACCCAGCAAGTCGCCGGACGCTTCACCGGCAACCATCGCCACATCCGGCATGGAGTTCAGAATCGGCATGGATCGCTGGCGCAAGCCGTAAGAACTGGCAAATTCAACGGATCACGCCGCGCGTGACTGCCTGTAAAAAGCGGCTGAATACGGACAGTGCAGAAGCGGCGTCTCCTGCCTGCTGCGCCTCGAATGCAGCAATAGACGTTTTGGCCTGCTCAAAAGTTAACCCGTCCCGGTAAAGCAGTTTGTAGGCTTGCTTGAGTGCATTAATGGCTTCCGGCGAAAAACCGCGACGGCGCAGGCCCTCCGCATTCAGCCCTTTTGGCTCGGCAGGATACCCTTGCGACATCACGTAAGGCGGCAGATCTTGCAGCAATACCGTGCCAGCACCGGTCATGCTGTGCGCACCAATCTTTACAAATTGATGAACCCCTGTCAGACCACCGAGAATCGCCCAGTCACCTACATGCACATGCCCTGCAAGTTGCACACCGTTGGCCATGATGGCGTGACTGCCAATCTGGCAATCATGCGCAACGTGGACATAGGCCATGACCCAATTGTCAGAACCGATGCGTGTCGCTCCGGCGTCTTGCACCGTGCCTGTATTGACCGTCACGGATTCACGGAAAGTGTTTCGGTCACCGATTTCAAGCAGCGTAGGTTCGCCCGCGTATTTTTTGTCCTGTGGCGGCCCACCAATGACGGCATGGGAATGCACGCGATTGCCTTTGCCAAGCGTGGTGTGGCCCGTCACCGTGGCGTACGCAGCGATTACACAGTCTGCGTCGATACGTGCATGCGGCCCGACGATGGCGAACGGCCCCACTTCTACACTTGAATCGATTTGCGCCTTTGGATCGACCAGTGCCGACGGATGGATACGCATGGTTGATGTGTTACTTGTCGAGTTTGCGGTAGGTGCAGAGCAACTCAGCCTCGCACGCGACTTGATCGTCCACTGTTGCCTGGGCTGCAAACTTCCAGATACCGCCTCTATTACGCGACGGTGTGACCAGAAGTTTAAGCTGATCGCCGGGAGTGACTTGCTTTTTAAATCTGGCGTTGTCGATACCGACAAACAAGACAATGTTGTTGTCATCCACATTCAGATCAAGCGTTTTAAACGCCAAGAGCGCGGACGCCTGTGCGAGCGACTCCAAAATCATCACGCCAGGCATGACCGGATAGTGCGGAAAATGTCCTTGAAAAAACGGCTCATTGATACTGACATTCTTCAGCGCCACGATCCGCTCGCCCGGCACCAACTCCATTACCCGATCCACGAGCAACAGCGGATAGCGATGCGGCAGATGTTGCAAAATTCCCTGAATGTCGAGCGCGACCGTCATGATTCTGGTTTGTCCTTGGAGTCAAGTCGCGCTTGCAGGCGCTTAAGTTGATCACGCATTTTACTGAGATTGCGCACCAGCACGGCGTTACGTTCCCAACTGGCGTTTTCTTCGGTGGGATAGATGCCGGTGTAGAAACCCGGCTTGTCGATAGTGCGGGTCACTGTAGTTACCGCTGACACGACAACATCATCTGCAATCCGCAGATGGCCAAGAATGCTGGCCCGGCCACCGAGCTGAACCCGGTTGCCAATCACCGCGCTGCCCGCAATCGCCGCGCACCCGGCCAGAACGCAGTGATCTCCAATCACAACGTTGTGGCCAATCTGCACTTGGTTGTCGATCTTGACGCCATTGCCCACGACCGTGTCGCTCATGGCTCCTCGGTCGATGGTGGTGTTGGCACCGATTTCGCAGTCATCACCAATGATCACACACCCCGTTTGCGGAATCTTGACCCACACGCCAGCGTGGTTGGCAAAACCAAATCCGTCTGCGCCGATCACGACCCCGGAGTGCAAGATACATCGCGCTCCCAACGTGCAGCCCGCATAAACGCAGACGTGCGCAAGCAATTGTGTACCGGTGCCTATCCGCGAGTTTTCACCGATCACGCAGTGCGGGCCAATGTTCGCGCCCGCGCCTATGCGCGCATCTGCGCCAATCACTGCGTACGGGCCAATCGTGACACCAGGCTCGACCATTGCTGTAGGGTCAATACTTGCGAGTGGGCTAATAGTCGCCGGCGCAGGTTCTGCGCGCGCGAAATACTGCGCCGCAAACGCAAAGAACACATACGGCTGATCGCAAAGAATAAAAGACCTGCTGACGGCGCCGGGAAGTGCCGCATGATCTTTAGCGGTCAGCACCACGCATCCAGCCTTGCTGGCAAGTAGTTGCGGTGAATAGCGTGGATTGGCAAGAAATGACAGCTGATGAGCACCCGCCGCACCCAGCGGAGCCACGCCGGTAAGACGTAGTGCGGAGTCGCCCGCCACACTGGCGGGCACCTGCGCGCAATGCGCTACCAGATCCTGCACAGTGATGGGCGATGACATGGAAGCTTTTCCGCCCAGCGCGGGTGGCAGCCCGCGCTTTACTTGGCCGCGTTCAGAGCGCGGATGACTTTCTCAGTCAGATCGACTCTTGGGCTGAAGTAGACAGCATCTTGCAAAATCACGTCAAACTTTTCCTGCTCGGCAATCTGCCGAATCGTCCGGTTTGCGCGCTCAAGCACAGAAGCCAACTCTTCGTTGCGGCGCTGATTCAAGTCTTCTTGAAACTCGCGGCGTTTACGCTGGAACTCCCGATCAAGCTCGGTCAGTTCGCGCTGGCGGCGCGTACGCTCAGCTTCTTGCATCACCGCGCCATCTTTTTCAAGCTTGTCCGCAAGACCCTTCAGTCTAGTCGCGGTGTCTTCAAGCTCTTTATTGCGTTTGGCAAACTCCGCTTCAAGCTTCTGCTGGGCGGCCTGGGCAGGCTGCGCTTCGCGCAATACGCGATCAGAATTGACAAAGCCGATTTTCAACTCTTGCGCAAACGATGCAGATGCAAACGCGAGTAGGCAAGCAGCAACACACCAATTTGAAATTTTTCTGAGCGACAAAGCCGTCTCCTCATCTCCGATAACTATGAATTTTGCCACAGGGCTTGGCCTAAACGTTAGAACCCAGTGCCAATCTGGAACTGGAAACGCTCCACACGGTCTCCCGGCTGACTCTTTAGGGGTTTACCGAAGGAGAGCTTCAGTGGCCCGACTGGCGACAGCCAACTAAGCCCGATACCTGCAGAATATCGAACATCCCCAAGTTTGATTTTTTCACCATCGCCCCAGACGTAACCCCCGTCTACAAAGGCGAACATGCGCGCGGTACGGTCTTTGCCCTGTCCGGGTAATGGCAGTTGAAGCTCAAAATTGCCGATCAAGCGCTTGGTTCCGCCGATTGGATCGCCGATAAGACCGTTAGAAAAGATTTCCCTTGGCCCTAGTGACCCACCCTCAAACGCGCGCACGGAGCCGATGCCGCCTGCATAGAAATTCTTGAAGAACGGGTAAGGCCGGCCGCCAAATGCGCCGCCATATCCCGCTTGGCCGTTAAACGCCAAGGTCAAGTCACGGGTAACCGGCCAGAAGTATTGGTGCGTGTACTCGGCGCGGTAGTAGCGCAAATCGCCGCCGGGAGACACTACTGCGTTAAACAATTGATACCGGCCGCGCGTTGGTGCGATTGCATTGTCACGCGAGTCTTTGCCCCAGCCAACCGTGCCAAACACTGACGTTGATTTATCGCCAAAGTCTGCGACATATTGCCGATAGCGCTCTGGCGAATTACTGAGCAGCGTGATGCCAGTGCGTTCAGCACCCACACCAAAGAACACGGTATCGGTTTCAGTGAATGGAATGCCAAAACGGACGCTGCCGCCGCGCGTATCCGTATCTACAGCGGCCAACCCGAGCGAACCTTGAGTGCTAGTGCGCAGATAAACGTCAATAGAGCGAGAAACACCGTCCACCGTGTAGTACGGATCAATCGTTGAAAGCGACAAGGTACGGTTTGACTTGCTGGTATTGATTTCAACGCCCAGCGTTTTGCCCGAGCCGAATACGTTCGCCTGCGAAATTGAACCGGAAAGCACTAGCTTTTCAGTGCTGTTATAGCCCGCACCAATCGTAAATTGCCCGGTGGCTTTTTCTTTGACTGTATAAGTGACATCCACCTGATCCGCGGTACCCGGCACCGGCGCCGTATCCACGTTGACTTCTTGAAAGTACCCCAGCCGGTCAATACGGTCGCGTGAGATACGAATGCGCTCAGCGTCATACCACGCACTTTCGAACTGCCGCGCTTCACGCCGAACCACCTCATCCCGCGTGCGTGTATTGCCTACGACATTCACGCGGCGGACATAGGCGCGTTTACCTGAATCGACCGTCACGTTGAACGCAACTTGCTGCTTTTCCCGATCCACAAGCGGCACCGGGTTAATACTTGCGAAAGCAAAACCGAGCATGCCAAAGCGCTCTGTCATTGCCTTTACGGATTCTGTCATCCGCTCACCGCTGAAGGTATCGCCACTCTTCAAGCGCATGAGTTTACGCAGCTCTTCTTCCTGACCAAGCAGCTCACCGGAGAACTTGATATCTGAAACCGTGTATTTCTCGCCTTCGCTGACTGCGATAGTCACGAAAATATCTTCCCTGTCGGGAGAGATGGAAACCTGGGTTGATTCAACATTGAATTCCAGATAACCGCGATTCAAATAGAACGAGCGAAGCGATTCCAAATCGCCGCCCAGTTTCTGCTTTGAATACTGGTCGTTTTTTGAAAACCAGGTGAACCAACCTGGAGTGCGCAAGGTGAACTGATCCAGCAGCTCTTTTTCAGAGAACGCTTTGTTGCCGATGATGCGGATTTCTTTGATCCGGGCAACTTCACCTTCATCTACCGCAAACGTCACGTTGACACGGTTACGTTCAATGGGCGTCACCGTGGTGGTGACTTTCAGGCCATACTTGCCGCGTGAGAGGTATTGCTGCTTAAGCTCTTGCTCAGCACGGTCAATCAGTGCCTTGTCATAGATACGCGCTTCTGCAATTCCAATCTCGCGCAGCGCCTTGCGCAGATTGTCTGTTTCAAATTCTTTATTGCCAGAAAAATTGACTTCAGCAATGGCTGGCCGCTCTTCAACGATTACGACAACAATATCGCCTTGTGCCTCTACGCGCACGTCCTTGAAAAAGCCGGTTCCATAGAGGGCACGGATAAGCTCTGAACCTTTTTCATCATCAAAGGTGTCGCCGACACGAATCGGCAAATAGGAAAAAACCGTTCCCGGTTCAGTGCGCGCAACGCCCTCGATGCGTATGTCTTTGACAACGAACGGTGTCACCGCAAACGCCGGCAACGCAAACACACCAGCCAGCAGGCCCATCAGCAATCTAGACATCGTGATTCAGATTCTTATTGAAATTTGATACCTTGACCTAACCAAGCAGGCGGACAAAGTCATTGGTAAGCGCAATGGCCATGAGGGCCCCCAGCAGCAATATTCCTACTCGCTGACCCCACGCCATGGCGTTTTCAGAGAGCGGACGGCCTGTAACGCCCTCCACTGCGTAATATAGCAAATGGCCTCCGTCGAGCATGGGTACCGGTAACAAGTTCAGCACTCCCAATCCGACACTCACTAGCGCCAAAAAAGTGATATAAGCCGCAAGGCCGATACTTGCAGTCTTTCCTGCCGCATCCGCAATAGTCAGTGGGCCGCTCAAGTTAGCGAGCGATGCTTGCCCAGTCACAATCTGCCCGAGCATCTTCAGCGTCAACGCGGTAATGTCCCAGGTTTTTTTCACGGCCACACCAACCCCTTCGATCAACCCGTACTGCACTTCTACCCGTTCGATTGGTGTAAATCCCACCCCAATTTTTGCGTTTTTATCGGTTTCTTGCTTCGTCGGAGTTACTTCCAGTTGCAAATTCGCGGAGCCGCGCTGTACGGTCAAGGCAATGGGCTTGCCTGCGCTGGCCTGCACAAGCTCAATCAACTGAACCACGCTCGGGTTTGTCGTGTTTCCTGCAGCCACGATTAGATCGCCGCTTTGCAAACCAGCCGCCTGCGCAGCGCCTCCTGGCATCACTTCGTTGATGCGGGGTCGTGGCATGGCCAGTCGCCAGCCCAAAGTAGCAAGAAAATTGCCCTCCAGATCGCGCTTGTCAAGGTTTGCAAAGTCCACAGTCAACACGCTGCCCACGTCACCGGCCTTGCCTTCAGCGCCTGTCACGCGCACATCAACCCGTGCGCGCGCCAGAGCTGCTTCGGTCATGCGCCAGCTTGCATCGCTCATAGACCGCACCGGCTCATCATCGATTGCAAGGACGCGCATGGACTCAACAAACCCGCTCTTGGCGAGCAACGATTCGGCCGGTGCGCGGTCCACAATCGGTGCGGGTTCTTGTGTGCCCGCAACCGCAAGCACCCAGTACAGCGCAAAAGCCAAAAGAAAGTTGGCAAAAGGCCCAGCAGCGACAATCAATGCGCGGCGCGGCAAAGATTGGCGGTTAAACGCATATTGCAATTGGTCGGACGGCAGTGGCTGCTCAGACTCCCGCTCATCCAGCATGGCAACATAACCACCCAGAGGAATCGCCGACACGCTCCATTGAGTTCCCGTTTTTGCAGAACGCCAGGAATACAGCGGCCTGCCAAAGCCAACTGAAAAACGCAGCACTTTGACCCCGCACCAACGCGCCGCGAGGTAGTGCCCCAGTTCATGCCATACGACCAGAATCGCGATCGCAGTTAAAAAAGCCAGTAGCGTGAACATTCGCTATTCCTTATGCCGCTCGACGGTGCGAGCGTTGAGCCGCCGCGCCTGCTGCAGACCGCGCCCATGCATCAAGCGCTACAGTTTCTTCAATTGATCCTGCTGCGCAAGCGTACTGCGACTGCAGAGTCTCCTCAACCACCTGGCCGATACCGGTGAAGTGCAGATTGCCCGACAAAAACGCAGCCACCGCAACTTCGTTGGCGGCATTGAGCACAACGCAGGCCTCATGGCTGCGCTTTAGAGCGTCCATCGCTAGGCGCAGGCAAACAAACTTTTTAAGATCAGGCGCTTCAAAATGCAATGCACTCATGGTCAGCGGGTCAAGAGAAGCAACCCCTGCTTCAATCCGGTCAGGATAGGCCAGAGCATTGGCAATCGGCGTGCGCATGTCGGGGCTGCCGAGTTGCGCTAGGAACGATCCATCTACATATTCAACCATTGAATGAACGATGGACTGCGGATGAATCACAACCGAAATATTCTCTGCGGCGCAGCCGAACAGCCAGCGCGCTTCAATGACCTCAAGACCTTTGTTCATCATGGTTGCAGAATCGACAGATATTTTTCTGCCCATGACCCAATTTGGGTGAGCGCACGCCTGATCAGGCGTTACGCGGTCAAGTGATTCGATTTCACGCGAACGAAAAGGCCCGCCTGACGCTGTAAGCCACAGCTTTTTGATCCCGTGGTTACTTAACTTTCCGCTAGCACCCGCCGGCATGCATTGAAACAGCGCATTGTGTTCTGAGTCGACCGGCAGCAATACCGCGCCGCTTTGCGCTGCTGCCTGGGTGACCAATGGGCCACCCATCACCAGCGCTTCTTTGTTGGCTAAAAGGATCCGCTTACCAGCATTGGCCGCGGCCAATGTGGAGGCAAGCCCGGCCGCGCCAACAATCGCGCAAACCACGGTATCCACCTCTGAAGTGGACGCAATCTGATTCAGACCTGCGTCGCCTGTCAAAACTTCGACATTGACTTCGCTGCCCAAATAACCGCGCAATTCAGCGCGGCGTGCGTCGTCCGGCACCGCCACTACTCTTGGACGATGGCGGCGCACCAGCTCGGCGAGTTTTTCCATTCTGGTCGCAGCAGACAGCGCAAAGACTTCAAAGCGATCCGCATGGCGCGCGATGACATCCAGCGTACTGTCGCCAATTGAACCCGTTGCTCCCAATACCGAAATCCGCTGCATTAACGGACACTCCAAATCAATAGCGCCGCCAGCGGCAGCACCGGAAGCTGTGCATCGATGCGGTCCAGCACGCCGCCATGGCCGGGCAACACATGACTGCTGTCTTTCACGCCGGCGCGCCGCTTGAGCATCGATTCAAACAAATCACCTACCACCGACAAACTAGACAATGCCACGAGAACTACCAGCGTGAGCACAATGCCCCACTGCTTGGCCAGCACCGCCGGAAAGGTCTGCTGCACCCATGGCGCGCTCACAGCTAGGCAAAAAATACCGTAAATCAGCACTGCAACGCCACCCCCAATCGCACCTTCCCAGGTTTTGCCGGGGCTAATGGAGGGTGCCAACTTGCGCTTTCCGATGCTACGGCCGACAAAATAAGCCGCAATGTCCGCGATAAACACAATCGCCAGCAAAGAAACTAAGCCAATCGCCCCCAGTCTGGTCCACACATGATTGGCTGCGAGTATTGCTGCGGGAATCAGAATGGCGCCAAAAAGCGCTGTCTGGGTATCGACTGAACCACTTGGCAGTACTTTGCCTTTCAACGTGGGCAACACCACCACAATCCAAATAATCATTGCGGCGCCAAACAAGGCCAGCAAACCATTCATGCCACCGTACAAGAACAGCGCAATACTGATGCCGGCGACCACCACAGCAAGCAGCACCGCACGATCGGCAGACAAGCCCATCAACCTAAACCATTCCCAAAGGGCCGCCACCCCGAACAAAAGCAGCAGACCCTGAAAATACACGGGCGAGGCAGCCAACAAACTGGCCGCCAGTGCTGCCAACAACACGACGGCCGTGATCACGCGCGTGGCCAGCATCAGCTCGCCTGCTCTTTGAGTTGCTCGCTGGTGCGCCCAAACCGGCGTTCACGCGCTTGATACGAGGCAATAGCCGCATCCAGTTGCGGCTGACCAAACTCCGGCCAGTACAAGTCCGTGAAGTACAGCTCGGTGTACGCCAGTTGCCAAAGCAAAAAATTGCTGACGCGCTGCTCACCGCCGGTGCGAATGAAAAGGTCGGGCTCCGGCGCATAGGCCATGGAAAGATGCGGCGCAAGCGCTTCTTCAGTGACATCACTCGCTTGCAGGCCCGGCGATGCAGCCAGCAGCTTTTTCATCGCCTGCAAGATATCCCAGCGGCCGCCATAGTTCGCCGCGATGGTTAACGTGAGCCCACGGTTGTTAGCCGTCAGCGATTCGCCATGCACGATGCGTTCTTGCAACCCAGCGTCAAACGCCGACAGGTCGCCAATCACCTTGAGGCGAATATCGTTTTCATGCAGGCGCTCAACTTCACGGTCAAGCGCGCCGCGAAACATCCGCATCAGATAAGACACTTCCTCGGGCGGCCGGCGCCAGTTTTCTGAGCTGAACGCGAACAAGGTGAGGTACTGCACACCGCGTCGAATACAGGCTTCAACCGTGCTTCGCACCGCGTCCGCGCCGCGCGCATGCCCGGCCAGACGCGGCAACATGCGCTGGCGGGCCCAGCGGCCATTGCCATCCATGATGATTGCGATGTGCCGCGGAACGCGTGCGATCTCCGGAACGGTGGCCGTGGAAGAACTAAACATGGAATCAGAGCAGACCGTTTGACGTTGGCAAGGCCAGCGTACTCATACGGTCATGATCTCTTTTTCTTTCTCGCTGACTTGCTTGTCTACATCAGCAATAAAACGGTCGGTGAGCTTTTGTATATCGTCCTGCGCGCGCCGCTCATCGTCCTCAGAAATGGCTTTGTCTTTGAGCAGCTTCTTTAAACCTTCGTTCGCGTCGCGGCGGATGTTGCGAATCGACACGCGCGCATCCTCGCCTTCTGACTTGGCCACTTTGGTGAGTTCTTTGCGCCGCTCTTCGGTCAGGGCCGGCATCGGCACGCGGATCATGTCGCCCTGCGTGGCTGGGTTCAGACCCAGGTCAGACTCGCGGATGGCTTTTTC
>JBOFGW010000238.1:0-2823 GCA_051649325.1 Burkholderiaceae bacterium | reverse complement strand
CGACTCGCTGATCATGCCTCGCGGCCAGCGGCGGCTTGTCTGGGTCGCACCCAGCGAATCCAGACAAGTTGCGCGCGCTGCGGCTTTGATCATAGGGGGGCTCGGCTGTTATCCGGCCGACCAGCCCTTCAACTCGAACGAGGCGCAGCGTGCGTTAGCGCATGGCCTGGCGCGCGCGGGATGGATCACGCTGCGCGTGGAAAAGTCCGGTGCCGGAGACAGTGAAGGTCCGCCGTGTACCGCTGAGCCGATGGCTACCGAAATTGAGGGACTGGTAGCCGGCTTGCGCTGGCTGAAGTCGCAACCTGCCGTCGACGCGGCGCGGGTTGTGATTGTAGGCCTCAGCATGGGCGGCATTGTGGCACCACAAGTCGCCGCCAAGGAGAGCGTGGCTGGCATCGCCGCGTTTGAGATCGTCGGCGGCACGACATGGTTTGAGTACGAGCTCGACAACCGCCGCCGGCAGTTGTTGCTGCGTGGACAGGATGCCGCGTCCGTGGCGGACGCGGTACGTCTGCGCGCTGAGTGCATGGCGCGGCTGTTCCTGGCCCGGCAAGCACGTGCTGATGTGTTGGCAGCCCAGCCAGCGTGCGAGCGGGAGCTACGTTATCCGGTAGGCGACGCCTATATGACCGACGTGTTTACGATGAACCCCGTGCGCGACTGGCTCGCCACCAAGATGCCGGTGCTGCTGGTGGTGGGCGGCGCGGACTTCATCACCTCCCTGGATCAGCACACGCGATTGCGTGATGCGCTGAACGCACACACTCCCGGACGCGCACATGTCGAGAGGATCGAGGACATGGATCATTGGCTCAGCCGCGCGGCGAATCAAGCCGAGAGCTTCGACCGCGCGGTGAACCGCGGGCAGCCCATCGGGTTGTTTCACGACACTGCGGCCCAGGTATTGCTGCGGTGGCTGAACGCGCAGGTGAAGCAGCAATCCAGTCCTTTGATGACTCGATGAAAGTCGATATTGCTCACCACGACTTGCAGCACCTCATCCAGAGATACAGGCAAGAAAAGACTCTTGCTGCCGAGGAACTGGCCTTGCTTCCAAACTTCCTGCTCTTCCACAACCTCTTTACCTTCACGCGCCTCTTGCGTGCACTCGAAAATGTTCAAAAGGACGATCTGCGTGACCTGCTCAAAGTGCTGCGTGAAAAATTAGATCGAAAAGCAACAATTTATCGTGACCGATTTTGCTCCTTGTCACCACTGTGAGGCTTAGGTTGAAGCAAGCGCCGTCATTTGCCGCATCGAGGAAAGATATCGCTACAGCGGGAGCGGCGTTTGATGACTGGCGGCAGCCGGGTTTCACGCCTTTCTTTCCGCGCTCGGTCGCACGCCAATGGCTCTTGGCTCGGGCAACGCTTAGCCTTTGCATGGTTGGCGTCAACGCGTATTCGGGGTAATACATGATCAGGTTGCAACTCACCGTGAACGGCGCGCGCCGGCAGTACGCGGGCGATGCAGATCAGCCGCTGCTGTGGTACTTGCGCGATACGCTGAATTTGACCGGGACCAAGTTTGGCTGCGGCGTTGGGCTGTGCGGAGCATGCACGGTGCATGTCGATGGCAAAGCCGAGCGCGCGTGTGCCTTGCCGATGAACCGGCTGGCAAACAAGCAAATAGTCACGATTGAAAGCCTCGCGCAGCAGCGCGGCGGCACCCACCCGGTGGTGCGCGCATGGCAGCAAGAGAACGTGCCGCAATGCGGCTATTGCCAGGCAGGGCAGATGATGAGTGCTGCTGCGCTGCTGGCCGCCGTGCCCAAGCCCGATGACGCGCAGATCAATGCGGCAATGAAAGGCTGCTTATGCCGCTGCGGCACGTACGATCGCGTGCGCAAGGCGGTGCACCGCGCCGCACGGTTGAACGCGGGCGAAAACGCATGAGCGATGGCACAGCAATCAACCGGCGGGATTTCATCAAAACATCGGCTGCTTCAGCGCTGATGCTCGGCTTTTACTTGCCGCAGGCTGCGCGCAGCCAGATGGCCGCAGCGCCCGCGATCGCAAGCGGGTTTAAACCCAATGCGTGGATCAGCATTGACGCCACGGGTGCGGTGGCAATACTCATCTCTAAAACCGAGATGGGGCAGGGCACCGCGACTGGCATGGCAATGATTTTGGCCGACGAGCTGGACGCTGATTGGTCGCGCGTGTCCGTCAGAACAATTCAGCCCGACGGCAAGCGGTTCATGATTACCGGTGCCTCATTCAGCATTGCCGGCGCATGGCGCGCGGGCCGCCCGGCCGCGGCGGCGGCGCGTGAAATGCTGCATGCAGCGGGGGCTACGGCACTGGGCGTAGATGTTGGTGCATGCGTGACCCGCAACCACGCCGTGATTCACACCGCCAGCGGCCGGCAAATCGACTACCGCGAACTGGTTGGCCGCGCGGCGGCGTTAAAGCTGCCCGACAAACCGCAACTGAAAGATCCGAACACCTACAAGATTGTTGGTCAGCCGCTGGCAGCAAAGAATTTGCAGTCCATTCTCAGCGCCACGGGCGTGTACGGCGCTGACGTGAAAGTGCCTGGCATGCTCTACGCCGCCATTGAACGCTGCCCGGTCATCAATGGCCGCATCGCGCGGGTGGGCAGTCGGGCAGCGCTGGCGCACGCGGGGGTGAGTCATGTTGTGCGGCTACGCGGTAACACCTTTCCGACCTACAACTACATCCGGGATGGGGTTGCGGTGGTGGCCAATTCCACCTGGGCCGCGCTGGCCGCGCGCCGCAAGTTGCAGGTGAATTGGCACGAGGCGTGGACTGATGCGCGCGGCCAAAACGGCCTGCTTGCGTCGAGCAGTGAGTTGAC
>JBOFGW010000237.1:0-2973 GCA_051649325.1 Burkholderiaceae bacterium | reverse complement strand
GAACTTCGATTTTTTGGCGAAATTCCGCAAAATGAGCGCTGCGGAATGGGTCGCATGGCAACAAGAAACCCAGCACGTGCTGAAAAACATGCGCGAATCCACTGCGCTTGATCCGGCCGCTGCTATCCCTGGCTCTCGCGATATTGAGCTGTGCCGACGTGTATTGCATGGCTGGCAGATGGTGGACGAAAACGGTGTCGAAATCCCGTTTGACGGCGTGCTGATCAAAGACGAAAAGAACCCCGACGACTTTGGCCGCGTTAACGGCGGCGACAACTTTGAAGCGTTGATCGCTGATCATCCCGTGCCGCAATTCATCTCGCTTGCTTACGGTGAATTCATGGGAAAGGCGAGCTTGAAACCCTCGAACAAGCCGCAGCGTGGCTAGCCAATGGCCGGCCGGGTAGTTATGTGGAGCGCGATATTGCGGCCTTGCTGGAAGAAGGCATGCCGCCTGATCACGCGCGTCATATGCGGGCGCAAGCTTATTTTGACGCTTGGCCTAGCTACATCTGGCCCGAAAACAAAATTGCGGTGCAAGTGTATGAGCTGTGCCAGTGGAGCATTCCAATCGGCATGGGCGGCGCGTGGTACCAAGGCATTTCAGCCACTGAAATCCATTCCGCTTGCGCACTTGTTGGCGTCAAGCGGGCTGATCGGCTGGATACCGCGTATCGCGTGCGCTGCATGGTCGGCGTGGCACAACCGATTTATCAAGCGACGGTGAAAAAGTAGATGGATTACCGCGTTGGCGTACGCATCTCAGCATCCCGCGAATCGCTGACCAGTGAGCTGGCCGGCGGCACGCGGGAGCTGAATCAGTTTGGCGCTGCGGGCCAGCGCGCGGGGGCGCAGGCGGCTGGGGGTATTCGGCAGGTTGGGAGTGCGGCGCGGGATACGGCGGGGTCAATCCAAAACTTGGTTGCTAGTTACGTCGGCTTTCAAACGGTGCGGGCAGTTACGGATGCTGCTGATCAAATGGCGAGCTATCGAGCGCGGATCGATTTGGTTACGGATTCGCAGCAAGAGCTCAATGCGGCCGTATCCCAAGCTACGTCGATTGCGCAAAGCACACGTTCTGACTTGGGTTCTGTGGTGGGGCTTTACACCAAACTGCAGGCTGCAACCGATTCACTGGGTGGTAGCCAAGCGGATGCGTTGCAGCTGGTTGAGACCATTACTCAAAGCTATAAGGTTAGCGGCGCAACCGCCGCTGAAACCAGCAATTCAATTCAGCAGTTTTCGCAGGCATTAGCGTCCGGAGTATTGCGCGGCGATGAATTCAATTCGATGGCTGAGCAGTCTCCGCGCCTCATGCAAGCACTCGCTGCGGGGCTTGGTGTTACGCGTGGTCAACTGCGCGGGATGGCAGAAGATGGAGAGCTAACAACTGCGCGCATTGTCGCGGCGCTCAAATCTCAATCTGCCGCGATTCAAGACGATTTCAGCCAAATTCCACTGACTACTGGTGATGCATTACAGCAGTTGGAAACTGCTTCCAAGATCGCCTTCGATGGCATTTTTGGTGATGGCAATACCGCCCTCGCACAATTCATCTCTGCCTTTGCAAGCGGTGTTCAACAACTCCCGCAAACACTGAGCGTGGCTGTCACTGAAGCTATTTCATTTTTTGACATTTTACGCATTGGCGCAACCGAAGAAATTCAGCAGCTGGTGTTGTCCGCGATTGATAAATGGCTGGCCATCGAAGCTGGCGCGTCCGCGCTTGCTGGCAATGTTCAAATTATCTTCGCTCGGATGGCTAGCGCCGTTGCATCATCATTGCTGCCGCTTGCTCAGTCTGTTTCCGCGCTGAGCGCGAAAGTTGGGCTGGACACGTCAAGCATTGATGGGTTTGTCGCCGGGCTTGGCAGGCTAGAAAAAGCAGAAGCTACAGTGACGGCAGCGGTGACGCAACGCCAAGCCGCAATTGATGCCTCAAGAGCTGCATTGGCGCAGCAATCGGCTGACTATTCACAACAGGCGGCACAACAAATTCAAGCGTCGCTGGATGCTGTCGAGGCCACTAAGGCACAGGCCGCGTCCGAACTACAGTTAGTGGCCGCCAGCACCGAACGCGGCAAGGCCACTAGTGGCGCAACGGCAGCAAGCAAAGCTGATGCCCAAACCACGAAAGCTGCGACCAGCGCACTCGAAAAGCTCACCGCCGCCCACGCCGAAGCCGCAGGCGTATTGAACGGCCCCGTTAAAGCTGCGCAAGCAAAGTACGCTGAAGAAATTCGCAAGATCGACGAGCTGGAAACCAAGCTGCGCGCGGGCAAACTGGTAACAGCTCAAGTTGAGCAACAATTGAATGATCTGCGCACCGCCGCGGGCGCTACGCGCGATCGCGAGATTGCGCAACTGACCCAAGGCGCGGATGCGCTGGATCGCTATGAAGCCAGCCTGCAGGCCGAGCTTGCTACCGCGACCTTAAGTGACGAACAACGGGAAGAACGCAACACGCGTTTGCGCGCCGAAGAAGGTGCACGCAAAGCGGTCACTGAAGCCATTGAAGCGGGCAACCGCTCGCTGGTGGATTCGGAAGGCCGGCTAACCGCCGAAGCCAATGCCCGCATCAAAGCGGCAGGCGATACCGCCGTGCATGCCGCTGCCGTGCGCGATGCCACGCAAGCGCAGGCTGATTCAGTGTCGGTGTTGCAAGGCAAGATCGAAGCCGAAATTGATGGCGTATCCGGCGCGCTGGCCGATTTCCTCAGTGGTACCGAGTCCAGTTGGTCGGACACTTGGGACAACATGGGGAACATCACCAAGCGGTTCTTCAGTGATTTGATCAAGACATATTTGGTCAAGCCGTTTGTGATGAATATCGTGGCCAATTTCACTAGCGCCGGTCAGGGCGGGCTTCAAGGATTGGCGCAGTCGTTGTTGGGTGGTGGGCAAGGCGGCGGGTTAAGTGGTTTGCTCGGCAGCCTGGGTGGTGGTGTAAATGGCGGCGTGTTTTCGACTATC
>JBOFGW010000236.1:0-4342 GCA_051649325.1 Burkholderiaceae bacterium | reverse complement strand
TCTGGCTTGGCCAGGGCGGCTTGCACGGTGGCGCGCGCTGGCGTGTGGCCGGGCACGACCCAGGCCTCCCACACGCCGTTCATGCGGGCAAAGTCGGCCAGATCGGCCAAACAGATCTGGGCGCGCAGGAGTTTGCTCTTGTGCGAGCCGGCTTGTTCCAACAATGAATCAATGGCGGCCAGCACTTCCATGGTCTGCGCCACGATGTCTTGCCCGGCGGTTTTTTCGGCAATCTGCCCGGCCAGGTACACGGTGCCGTTGTGCACCGTCATTTCGCACATGCGTGCGCCGACACCAAAACGCTTGATTTCTGACATTACGAGTCTCCGTTCGAGGTTTTCGGCTGGCGAACCGCCGGCCGCAGATTGCTCCCCTCTCCTGCGTGAGCGGGAGAGGGGTTGGGGGGTGCGGTGGGGGTTTCACAGCGCATGCGCTGTGCCCGCCAAACGGTGCTGGCTTGCCAGCCAGCACGCGCACGACAGGTGAGGGTGCGAGCACGCATCTTCAACGTAGTGATTACGTGCTCGCTAGGAAAAACTGTTTTGCGATTTGAATTTGGTCTTCGCCCCAGAACATCGGCGCGTGGCCCACGCCGGCAATCTCTGCAGACGATGCCAGCGGGTTGGTGTCCAGCATGCGCTGCAGCGTTGCCGGGCTGAGCAGATCGCTTTGCGCGCCGCGCACCACGAGCGTATCGGCCTTGATATTGGCCCACAGATTCCACAGCACCTGCTCGCCCGCCTGTGCTTGCTCCAGTGTGGTGGTGCGAAATGCGTCGCCAATGCGCATGTCGTAATGCAAGCGGTAGGTGCCGTCATCGTTTTTGCGGATGACGAGCTCTGCCAGCTCGCGCCACTGCACATCGGTGCGCAGCCCAAACGATGCGCTGGTGATTTTGACGGCGGCAGTGGCTTCTTCCACACTCGCAAACGTGCGCGGCACGCCGATGTACTGGCCAATGCGCGTGAGCGCGGCCGGGTCAAGTGTGGGGCCAACATCGTTGATGAGTAGCTTGCGGCCGCGTGCAATCGGGCTATCCGGCAGGCCGGCCAGGCTCATGCCAATCAACCCGCCCATGCTGGTGCCAAACCAATCCACCTGCGGCACATTCAGCCGTGCAATCAGCGTGACCATGTCGCTCACATACTGCGGCACACCGTACAGCAGCGGGTTTGCCAGCCGGCCCGATGCGCCGCGGCCCACTACATCTGGGCACACCACGCGGTAGTGATTGGCCAGCGCCTTGGCGAGCCGGTCAAAATCGCGCCCCACGCGTGACAGGCCGTGCACGCAGACGAGTACATCAGGATTGGCCGCATCACCCCACTCCACATAGGCCATGTGATGCAGGCCGGAGGGCGATGCGCATTGCACGGTGTGATGGCGCGGTTCTGGGTGAGAGAGCATGCGGTTTGTTCCTTTGCGCAGTCTTATACTGCGCTGCAACACCGCAACTTTACCGGAACATTTCTCATGGCATTTTTAACAGGCAAAACCGCGCTGATCACCGGCTCCACCAGCGGCATTGGGCTGGGCGTTGCGCAGGCACTGGCCGCGCAAGGCGCAAACATTGTGTTCAACGGCTTTGGCGACGCAGCGGAGATTGAAAAGCTGCAAAAAGACACCGCCGTGCAGTACAAAGTGAAAGCTGCCTACCACGGCGCAGACATGAGCAAACCCGCAGAAATCGCGCAGATGGTGCGTTTTGCGGAGACCACATTTGGCAGCGTGGATATTCTGGTGGATAACGCCGGCATCCAGCACGTGGCCAACGTAGAAGACTTTCCCGATGAAAAGTGGGACGCGATTATTGCCATCAACTTGTCGTCCAACTTTCATTGCATCAAACACGCGCTGCCGGGCATGAAAAAGCGCAATTGGGGCCGCATTATCAACATCGCCTCTGCGCACGGCTTGGTGGCCAGCGCGCAAAAAACCGCGTATGTGGCCGCCAAGCACGGCGTGATTGGCCTGACCAAAGCCGTGGCGCTGGAAACTGCGCTCACCGGCGTGACTTGCAACGCCATCTGCCCCGGCTGGGTGCTGACGCCTTTGGTGCAAAAACAAATTGACGACCGCGCCAAGCGCGAAAACATTTCTATTGAGCAAGCCAAGAAGGGCTTGCTCGGAGAGAAGCAGCCCTCGCTAGAGTTTGTGACGCCGCAGCAGTTGGGTGAGCTTGCGGTGTTTTTGTGCAGCGATGCTGCGAGCCAGGTGCGGGGCGTGGCTTGGAATATGGATGGGGGATGGGTGGCGCAGTGAGATCCGTGCCCTGCGTCGCAGGGTGACTGATTAGTCCCCTCTCCCGCTTGCGGGAGAGGGTTAGGGTGAGGGGAAATCTAGGCGCGCTTGCGCGCTGCTTTAAAGCGCATCGCGCTGCACGCAAGACTTGCCGGGGGTTGCCCGGCGGCAACCTACTTCTTTTGCTTGCTCAAAAGAAGTAGGCAAGAAAAGAGCAGCCCCTTCAGCGCCCTTCGGGTTCCCAAGGCTGTTAAGTACTAAGCGGCGGGCAAAAAAACTCGCTGCGCTCAAACAGTTTTTGCCCGACACCCCCGCTTAGCACTTAACAGCCTTGGCGCTTCAGAGGGCTTTCCGCTGTAAAGTAGAACCTCAATTTCTAGGGTGATCAAATGCTTGCACGCAATATCCATGCGCCTTTTGGAGCATTTTGTGCTGGAAATGCGCATGGATATTGCGTACTCGCTTTTTGCGCACTGCTGTTTTGCTTACCTCTGCGCGCGCAGCAACTCCCCATCTTCGACGCGCACATGCACTACAACGAAGAGGCCAAGCAGGTCATCAGCCCGGCGCAAGTCATCGATCTGTGGAAGCGCGTGGGGATTCATTATGTGCTGGCGACTTCGCGGCCCAATGATGGATCGCTTGAACTCATGGAGCTGGCCAAGAAAACTGCGCCGCAGATTCATTTCTTTCCATTTCTGCGGCCCTATCAAGTGCAGCCGGATCGCTACGACTGGTTCAAGAGCGCGAAGATTGAGAAGTATGTTGAAGACGAACTGAAGCGCGGCATTTACAAAGGCATTGGCGAGTTTCATATATTCGGCGCGGATGCGGATGCGCCGTTTATGAAGAAGATTGCGCTGCTCGCGCGCGAGCGCGGGTTGTGGCTGCATGCGCACTGTGACGAAGACGCGCTGCAGCGCATCCTCGCGCATGCACCGGGCGTCAAAGTGCTGTGGGCACATACCGGGATGACCACGCCGCTTGCTACCGTGGATGAACTGTTTGCCAAGCACCCACAGATCATCGGTGAGTTGTCTTACCGCAGCGACTTAACCAGCGGCGATGCGCTGAGCCCGGCGTGGCGCACAATGATCGCCAAGTACCCGACGCGCTTTGTGGTGGGTACGGATAACTGGATCAATCAGCGCTGGGGTACCACGCCGGAGACGATTGCGTACTACCGCAATGTGCTGGCGCAGTTGCCGAGGGAGTTGGCGGAGAATCTGGCGTACAAGAATGGGTTGGCGGCGATGCAGCGCTAAGTTGATCTAGTTCTGCTTCTGTCTCTTTCGATTTTTGTCAACAAGGTAGCTAATAAAAAGAAATATGAAAAAAGAAACCGTCCACACAGCGGCTATTGAAACGATGTTTCCCGGAGTAGAAAACATGCCAAAAACCGCTGGAACAATTACGGCCCCATGACCGCCAGCCAATATTCCAGGAGAAAACACAAACGCAATTGAAAATGATCGCAACAGTGATCTCACAACCATATTCGATGACCAGTTTGCTTTGTTCCAAAAAAAGAACAACACAAAAATATCGATGACTATTACAACAAGGATCACGAACCCGATCATCAGCTAACCTCTGACTGCGGAGAGAGACGAGTCAACGGCCTCTATAGCTCTTTCTGGCTGTTAATCACCTTACTCACCAGCCCGTACGCAATCGCCTCATCCGGCGACATCCAAAAATCGCGGTCGATGTCTTTCTGTACTTTCTCCAGTGTCTGCCCGGTTTCCTTCGCAATCACATTTGCAATCCGCTCGCGCATTTTGATGATCTCACGCGCTTGAATTTCAATGTCGCTCGCTTTGCCGCCAGCGCCGCCGCTGGGCTGGTGAATCAAAAAGCGCGTGTTGGGCAGGCAGTAGCGCCGCTCTTTGGGCACCGCTAGATACAGATGCACCGCGGCGCTGGCCACCCAGCCGCTGCCGATCATGTTCACCGGCGCGCGCACAAAGCGGATCACGTCGTGAATCATGTCGCCAGACTCCACATGGCCGCCGGGTGAAGACACGAGAACATTGATCGGCTTGTCCGATTCTGTCGCTAGCGCAATCAAGCTGCGCGACGTATCACGCGCAACCACATC
>JBOFGW010000235.1:0-2015 GCA_051649325.1 Burkholderiaceae bacterium | reverse complement strand
CAATCAAGTTATCGATGATTGGAGGCGCGGACTCGAGTCAATTAGCGATTTTCTAAATCAGCAGATCTTCGCACAGTTTTCTAGCGCGACTCCGCAAGAGCGCTTGGCCGAGGCACAACGGCAATTTGCAACTTTGTTAGCACAAGCGCAGTCTGGCAACGCGCAGGCGCTAAAGCAGCTACCAGCTGCCGCCAGATTACTACTTGAGCAAGCATCTGGATTTTTTAGCTCGGGCGAGGGGTTTGTTGAGATAGAGCGATTTGTTCGCGCTTCGCTTTCAGCCCTTCAGGCGTTGCAACCCGCCGCCAGCGGCGGAACTTCGGGCGGAATCGGGGGCGGCTCTGGGGGAGGAGGAGACACTGCCGGACTAAACCCAGACGAAATTGAAGCCAACCGACGAGAGCTTGCGCAGCAATTAGCCGAATACGTCCGGCAGATTGTGAGCGCGCAGGGAACCAGCCTTGCTGTTTTATCACAGCAAATCGGCTTCAACGTTGGGGATTTAGTGCGCGAGCTTGGCGTCAATCTTGGAACTCTGAGCGTAGAGACGGCTACAGCGCTTGCGGGCGTAGCTGCGTCGCTCGGCGTGGAGCTTTCCGAACTTGCCGGGGAAACCGGGGTTTCTTTGGGGCTTCTTAGCGACCAAAACAGCTTCCTAAACGATGCCTTAGAGCGTGCTATCAACGCGCTGCCGAATAGCCAGGGCGACAAACTGCGCCCGTTTTTTGAGGCGATCAGTAACGCAACAACGGATGCCGACGCAAATGTCGCAATTGGATTACTGGAAGATGCAGTCATAGAAATCGGTGGGGACACCGCGTTAGCGTTGGCGCCGTACCTCGAAAATGTCGATCCGCCAAGCGCGCAAGCGCAGCTTTTGGCAACGCAGGAAATTGCGCGACGCGCTGGTTACCAAGTGGCTGCTATTGATCGATCAAATCGATTGCTGGCTGACATTGAAAGAGCGGTTCGTCGTCCTACTGGCAATGCGCCGCCAGGATCGCCACCGACTGGAATTGATCCGCCACCACCATCGAATATGCAACAAACAATGATCCTACAGCAAATTTTGTTGGAGACACGACGCGCGCGCGAACAAGACCTGTTGTTGAATAGGCAACCGGTGCAAGTGTGAGTGATTTTAAAAATCTTGTAACTGCGGTTGTAATTGAAGGCCGCCCGCAGCCGCCGTCCAGCATAGTCCAGCCAAGTGACGCATCGGTCACCGTAGCTGGGAACACTGCTACATTTACGGCGCGAACTACGCGTCATTCTGCGACCGGGTCCGTCGCTCGAAATCGAGGTGGCAGAAAGGTTTTTAGCGTGTCGTTGGTGACACTAACGGTCGGCGTTGACTGCGGTGTTGGATTGGTATCTGCTGAAAAACTACAGAGCGCAGACCGTTTGGAATTCGGCGTGATTTATCACCCTGACGGACTCATTCGGCGTGGCGGCGTTATCATTGCTACTGTTGCCTCATACGTACAAGGGGATCAGGTCGCTGTGGTGCTTAATTCGACTGTCTCCACTGTTGAGTTTTGGCTCAATGGAGCGCTGCAATACACCCACAGTGTAAGAACCACAAGCATGCATAGGCCAATCGCTATCGATCAAAACGTGGGCGGCGGGAGCCTTGACACTCAGTGCCTGTTTGATTTTGACAACGCGGTTGCAGGCATAACGGCAGACCCTTGGGATGACCAAGAGGTTTACGATCCCATTTTTTTAAGTGCCTCTGGTTTTGTTACGCGGTCCGATGATGCAGCGTGGCCAAATCGATGTTTTCAGCCGCGACTCAAAGGCACGGCTGAAATCGTTAATACGATGAGCCTTGCAATTTGGGGCCGGCAAAACAGCGAGCCTGGGCTGAGCAGCGTTACGATCGATAACAAAGATGGTGCTTATGACTATCTCATCGATGAAGAATTGTCTGGAAGAAAAGTCACCGCATTTTTGATTCCCGTGAACTTTGATACTGGGGCGCCAGTTGCTGATTCGAGCGCGAGCTGGCAGAC
>JBOFGW010000234.1:0-2037 GCA_051649325.1 Burkholderiaceae bacterium | reverse complement strand
GAACGTCGGACATCTGTTTGTCTCCTATTCCTCATCTATGCGAGTGACGTACGACCGGTCAAACGTGATCTGTGCCGGTGTGCGTGAAGGCGATTGCGTTGACGCTTCGCCATATTCTGTAGAAAATATACAAAAGATAGTTCGTAAACTCAATAGGGATCGGCATCTGGTCGTTCAAATATTTATCTTTATAAATCAATGGTTTAATGATTTGTTTGGAAAAATGATGGCCGACGCTTAATCTTTTTATGTAGCTAAACTACTATTCCACGCGTTCATTACGATAGGAAAGGCGTCGATCTTGGCTGTGTCTTCCAAACCTCGAAATGCCGAAACGGCCCAAAGCAGCGCCTCGCTCGCGGCGCGGCTCTCAATCACCAAACCCCAAGTACCGGGCGACTATGGCAACCATGCCAAACTACAGGCGTTTCTACGCGCTACGGCGGGGTACTGCGCCGACACCCTGCAAGCGCGATGGCTCAAGCAGCAAGCAGCCGATCAGGCCGGGCGGGTGAAACGGGTTCATTATCTGTCGATGGAGTTTTTGATCGGGCGGGCGCTGACGAATGCGCTTGACGCACTCGGCCAAACCGACGCGCTCGCGAACGCGATGCAGGCCGAGGGCATCGCGGCGGCGGATGTGCTCGAGCAAGAGCCCGACGCGGCGCTGGGCAACGGCGGGCTCGGCCGCCTCGCCGCTTGTTTTCTGGATTCCTTGGCAACGCTTGGTCTGCCTTCATTCGGCTACGGACTGCGCTATGAGTTCGGCATGTTCGCGCAGCGGATTCACGACGGGCAGCAAGTTGAGCAGCCGGACAACTGGCTCGCCCTGGGCAATCCATGGGAAGTATTCCGGCCGGAATTGACCTATCCGGTGCATTTCGGCGGGCGGGTGGATGGTGAAGCCGGCGCCAGGCGCTGGATGCCCGGAACCACCGTGACGGCCACCGCCTACGACTTCATCGTGCCGGGCCATCACACAGAGCGCGTTTCGACGTTGCGGCAGTGGAAAGCCGCGGCGCCTGCGCCGCTGGATTTCCAGGCGTTTAGCCAGGGCGACTATGACGCAGCGGCCAAGCCGCGGATTGCGGCCGAATCCCTGAACTGGGTGCTTTATCCGGACGACAGTACCTACGCCGGACGCACAATGCGCTTGAAGCAGGAATACTTGCTGGTCAGCGCAAGCCTGCAAGACATTCTGGCCCGACACCTGACCGAGCACGGCACGGTCGACCGCATCGGCCGGTTTGCGGCGGTGCATTTGAACGATACGCATCCGGCATTGGCGGCGCCGGAGCTGATGCGTCTGTTGGTCGACGAACACGGCATGGCTTGGGACGCGGCGTTTGCGCAATGCGTGCAAGCGATGTCCTACACCAACCACACGCTGATGCCCGAGGCGCTTGAGACTTGGCCGGTTCGGATGCTCGAAGAGCTGTTGCCACGTCACTTGGAGATCATCTATCGCATGAATGCGGACTTTCTCGCGCAGGTGCGCGGCAAGTTCGCCGAAGATGAGGCGCTGGTGCAGCGGGTGTCTCTGATCGACGAGCACGGCGAGCGCCGCGTCAAGATGGCCTCGCTCTCGATAATCGCCTCGCATTTCGTGAACGGCGTGTCCGAGCTGCATTCCCAGTTGATGGTGGAAACCATCTTTGCCGACTACGCGCGGATCTACCCGCAGCGCTTTGGCAACATCACCAACGGCGTGACGCCGCGGCGCTGGCTGGTGCAGGCCAATCCTGCGCTCAGCGCGGTGGTGGACGATCAGATCGGCACAGCTTGGCGCAAAGACTTGGCGCGCTTGCAAGATCTGCGCGCCAAGTGCGATTCGGTCGCCACGCAAGCCGCCGTGCGCGTTGCCAAGCGAGCCAACAAACTGCGTTTGGCAAGCTTGATCCGGCGCGATCTAGGCATCGCGGTAGATCCCGACAGCCTGTTCGACGTGCAGATCAAGCGCATTCATGAATACAAACGGCAATTGCTGAACGTGTTGCAGGTCATCGCGCGCTATCAGGCGATCATTGCGCAGCCCGA
>JBOFGW010000233.1:0-2463 GCA_051649325.1 Burkholderiaceae bacterium | reverse complement strand
GCAGCGCATGCGCTGCGAAACCCCCGCTTCTCCCCCCCCACCCCTCTCCCGCTGATGCGGGCGAGGGGAGCAAGGCGCAGCATGGCTCTCATTGATGCGTTGCGAGGCATCGTTGGTGATGCAAATGTGCTCACCGGCGCGGATGCCGCGCCGTATCTCACCGACTGGCGCAAACGCTTCACCGGCCACGCGCAAGCGGTGGTGCGGCCTGCGAGCGCGCAAGAAGTCGCCGCCATCGTCACGCTGTGCGCGCAGACCCGCACGCCGATTGTTCCGCAAGGCGGCAATACGGGGTTGGTGGGCGGCGCAACGCCGGATGCGGCTGACAACGCGATCGTGCTGTCGCTCGCGCGCATGCATAAGATTCGCAGCATTGATACCGCTAACAACACCTTGATTGCAGAAGCGGGGTGCGTGCTGCAAACGGTGCAAGAAGCTGCCGCCGCTCAAGGCAGATTGTTTCCGCTCTCGCTCGCGGCAGAAGGCTCAGCCACGCTGGGCGGCAACTTGTCCACCAACGCGGGCGGCACGCAGGTGCTGCGCTACGGCAACGCGCGCGAGCTGTGCTTGGGGCTTGAAGTGGTCACGCCACAAGGGGAGATTTGGGACGGGCTGACCGGCCTACGCAAGAACAACACCGGCTACGACCTGCGCGATCTGTTCATCGGCGCAGAAGGCACGCTGGGCATTATCACCGCGGCGTGCGTCAAGCTGTTTCCCGCGCCGCGTGCGCAAGTCACTGCGTTGGCGGCACTTGCAACTGTGGAAGACGCCGTTGCGCTACTTGAGCTCGCGCAAACGCGTTGCGGCCCGACGCTCACCGGCTTTGAGCTGTTTAGCGAAACCTGTCTGCAGCTCGTAGAAAAACACTTCTCAGCGCATCGCTCACCGTTTGCCGCGCGGCACGCGCAGTATGTGCTGCTTGAAATCACAGATCATGAAGACGATGCACATGCAGAGGCCATGTTGGAAGCGCTGATGGAAACAGCGTTTGAACGCACGCTCGTGCAAGACGCGGTGGTGGCGCAAAGCCAGGCCCAAAGTGCCGCGCTCTGGGCGCTGCGTGAAAACATTACCGACGCGCAGTCAGCGGAAGGCAAAAACATCAAGCACGACATCAGCGTGCCAATTTCAAACATTGCCGCGTTTGTGCGGCAGACCGATGCGCTGCTGCAGCAACACTTTGCCGGCGTGCGCATGGTGACATTTGGTCATCTGGGCGATGGCAATTTGCACTACAACGTATCACCGCCAGAATATGGTCTACGCAATATCCATGCGCCTTTTGAAGCAAAAATGCCTGAAAAACCGCATGGATATTGCGTAGAAACCTCTGAAACCGCGTTTTTAGCTCAGCAAGACGCGATTTACCGCCTGGTGCACGACCAAGTGGCCAAGCACGCCGGCAGCATCAGCGCCGAGCACGGCATTGGCCAGCTCAAGCGCGCGGAGCTGCCGCGCTATAAGAGCGCTGTTGAACTTAGACTCATGCGTGTCATCAAACAAGCACTTGATCCGTTGGGCATTATGAACCCCGGCAAAATTTTGTGAGGAAATCATCTTGAAACTCAACGTAAAACTGTTTGCCCCCGTGATGTTTGGCCTGCTCGCCACCTCGGCCTTTGCCCAGCAGCCCGGTTTGCTGCGCTGCGAAGACGGCAAAGGCGGCGTGTCCTACGTCGAAAAATTCTGCCCAGAAGGCTACAAAGGCGTGAAAGACGTGCGCTCGCGCACCAAGAGCGAGGTTGAGATGAACGCCGAGCTAAACAATTCTTGCCCCCTAAAGCCGCAGTTGACCGAAGCGCAAGCGCGCCGCTGCGTCAGCCGTAAAAGCGAGCTGGAGGCGATGAAAAAACGCCTGACCAACATGGAGGTTGGCCCGAAGTACGACGAATTTGCCAAGCGCGTTCAAAACACAGAAACAAAATATGAAGCGGAGTGCAAGCGCGCTTCTTGATATAGCGCTGCTAAAGTGCAGTCGATAAGAAATAAGCTATTTGGGGGACAGACATGCGGGCACTCGCACGCGCGGCAGCGCTGGGGTTGTTGTTGGTGTGGCAGCTTGACGGCCTTGCAGCCACCCGCTGTGAAGATGCAGCAGGCAAAGTGACTTATGTTGAAGGCGCATGCCCTGCCGGCACAAAATCCGTGCGCGAAGTAGGCAAAGCCGCCGCGCCGCCCGTGACCGAGCAAACCACTGCGGTAAACCGCGCATCACAAGAATACAAAGACGCAGAACGCCTGCGGATTGCGCGCGAGAAGCAGGAAACCAAGCAGGCCAACGCCAACGCCGCTGCTAAAAAACGCGACAACGCGCAGGCAAAGAAATGCGAGCGGCTCGCCGTGCGCGTGAAGCGCGCCAAGGAAGACGAAAAGTCCGTCACGCCATAGGATGCGGAGAAGAAAAAACTCAAGCGCACGCGGCTTGAGGAAGATTATGCGATGCAGTGCAAGCGCTAGAAC
>JBOFGW010000232.1:0-3119 GCA_051649325.1 Burkholderiaceae bacterium | reverse complement strand
CGAGCAGCAACAGCTTAAGAGCCAACTGCTCAGCGTGCTGGATGCAGCGCGCGATGAGTCAGGTAAAGACGCCGCCGTGCGTCTGGTGTTTGAGCCCAAGACCAGCAAGATCGACCGCGATGAGCTTGCGAATATTTTGCTTGCGCAAACGTCGCTGGAATCATCCAGCTCCATCAATCTGGTGGCCATTGGTCTGGATGGCCGGCCGCGGCAGAAGAGCTTGCGTGAACTGATTACCGAATGGGCCACGTTCCGCATCGACACCGTGCGCCGCCGCACGCAGCACCGGCTTGGCAAGGTGGATGACCGCATCCATATTCTGGAAGGGCGGCAAGCGGTTCTGCTTAACATCGATAAGGTCATCAAGATCATTCGCGCGGCGGATGATCCCAAGGCAGATTTGATTGCGGCCTTCAAACTTTCAGAGCGGCAGGCAGAAGACATTCTTGACATTCGCCTGCGCCAATTGGCCAAGCTGGAAGGCATCAAGATCGAGCAAGAACTCAAAGAACTGCGCAGCGAAAAGAAGGAGCTTGAAGAACTGCTGGGTAGCGAAGCGCTGCTTAAAAAACTGGTGATCAAAGAAATACAGGCCGATGCAAAAACCTATGGTGACGCCCGCCGCACATTGATAGAGCAAGCCGCCAAGGCCAGCGCAGAAGTCAAGATTGAAGACGAGCCGGTCACCGTGATTGTGAGTGAAAAAGGCTGGGTGCGCGCGCGCCAAGCGCACGGGCATGACGCGAGCCTGTTCACCTTCAAGCAGGGCGATGCGCTGTACGGCGTGTTTGAATGCAGCACGCTCGATACGCTGGTGGTGCTGTCAAACACCGGCCGCGCGTACAGCGTGCCGGTAAGCAGCCTGCCATCTGCGCGCGGTGATGGCGCGCCGGTCACCACCTTGATTGAGCTTGAACCCGGCGCGCGCGTGGCGCACATGATCGCCGGCCATGGTGACACGGCGCTGCTCATGGCCAGCAAGAACGGCATGGGTTTTGGCACGCGTTTGTCTGACATGGTCACGCGTCAGCGCGCGGGCAAGGCGTTCTTTAATCTGGACGAAGGCGATGAGCCGCTGCGCCCGCAGCCGGTTGCGCCCGGCGTGAGCCACATTGCCTGCTTTGGCGGCAAGCCGGGCAAAGAGCGGCTGCTGGTGTTTGGTATGGATGAACTCAAAGTGCTGTCTGCCGGCGGCAAGGGCGTGATCTTGATGGACATTGAAAAGGGTGAAGCGCTTATCACTGCGCTTGCAATTGGCAGCGCGGGGTTAAGTGTGGCGCGCGAATTCCGCGGCAAGATGATGCAAGAAAACATGAGCTTGCGCAGCCTGCATGAGTATGAAGGCAAGCGCGCACGCAAAGGCAAGCAGTTTGGCGTGAGCGGCAAAAACATCAAGCTTGGCTTGCCGCAATGATGCGCGCGGTTGTTGGTGCCGCGTTTGCTGCGCTACTGCTTGCCGGCTGCGCCAGCCACAACGCGTACTACGATCCTGCCAAGAAGCATCATCGCCCCACCGGTTTCACCAACCAGTATCTGGATAACCAAACGCAGGTCAGCGGTGATGGGTTTTGGACCTGGCAGTGGCAACGCCTCACTGGCACGCTGGCCAAGCAGGACCCCGCGCGCGTGCCGGTGGGTAAGCCCGATGTGAACTATTTGCGTAGCAATAAGCGCGATGTGTCGGTGACGTGGATCAGCCATGCAACTGCACTGTGGCAAATCGGCGGCCTGAATATTCTGACCGATCCGCATTTTCACAATCGCGCCGCGCCGGTGACTTGGGCCGGCCCTAAGCGCGAAACACCGCTGGTCATTCAGCTCAAGGATTTGCCACGCATTGATGTCGTGCTGATCAGTCACAACCACTACGACCATCTGGACCGGCCGACTGTTCTTGACCTCAAAGCACAGGCTGGCGGGCCACCACTGTTCATCGTGCCGCTGGGCATTGATCTATGGCTAAAGAATGAAGGCATTGAAAATGTCGTCAAACTAGATTGGTGGGATTCGCATCGCGTGCAAAACGCGCAGATCACACTCGTACCAGTGCAGCACTGGAGCAGCCGCACGCCGTGGGATCGCCATGAAACGCTGTGGGGCGGCTTTGTGGTGGAGGCCGACAAATACAAGATGTTCTTCAGCGGCGATACCGGTTATTCACAAGACTTCAAAGACATCTTCGCCAAATACGGTGGCTTTGATTTCGCGCAGATCCCGGTGGGCTGCTACGAGCCGCGCTGGTTCATGAAAACCCAGCACGTCAATGAAGAAGAAGCGGTGCAGATTCACAAAGACGTCGGCAGCAAGCTGTCGATGGGTGTGCATTGGGGCACGTTCAGATTGTGCGATGACCGCATCGATGCGCCGATCGACAATCTGCCCAAAGCGCGCGAAAAACTCGGTGTGAAGCCGGAGGAGTTTGTACTCTTCGGCTTGGGTGAAACACGTGTTTTAAAGAAGAATTAAAGATGCTCTACGCAATATTCATGCGGCTTTTGAGCCATTTTTGCTCGGAAAAGCCCATGGATATTGCGTACTTGCTCTGACAGAGCAGCGCATCAGTCGATATGCAGCGTGCCCTGCATCACCAATACCGAACTGCCGCCCACGCGCACGTTTTTCGCTGCGCCGCGCACGCGTTCAAACGATAAATCAATTTTGCTGGGCCGTCCGATTTCGCTGCCTTGATAAATCGTCCACGCACACGTGCCATCTATCGCTTCAATATGTGTTGCCAGATAGCCAGCCAGCGCTGCAGCTGCGCTGCCAGTGGCTGGGTCTTCCGCCACGCCAAGCCCAGGCGCGAACATGCGCACCCAAGCCCTGCGGGTGGTCGCATCAAACACGCAGGGATATGGCTTTTGTGCCGTTTCGGCCGCCAGCACGCTGCGCCAAATTGCCGTGTCCAGCCGCGCCGCGGTCAACTGTTCACGGCCTGCCATCGGCATCACAATGTATGGAACGCCGCAGCCCCAAGCTTGCACTGGCAGCGTGGTGTGCAACGATTCAAGCGGCACGCCCAGCATGGCGGCGACGGACTGCGCGGGCAGTGCAAGCGGTTCCATGGCAGGGTCACGCGGTGCGGTTAGCACGGTGCGCGAGATTTTCCCTTGCACGTA
>JBOFGW010000231.1:0-1789 GCA_051649325.1 Burkholderiaceae bacterium | reverse complement strand
GATGACCTGCAAACGGCAGCTCGCCGCCCGGAGTGAAAATGCGTACCTGCGCGGTGTGTGAAGGGTTTTTGGGCGGCAGCACAAACGTGGTTTCGGAAAAATTGAACTCCTTGGTGATGGCTTGCATTTGCGCATCACTCAAACCGCGTGCATCGACAATCACCGCGAGCTGATTGCCGCCAAAGCGGGTGGTGGTAAAGACGTCGAGCGTCACGTAGTCGTAGCGGGTCACGCGGGTTTCACTTTCTGTAGAGATGAATTAGTCATCGGCACGCGCCGCACAAAATACAGCAGCGCCACAATCGCCGCGGCAAACACCCATGTGCGCCAGCTCACCGGTTCGCCAAACAGTAGCGCGGCGGCGCTCACCGTCATGAACATCTGCAGCAATTGCACTTGGCCCACGCGCGCGGTGCCGCCCATCGCCAGGCCGCTGTACCAGGCAAAGAAGCCGACAAACTGGCTCATCAGCGCCAGATACGCAAATGCCGCCCAACTGACAACGCCTGCCTGCTGCGCGTTGGTCGACACAAACAGCCACGCACCCGGCAGCAACAAAAAGGGAAAAGATAAACACAGCGCCCAGCAGATGGTTTGCCAACCGCCCAGCGTGCGCGCGGCTTCTGCGCCGCTGGCATAGCCCAGCCCGCCCATCACCACGGCAAACAGCATCAGGCCATCGCCCGGCTGAAATTTGCCGCCGCCTTCAATCAGCGCGTAGCTCACCACCAGCGTGCTGCCGAGTACGGCCAGCAGCCAGAAGAGCTTGCTCGGCCGCTCGCCATGCAAACGCGCCGCGATCAATGCGGTGGCAATCGGCAGCAAGCCGTTGATCAGCGCGCCGTGCGCAGCCGGCACGTACTTCATCGACAGCGATGAAAGCGTGGGCCAGCCCAGCACGATGCCGATGCTCGCCAGCGCGATGTGCCGCCACTCCAAGCGGTTGGGCCAGCGCGCGCGGGTGAGCCAGAGCATCAGCGCGGCGGGAATCGTGGCAGCGAGCGCACGGCCGGAAGAAAGCAGCAGCGGATCAAGCTCTTTGATCGCAAAGCGTGTCATGGGCAGCGTGAGGCTGAAGATTGCAACGCCTACCAAACCGAGCAACATGCCGCGGGTTGTGGCAGTCATGCGGTTCCTCTAGCTTCGTTTGTCATGCGCGCAGCCCCATCCACAGCGCGGTGCCCGCCAGCAACACGGCCATCGCGCGGTTAAACCACATGAGCCGCGTGCCCACGCGCAGCCACTGCGATAGTGCATCGCCCGCCCATGCCCAGAGCGCGAGTGCAAGCACGGTATGCAGCGCAACGATGCCGGCGGTGACGGCAAATTTCTCCAGCCAGCCGGCAGCCACACCCGCGGTGGCAGTCGTCAACGCTACCGCAAACATCCACGCCTTGGGGTTGATGTACTGAAAGAAGACGGACTTGAAAAACGAAAACGGTTTGAATGCGTCTTGCGCATGCATCGCATCCGCTTTCCACAACTGCCAAGCCAGATAAAGCAGGTAAGCTAAAGCTGCAAAGGTAATGACGCGCAGCAGTGCGGGCTGCGCCGTGATGAGCGCGGCCACGCCGGCAACACCAAGCGCCAGCATGCTGGAGAAGCCCACCACCACGCCGGCGATATGCGGCAGCGCGCGGGCAAAGCCGTGATGCACTCCGGTGACCATCGCAATCGTGTTGTTCGGCCCCGGCGTGTAAGAGCCCGCCACGGCCAGCATAAAAATCGCGGTGAGTTGCGCAGTGTTCATACGCTCGACTGTAGCACTGCAAACCGATACACTACCGGT
>JBOFGW010000230.1:0-4458 GCA_051649325.1 Burkholderiaceae bacterium | reverse complement strand
AACCGGCAAGCGAGCACTCAAGCCCCCTCTCCCGCATCAGCGGGAGAGGGCGGGGGTGAGGGCACATCTCCGCATGCTGAAAACGATGGCGGCGAAGCCATCGCGCGCAACATCCAGGCCCGCGTGTTTGCCGCCACGCAGCTCACCTGCTCCATCGGCGTCGCGCCCAATAAGCTGCTCGCAAAAATCTGCTCGGAGCTGAACAAACCCAACGGCATCACCATGCTGTATGCCAATGAAATCGAATCGCGCATCTGGCCGATGCCCGCCAAACGGATCAACGGCATCGGCCCCAAAGCAGATGCCAAGCTGGAAGCGATGGGCGTGCGCACCATCGGCCAGCTTGCTGCCGTGCCGCTGGATGCGCTGCTCGCGCGCTTTGGTCAAAGCTACGGGCGCTGGATGTACGCCGCCGCACGCGGACTGGATGACCGGCCGATTGTGACCGTGAGCGAAACCAAATCCGTCAGCCGCGAAGATACGTTTGATGTGGACACGCGCGACTGGCAAGAGATCGCCAAATGGCTCGCGCGCCTGTCCAAACAAGTAGCTAGCGACTTGCAGCGCAAAAAACTCAAAGGCAAGACCATCGGCATCAAAATCAAATTTGCCGACTTCAAAATTGTCACGCGCGACAAAACAATTGAGGTGTTTACGGATGACGAAGTACTGATCCGCAAGACCGCGTTTGAGTGCCTATCGCGCGTGGAACTCAAGCGCGCCGTGCGGCTGGTGGGTGTGCGGGTTTCGTCGTTTGAATATGAATACGCGGCGAAGGCGGTGCATAAAGAAGAACCGCGGATGTTGGAGCTGCCGTTTGAATAGCGGTTACGCAGTATCCATGCGGGTTTTAAGGCATTTTTGCTTCAAAACCCTCATGAATACTGCGTAGACCTCGTGCGAACCGCTAAAAATTCCTAGCGCGGCTCCACATAAGGGTAGCCCTTGACGATGACGTCTTTAAATTCTGAGTATTGCTGCATGTTGGCGTTGATCCCAATTTTGGTCATGCTTGCCTCGGGCACCGGTTTGGCATCGTTGGCGACCAAGTTGAATGACGGATAGGTTTGCGCAGCGTTCCAGTGCAAGTCGTCTGAATCATTGCCGTTGTTGTTCAAAAAAGTTTTCCAGTCAAACGTGTTGGGGTCACGCCCGGCCGGCTGGTTGGCCGTGAAGGCGTACAGCACGCTGTTACGCACGCGCAGCGTGGGCTGTGCGCCCATGCCGTTGTTCAGCGCGGCACGCGCATCGGCGCTGACAAGGCGCGTGATCTGCGGCGCAAGCACTTGCGTGGGTAGGCTGTCGTGATAGCGGTTGGGTGTTTCAGATGCACCCCACACGCCAGAGTGCGCAATCTTCCACATCCGCAGACCATCAAATACGGACTCTTTGTCATATGGAATGCGATCAATAAACAGCGCAGAGCCCGCCACGTTCATAAAGTTGGCGCGGTAATAGCGCGAATCTGCCTTGATAGTTTGCGCAGTGTTGTCGCGAAAGGTGCCCATGGCAAGATGATTGCGCAAGCTGGGCACCGGCTGCCCGCGACCCGGCGAGGTCAGATCGGCATCGCGCTGCGGATGCAAGAACGCCTCGGCGTACCAATAGCCGTTGCCATGGTTGATGGCGGCCACGTGATTGTTGACCAAGGTGTTGTAGGCATTGGAGATCCAAAAACCGGAGGTGCGGCCATACGGGCTATTGCCGTTGGACACATGGCAGCCGCACTGGTGGTCAAAACCAATCTCGGGGTTCATGTCCGCCGGCGGATACGGCCGCGTGTGCATCACCAAGTTGCCATCGAAGGTGTTGCGCACTTCATTGGAGCTTTCCAGAAACACCAAGTGACCAAAGCTGTCGGCCACCACGGTGTTACGCATCAGCACACCGTTGGTGCGATGAATCACCACGCCGCGTTGAAAATTGGTATGGATCGCCGAATCCACCACGTAAGAGCGCTCGCCCGCGTTGCCGGATAAATGCCAGTGCAGCGGATAACGGCCCAGCTTGCCACGCTGGCCCGCGCCGGTGATTTCCACACCAGCCAACTGCAGCAACGCGCTATCCATCGCCATCACATGTGCGCCGAATTTGCCGTCTTGCGGTGTGCTGCCGCGGATAGTGATGTTGCGCGTGAGCAGCCCCACCGGTGCACGCATATCCATGCTTTGACCGGTGGTGGCCAGCTCCTCAATGCTGCCCCAGTGTTGATGGCGCAGCGGCGCGTCCAGCACGAGCGTGTTGCCGCTGATGCTCTTGATCGTGCGGGTTTCAGTTTCAGCAGGCTCAAAGTCGGTGGGGGCGACGATGATTTGGTCACCGGCCTTCCACCCAGCCGCATCCAGCACGGTCATGCGGTCTGCACCCGCCAGGGCAGTGCCGTTGAGCTTGCTCCAGCTCGTGCGCGGCGCGCCGTGCAGCTCAATAGCGCCGTTGCCAAATACCCCCAAGAATTTGGTGCCCATGCCCAGCACATCTTCGGCTTGATCGGCGGCATCCAGCTCAATGACAAGCTTGTTCATGCGTGGTGCTTCGCGGGTGCCCGCTTGCAAACGCCCGCCAGCCACGGCAATCCAATTACTGCGCAGTGTGAGATCTTTGTCGGCGAACAGCAATGCGCCTTCTACGCGCAAGCTGCGTACTTTGACATCCACGTCCATCACAATAGTGCGGCCGGCTGGAATCACGACCACCGCATCAGCGCCCGGCAATGTGCCGCCCCACGTCGCAGGGTCTGACCACTTGAGCGCGCCAGCGCTTGTCAGCGGTGGGGGCGCAGCCGGCAAAACACCGGTGACCGGCGTTGCGGTCGGAGTAGGTGTGGGTGTAGGCGGCGGCGGCGTGGTGCTAGGCCCCGGACTTGCGGTTGGCGTTGGGGCCGCCGCGCCGTTGCTGGTGGGCTGCGCAGCGCCGCCTTCAGACGAACCCCCGCACGAAACAAGCGCGCTACAGGCAATTGTTGCTAACGCAAAGACCGCTGTGAATTTGCGCATGGCTGACCTTTTCTTGATGAAATATATGGACAAGTCAGAGTGAAATCTGGATTGGTGTGTAAGCGAATGCTTGCGTTCAGACTTGCACACTAAGCGGCAAGTTCGGTGCAGCCGATAAGCGGCAGGTGCTCAAGTCGGCGCAGGCACTTGGTGCACGCTGCGGCTGGAGTCAAACCTGCCTCTACGCAGCATTCATGCGGATTTCAAGCCAAAAATGGCTGAAAATCCGCATGAATATTGCGTATTGCCGTTTTACCGCCGCGCCCCAAAAAACTCCTGCATCAAAAACGCTTCCAACTCCGCGTTGTCCTGCGGCCGCGCAGACATCACGATCACGCGGTTCAAGCGGTGTGATTGCCAGTTAAAGTCGCCCTTGTAGTGGCCGCGGATCATCTCGATCATTTTGCGGATGATGGCCAGCTCAACATTGCCGCCCAGGCCGGCGTCGACATCCACCACCTCGCGCCAGTTGCCGCCGATGCCCGGCGTCCAGCCGTTGAAGGCAAAGCGCGCCTCGCGCTGGCCTTTGTGCAAAATCTCAAATACCCCGCTCGCGCCCGGCCGCCCGCCGGTGATCGATTGCAGGTTGCGGTTGATGTTGGCCATCGCGATGTCATTCTCTGACGGTGCTGCCGGCGCGCTGGGCGCAGCTTGCTCAGCAGCCTCGCGGCGCTTTTGCCTGATGTAGCTTTGCATATCCATCGGTGGCTCCGCGCTCACGGGTGGCGGCGGCTCGGGCGGTGGCGGCACTTCAGGCGGCGGCACCACAATCTCCGGCGGCGGCGCGGTGCGCGGCTTGGGCACAGGTGCCGTCCGCGGTGGTCTTGGTGCGGGACTCGCCTTAGGTGGCGAAGGCGGCGGCTTGGCTGCCGGCGGCGCTTCCTCTGGCGCCAGCGGCGGCAAGTTGATGATGACCACGTTGCCCGGCGTGCCCGCGGGTTTGGGCGGCGCGCGATGCAGCAACAGCGCAAGAATAATCAGCACATGAATCAGCGCGGCCAGCAGCAGCCCCGCCGCGCGTTTGCGCGGCGCGTACGTCGGCAGAGATGCAGGCGCTGCAGCTACGTGTGCAACAAGGGTATGCGGCATTCAGTCGGTGCGGCGGTGCTTGCCGGGACTAGGAAAGAATCGACAACCTGCCATTGAATCAAAACGTTGAATCAGACAATGTGCAGAATACCAGCGCAGTAAAAGTGAAACCGGATGCGATGGTGTAAAGATCTGTGAAGAAGGTTGAAGCTGCAATTAGCCACTGCGAGTAGCGACTACGCAATATCTACGCGCTTTTTCAGGCAAAAATGCTTGAAAAAGCGCATGGATATTGCGTAGAGCTATTTGAACTCATTTGATAATCAATCAGCCGTTTAAAGCGCGGTGCCCGCACGTTGAACAGCCCTCTACAGCGCCGCTTTTGTACTTTGCTTTGCGGGGTTTCGGGCAAAAGCTGTCTGAGCGAAGCGAGTTC